>NZ_LLZH01000334.1:0-41616 GCF_001509495.1 Actinoplanes awajinensis subsp. mycoplanecinus | reverse complement strand
GCCCGCACGCTCGGACCGCCCGCACGCTCGGACCGCCCGCACGCTCGGACCGCCCGCACGCTCGGACCGCCCGCACGCTCGGACCGCCCGCACGCTCGGTGTTCCCGGCTGGTGCTCAGGGGTGCCTCCCCGCCCCCGAGGCACCCCTGAGCACCAGCCGGGAACCGGAACGCACGCTGGATCGGTGAGCGCGCTGCGACCGGGGGTCGTTCACGTGGTGACGGGCGCACCCGGCACCGGCCGGCGAGCGTGAGCCCATACGCCAGCATCAAGTTTGATCATGGGCGGCGCCCGGGTTGCCAAGGCCGACGATGGAGCCTGCCGTTCGCTGACTTTCGCGGGGGCGGGCCGGGATTTCCTTGCGGGCTAAGTGGTTCCGGTCGCAAACAGCCCATCAAGATCAACTTAGGCTGAGCGGTATTGGGGCTGGTTGTGGCGGCCGTTATGGCGGGGTTGAGGGGCCGGCTGGTGCTGGTGGTCGTATGAACGGGCCGGATGGGGCCGTCAGGGCCGGCCGGGGCGCGGTGACGGGTGTGTCTGGTGTCAGGGAGTGCGGATTGCTGCGGATCCGTGCCGCCCTGAGTGGGCCGGACCGGGGCACCCGCCGGGAGCGGCGGTGCACCCTGCGGGACGACCGCGCCGGGTTGCCGTCGGTGCCGGCGCAGCGGACGGCGACCGCAGGCTGTGCCGCCTGGCGAGCGGCCCTGAGTACCCGCTGCCCCGAGGGCGTTGCCAGTTGTGTGGGGAGTTGGGGTGCGGAGCGCGCCGAAAGTCCCCACGCTGGGTGGTGGAAGGCTCCGCACTGAGGGTTCGGTCACGGTGGGCTGGTTTGACGGGTGGGTGGGCGGTAGGAAAGATTGATTGTCGAGCGGTAGCGGAGGAACCCGGTGTGAATCCGGGACGGTCCCGCCACTGTGACCGGGGAGCGACCCGCTGACGCGCGGCACGCCACGGCCCTGACCGGGCCGGAAGGCGAGCGGGGAACGGCGATCCGGAAGCCAGGAGACTCCGGCCGCTCGTGATGACCGACACGCGGGCGTGGACACCCGCCGGGAGGGAACCCCCTGTGACGACTCCGTACCCGTTCTCGGCCGTGGTCGGCCTTGACGACCTGCGCCTCGCCCTGCTGCTGACCTCGGTGTCGCCGGCGGTCGGCGGGGTTCTGGTGCGCGGCGAGAAGGGCACCGCGAAGAGCACCGTGGTGCGTGCCGTGGCGAGCCTGCTGCCCCCGGTCACCGTGGTGCGCGGCTGCCGGTTCGCCTGCGACCCGGCCGCTCCCGACCCGCAGTGCCCGGACGGGCCGCACCCCGCCGACACCCCGGCCACGCACCGCCCCGCGACGCTCGTCGAGCTGCCGGTCGGCGCGACCGAGGACCGGGTGGTCGGCACCCTGGACATCCAGCGCGCGCTCGCCGACGGGGTCAAGGCCTACGAGCCGGGGCTGCTCGCCGCCGCGCACCGCGGGGTGCTCTACGTCGACGAGGTCAACCTGCTTCCCGACCACCTGGTCGACCTGCTGCTGGACGCGGCCGCGATGGGCCGCGCGCACGTCGAGCGGGACGGCGTGTCGGTCAAGCACGCGGCCCGGTTCCTGCTGGTCGGCACGATGAACCCGGAGGAGGGCGAGCCGCGGCCGCAGCTGGTCGACCGGTTCGGCCTGGTGGTCACGGTGGCCGCGCCGCGCGACGCGCGGCTGCGGGCCGAGGTGGTGCGGCGGCGGCTGGCGTACGAGGCGGACCCGGCCGGGTTCGCGCAGCGGTTCGCCGGCGACGAGCGGGAGTACGCGGCCCGGATCGCGGCGGCCCGCGCGGTGCTGCCCTCGGTGCAGCTGCCGGACGCCGAGCTGGACCGGATCGCCCGGGTGTGCCTCGCGTACGGGGTGGACGGGATGCGGGCCGACATCGTGGTGGCGCGGTGCGCGGTGGCGCTCGCGGCGTGGAGCGGGCGGGACGTGGTGACCGCCGACGACGTGCGGGACGCGGCCCGGCTGGCGCTGCCGCACCGCCGCCGGACCGATCCGCTGGACCCGCCGGGTACCGATGAGGAGAAGCTGGACCAGGCCCTCGAGGACGCCGAGCGGCAGGCCCAGCAGGAGGCGGCGGAGCAGGATCCGGCGCCGGACGACGGTGACGACGATGATCCGTCGCCGGGCGGTGGCCCTGCGCCGGACGGCGGTGGCCCTGGCCCGGATGGCGGTGGCCCTGGCCCGGATGGCGGTGGCCCTGGCCCGGATGGCGGTGGACCGGGCAGCGGCACGGACGGCGGGGGCGTTGCTCCGGACGGGGGCGACGCAGGCACCCCGCCGGACGGCGTGACCCCGCAGCCGAAGGCTTCCGCGCCGCCCGCTCAGGCGGGGCAGGCGTTCCGGCCGCGCGCTCTGCGGATCACCGCACGCGGTGAGGGCGGGCACACCGGCAAACGGTCGCCGGCCTATGCGCGTCGCGGCCGGGTGATCGGCTCGCGGAAACCGGTGGGCAAGCTCGCCGGCGCCCCGCACCTGCCGGCCACCCTGCGCGCCGCCCTGCACCGCACCGCACTCGCCGGCCCGCTCGCCCGGCCCACGACCCCGGCCGCCGGAGAAGCACGGGCCGCTGGGGAAGTGCGGGCCGCGGTGATGGGTGTGCAGGCGCGTGATCTGCGGGAGGCGATCCACGTCGGGCGGGAGGCGAACCTGGTGCTGTTCGTGGTGGACGCGTCCGGGTCGATGGCCGCCCGCAAGCGGATGACCCTGGTCAAGACGGCGGTGCTCTCGCTGTTGCGGGACGCCTACCAGCGCCGGGACCGGATCGGGATGATCACGTTCCGGGGCGCGGACGCCGACGTGGTGCTGCCGCCGACGTCCAGCCACGAGGTCGGGGTCATGCGGCTCGCCGCGCTGCGCACCGGTGGCCGCACGCCCCTAGCCGCCGGCCTGCGCGCCGCGGCGCGGACCATCGCCACCGAGCGCCGCCGCGATCCGCGCCGTCGCCCGCTGCTGATCGTGGTCACCGACGGGCGGGCCACCAGCGGGCCGGACCCGCTGCTGCTGGTGCCGGCGCTGGCCGGGGTGGCCACGGTCGTCGTCGACTGCGAGTCCGGCCCGATCCGGCTGGGCCTGGCGCGCAAGCTGGCCGGTGCGCTGCAGGCCGACGTGCTCCCGCTCGACCAGCTCGAAGCGGCGACCGGCGGGAGCCGCCCGGCAGCAGCCGCGGCAGCGCCGGCCGACCGGGCCTACCGCCGAGCCGCCTGACAACGAGCGGGCCGCCGGAAAAGCGCCGCAGAAAAGGCGGCCGGAACGGGCCGCAGGAAGAGCTGCGCGGGCGCGCCAGGCGAGTGAGCTGCCGCTACCCCGGGGCGGTCACGCGGTGACCACCGGATTCAGCCCGGCGGTCGCCGGGCGGTCGGGAGCGGGCCGGGCCTCCCGTTCAGCGGAGGACTGTGCACAGGTCGTACCAGAAGGGGTTTTTGATGCCGCAGGGAAAAGTGACCACCGTGCCCGACGACGGTCTGACGACGCGGCAACGCCGGCGTCAGGCGGTCTTCGCCGTGCACACCGGGCCGGGCAAGGGCAAGTCGACCGCCGCGTTCGGGATGGCGCTGCGGGCCTGGAGCGCGGGCTGGCCGATCGGGGTGTTCCAGTTCGTCAAGTCGCAGAAGTGGAAGGTCGGCGAGGAGACCGCGCTCAAGGCCCTCGACGGCGTCAACGGCACGCCGGTGACCTGGCACAAGATGGGTGAGGGCTGGTCCTGGATCCAGCGCGCCGGCACCGAGCGGGATCACGCCGCCGAGGCCGCCGAGGGATGGGCGCAGATCAAGCGGGACCTGGCCGCCGAGACCTACACGTTCTATGTGCTGGACGAGTTCACCTACCCGATGAAGTGGGGCTGGGTGGACGTCGCCGAGGTGATCCAGGTGCTGAACGACCGACCCGGCACCCAGCACGTGGTGATCACCGGGCGGGACGCGCACCCGGACCTGATCGAGGCCGCCGACCTGGTCACCGAGATGACCAAGGTCAAGCACCCGATGGACGCCGGCCGCAAGGGTCAGCAGGGCATCGAATGGTGACGATCCCGCGGGTGGTGATCGCCGCGCCGGCGTCCGGGCACGGCAAGACCACGGTGGCCACCGGGCTGCTCGCCGCGTTCGCCCGGCGCGGGGTGCCGGTGGCGCCGTTCAAGGTCGGCCCGGACTACATCGACCCGGGCTACCACGCCCTGGCGGCCGGCCGTCCCGGACGGAACCTGGACCCGGTGATGGTCGGCGAGGACCTGATCGGGCCGCTGTTCGCGCACGGCTCGCAGGGCGCCGAGCTGGCCGTCATCGAGGGCGTGATGGGCCTCTACGACGGCCGCACCGGCGCCGGCGAGACCGGGTCGACCGCGCAGGTCGCGCAGCTGCTCGGCGCGCCGGTGCTGCTGGTCGTGGACGCCGCCGCGCAGGGCCGGTCGGTGGCCGCGCTGGTGCACGGCTTCCGCAGCTTCGGCACCGTCCGGCTGGCCGGGGTGATCCTCAACCGGGTCGGCTCGGAACGGCACGAGCAGATCCTCCGGGACGCCTGCGAGGAGGTCGGCACCCCGGTGCTCGGTGCGCTGCGCCGGGCCGACGCGGTCGCCGCGCCCAGCCGGCACCTCGGTCTGGTGCCGGCCGCGGAACGCCGCGCCGAGGCCCTCGCGTCGGTGGACGCGCTGGCCACGCTGGTCGCCGGCGCGATCGACCTGGACGCGGTGGCCGCTGTCGCCCGTTCGGCGCCGCCGCTGCACGCCACGCCGTGGACCCCCGAAGCGGAGAATCCGGTGCCGGGCCGTCCGACGGTCGCGCTCGCCGGTGGTCCGGCTTTCAGTTTCGCGTACGCCGAGACCGCCGAACTCCTGTCCGGTGCCGGCGCCGAGGTGATCACCGTCGACCCGCTGCGGGACGCCACCCTGCCGGAGGGCACCCGGGCGCTGGTGGTCGGCGGCGGGTTCCCCGAGGTGTACGCGGCCGAGCTCTCCGCCAACGAGCCGCTCCGGGAGTCGGTCCGGGCACTCGCCGCGGCCGGTCACCCGATCACCGCGGAGTGCGCCGGCCTGCTCTGGCTGTGCCGCACCCTGGACGGCGCCCCGATGTGCGGCGTGCTGGACGCGGACGCGGCGATGACACCGACCCTGACGCTGGGCTACCGGGACGCGGTCGCGCTGACCGACAGCCCCCTCGCCGAGGCCGGCACCCGGGTGACCGGGCACGAGTTCCACCGGACCGCCGTGCATCCGCGCTCCGGGCTGCTGCTGTCGCCGGCCGGGGGAGCGGCGTGGGCGTGGCGGGGCGCCGACCCGGAGGGGTTCGCGTCGGGCGGTGTCCACGCGTCCTATCTGCACCTGCACTGGGCCGGGCAGCGCGGGATCGCGTCCCGGCTGGTCCGCGCGGCCGCCGCGGGGTGATCGCGGTCGGGCTCGGCGCGCGGGCCGGCACCGGGACGGCGGCGCTGGCGGCGGCGGTCCGGGCCGCCCTGGTCGCGGCCGATGTGGACCGGGCCGAGGTGACCGTGCTGGCCACCCTGGACCGGCGGGCGGCCGAACCGGCCGTACTCGCGCTCGCCGCGGAGTCCGGCTGGCGTCTGGTCGCCTACACGGCGGCGCAGCTCGCCGCTTTCACCGCGGCGCAGCTCGCCGTGGTGCCGGCGCCCGGCGAGAACGCGGCGCCGCCGCCCGGCGAGAACGCGGCGCCGGCGCCCGGGGCGAGCGCGATCGTGGCGGCCGCGGTCGGCACCCCGAGCGTCGCCGAGGCGGCCGCGCTGCTCGCCGCCGGGCCGGGCGCCTCCCTCGTGCTGCGGAAGCGGATCTTCGATGTCGTGACCGTTGCCATCGCCCGGGGGAACCTGGCCACCGGCGTGAACTGACAGCGGAGCCCGGCCGGTGCGCCGGCTGCGGCTTCCCCGCCGTCGCTGACCCGCCGGCCCCGCCCCGGGATCAGCCCGCCACCGGCCACTCGTGCACGGGGATGTTCTCGTGCATGAGTGGCAGGTACCGCCGGACCATCTCGTGCAGCGCCCGCTGCCGGTCCATCCCCTGCTTCTCCAGCTCGTGCAGCGTCTCCACCTGCCATGACGCCCCGTTGCGCTGACGCAGGCAGCGCTGCTCGACGATGCCCAGCAGCCGGTCGCGCTGGGCCGGCGACACACCCCACCGGTCCAGCCCGTCGGCGGCCTGTGGCAGCAGCCGGCGCAGCACCAGCTCGGTCACCGGCACCGTGCCGGCACCCGGCCAGAACACGCTGGCGTCGATGCCGTGCCGGGCGCAGGCGTGGAAGTTCTCCTCGGCGGCGCGGAAGCTCAGCTGGGTCCAGACCGGCCGTTCCGCCTCGGCCAGGCTGCGGGCCAGGCCGTAGTAGAACGCGGCGTTCGCGATGGTGTCGGCGACCGTCGGGCCGGCCGGCATGACCCGGTTCTCCACCCGCAGGTGCGGGCGGCCGTCGACGACCGCGTAGATCGGCCGGTTCCACCGGTACACCGTGCCGTTGTGCAGGCGCAACTCGCTGAGCTCGGGGATCTCGCCGCGTTCCAGGATGTCCGCGGGGTCGTTCTCGTCGCAGATCGGCAGCAGCGCCGGGAAGTACCTGACGTTCTCCTCGAACAGGTCGAACACGCTGGTGATCCAGCGCTCGCCGAACCACACCCGGGGCCGTACGCCCTGCGCCCGGATCTCCTCCGACCGGGTGTCGGTGGCCTGCTCGAAGAGCGGGATCCGGGTCTCCCGCCACAGCTCCCGGCCGAACAGCAGCGGCGAGTTCGCGCCCAGCGCCACCTGGATCCCGGAGATCACCTGGGAGGCGTTCCAGTACGCCGCGAACTGCGCCGGGCTCACCTGCAGGTGGAACTGGGTGCTGGTGCACGCGGCCTCGGGCGCGATGCTGTCGGTGGTGACCGCCAGCCGGTCGATCCCGTCGATCCGGATGTCCAGGTCCTCGCCGCGGGCCGCGAAGATCTGCTCGTTGAGCAGCTGGTACCGCGGGTTCGCCGACAGCGCCTCGGCGGTCAGGTGCTCGCGGCGCAGGGTGGGCAGGATCCCGACGGTCAGCATGTGCGCGCCGACCGTCCGGGCCTTGCCCTCGGCGTGGTTCAGGCTGGCCCGCAGCGCCTTCTCGAGATCGCCGAGGTCGTCACCGGCCAGCCGCCGGGGCGGCAGGTTGATCTCGATGTTGAACTGGCCCAGTTCGGTCTGGAAGTCCGGGTCGGCGATCGCGCCGAGCACCTCGGCGTTCAGCATGGCCGGATCGGCGTGGTCGTCGATCAGGTTGAGCTCGATCTCCATGCCGGTCATCGGCCGCTCGAACTCGAAGCGGGACTCGCGCAGCATCGTGGCGAACACGTCGAGACTGCGGCGGATCTTCTGCCGGTACCGGGATCGGTCCTCGCGGGAGAACTCGGTCTTTTCCACTTTCTCGCCCACCGGGCACCACCTTCTTCAGGCGTCAGCGACGAGGGAGAACGGGCGTCGTCGCGGCGGTCCCCCCGGACTTATGATTACCGCTGTCGATGCCTGTTCCCCCATCGGCGGAGCAGCATTGGCGGGTGGTGGACAACCGTGCGTCGAGCATGGACGCACGGGTACCCGATCGTCGCGATCTTTACGCGCCGCTCAGCGCAGCAGTGCGGCCAGCACCACGCCGGCCACCACCAGCCCCGCGGCGGCCTGCAGCAGCATCGCCGGTCCCAGGTGCGACCACCGGGTCGGGATGCGCGGGGTCAGCGGCTGCATCGTGGTCAGGTTGACCACCTGCATCAGCTTGACCGGCAGGGTGCGGTCGCGCTGCGGTTCGGTGCGCACCTGCACCAGATCGCCCCGGTGCAGGGCGGACTGGGGGAGCTGGCCGTGCATCTCGATCTCGTACGTCTGCCCGAGATCGTCGCGCAATCGGACCGGGGTGACCAGGAACTCCGGCCCCTTGCGCAGCTCCTTGAGGCTGCGCCGGGCCGGTTTCATCTTCAGCAGCGAGCCGACCAGCTGGGCGAGGCCGGCGGCGAGGAAGACGAAGACGGCCAGTGGCCGCCCGACCCGCACTTCCCGCGTGTACGCGGCCTGGTAGCCGACGAACCGGCCGGTGATGATCGGACTGACGTGCCGGAGGATCCGCTCGCGGTGCAGTTCCGTGTCGTCCATGGGGGATCACCTCCTGGATGTTCTTCAATGTTACGGACCGGGCTCGGGTGCGCACCGTGAGTGAATGGTGAACTCGTGATCTCCTCTCCCTACCAAGCTCCGCCCGCGCCCGCGCCGGATACCGGGTAATTCCGGCCGGCAACCCACGGATCTGCGGAAACGTGCCCTAACGGGGGACCCGGCGGGGTGAACTGGACGCCGAGTCCCGCGAAAAATCATCGCGGACGGGGGGCGGGGACCAGTGACACCGACGAATTACGTCAATCCGGACAGCGTCCTGGCACGCACCGCCCGCGAGATGCTCTCGGCGCACGCCGGCGGCGAAGGCCCGCGCGACGGACTCACCCGCTGCCCGGTCTGCGGCGAGCCGCTGCCCTGCCGGTCCGGGCAGGCGGCCGCCGAGGTCCTCGCGGCCGCCGGCCTGGCCGAGGCCTCCGGTCTGATCGCCGCCACCCGGGTCGCGTTCGCCCCGCAGTCCGGCCCGCCCGCCTTCAGCCCGCCCTGGCCGTCCGAGGACACCACCGGTGGTCCCGGCCCGAGCGCCGGTCACTCACCGCTGTCCTCCGGTCCGCACCTCGACGGTACGACCGGAAGCCCCGCACCGTGGCCCACCCCGGCCGACCCGCTGACCGGCCCGGGCTTCGGCTCCTTCA
Organism: Actinoplanes awajinensis subsp. mycoplanecinus; assembly: GCF_001509495.1. Lineage (NCBI taxonomy): Bacteria > Bacillati > Actinomycetota > Actinomycetes > Micromonosporales > Micromonosporaceae > Actinoplanes > Actinoplanes awajinensis. Next base: position 32,846 of record NZ_LLZH01000334.1, on the reverse strand, counting down.
CCTCTCCCGGGGCCCCGGCCGACGACTTCGGGCCGCTCTCGTCGGAGCGCCCGAGCTGGGCGACCGAACCCACCGGAACTCACGAACAGCCCTGGTCCGCGTCCGCCACCGGTTCACCGGCACCCGAGTCGTGGACCGAGTCCCGCCTCGGCGGCCTGCCGCGCCTCACCGACGCCCCCTCCGGCCCCGACGCCCACTTCGGCCCGGACGTTCCCTTCGGCTCCGGCGCCAACGAAGGCCCGGCCACGACCGCGCTCCGCCCCGGAGCCAACGCCGGTTCCGGTTTCCTGCCCGCAAAACCCTCCAACGGTACGAACACCGCCCCCTCGCCCGGCCCCACCCCGTTCCCCGGCGCCGACGAGCCCGCCCCGGGCCTGCTCCCGAACAGCCGGGAGAACCTCGCGGACCTGTTCTCGGCGAGCCGCGAGGACGTCCCCGGCCTGTTCGCCGGTGGCAGCGAGATCGCACCGGGCTGGCACCCGGAGCCCACCGGTGAAGTCCGGAACGGCATGCCGAACGCCGCGATCGGCCTGAACGGTGCCACCCCCGCGGACACTGCCCCGCCGCGAGACCGCCCTTCCGCCCCCGACCGCGCGGATGTGGCCCTCGACCGCGCGGATTCCCTCCCCGGCCAGGGAGACTCCGGTCTCGGACGGCCGGAACGCAGGGGCGCTCACGCGGCACCGACCTCACCGGCGCCCTCCGCCGAATCCGCACTCGCCCGCCCCTGGCCCTCGGCGGATCCCGCCGCCGGGTCAGCCGGCAGCGGAATCCGGTCCTGGTCGCCGTCAGACGCCCCGCCTCCCGTTTCCGGTCCCGGCCCCGGCGCGACGGGCCCCACGGCCCGCAGCGGCGACGCCAGCACCCCGCGCCCCTGGCCCTCGCCCGAGTCCGGCGGCGGCTACGAGCCCGACCCGAGCACCGGCCCGCAGCCCTGGCCCCCGTCCGACAACAACGCCACCCTCACCACACCCGACATCTCCGGTATCTCCGGTTTACTGGACGGTCCGGGCGTCGCGGGCGGCCTGGGTGGCTTGGGCGGCGCGGGTCTGGCCTCGGCGATGGGCCTCGGCGCCACCGATGTCACCGGCGCCACCGACGGCGGCCTGCGCGCATGGCCCCCGGCGGACCCCGGCGCCGAGGCGACCGGTGGCGGCCCGCGGGCCTGGCCCCCGGCCGAGCCGGCTGCCACCGAGACCACGGGAAGCGGTCTGCGCGCATGGCCCCCGGCGGACCCCGGCGCCGATACCGCGACCAGCGGTCTGCGCCCGTGGTCGTCGACGGAGCCGCATCCGGGCGCCGATCCCGCGGGCCGAGGTTCGCGGCCGGCGGCCGAGGCGGTCACCGGCATCGACGCCGCGGGCAGTGCTCTGCGGGCGTGGCCCCCGGCCGAACCGGGTGTCGGCGGCGACGTGGCCGGGAGCGGTTCGCAGGCGTGGCCTCCGCCCGGGCCGGGCGCGGGGAACGAGATGGCCGCCGGCGGCCTGCGGGCCTGGCCCCCGGCGGACGGCATGCCGGGCGAGAACGTGAGCACGATCAGCCCGGCCGGGCTGGCCGGGATGGGCGCCGGTTCCGAGGGGATCGGCGCGACCGGCGGGTTCGCCGCTCCGAACGGGGAGACGGGTCTCCGCTCGTGGCCGGCACCCGGCGCGGTCGAGGCCCCGCCGAGCGCACCGCCGAGCGCACCGCCGTGGGCGACAGGCGCCGCCGACGAGTCCGCGGTGAACCCGGCCTGGCCCGCACCGACCCCCGGAACGACGGCTCCCGGAACGACGGCTCCCGGTGGGGCGGCTTTCGGTGGGCCGGCTTTCAGCAGCCCGGATTCCGGCGGGCCGGCGGAGGCGCCTCAGATCGCCGTCGTGCCGACCGCCCCCGTGGAGGGAACGCCGCCGCCGTGGGCGGCTCCGCCGATGGCGTCCGCGCCGCTGCCGGTCGCCGAGGCGATACCGGATCCGCTTGCCGCGCCGTCCTTCGCCGCGCCCGCCTTCAGCCAGCAGAACAGCCCGCTGGACGCACCGCGCTTCACCCGCTCGGCCCGCCCTGCCGTGGCGCCGGCCATCGGTGGCCTGCCGCCGATGGTGCCGCCCGCCGGCCAGCCGATGGGCCAGCCCGGCATGCACGGGACACCCCAGCCGATGGCGCCCGCCGCCGGCACCGGCGTCGGGCCGTCCGCCGCGGCGATGACCGGCGCCGCCCCGCAGAGCCCCGCGGCTCAGGACCTGTCCGGCTTGGCTCAGGCCCCGTCCGGCCCGCACAACCCGGCCCTGCCGACACCCGACGTGGCCCCGGGGCCGTCAGGTCTGCAGGCGCCGGACATGGGTCAGCACAACCCGCCGTCGGGAATGCCCGGTGCTACGACGCGTCCCGGACTGCAGGCGCCGGACATGGGTCAGCAGAACGCGCCCGCGGCTCCTCGTCCCGGCCTGCGGGCGCCGGACATGGGTCAGCAGAACGCGCCCGCCGCTCCTCGTCCCGGTCTGCAGGCGCCGGACATGGGTCAGCACAACCCGCCGTCGGGAATGCCCGGAGCTACGCCGCGTCCCGGACTGCAGTCCCCGGACATGGGTCAGCACAACCCGCCCACCCTGCGCCCCGGACTGCAAGCGCCGGATATGGGTCAGCACAACCCGGCCGCCGGCCCACCGGTCGTGCCGGCGACGTCGGCGGAACCCTCCGGCGCTCCGGTCGACGAATCGGCCGCGCCCTCGGGCCTGCCCGGCCGGGGCGCACCCCGCGCCACCCCCGGCCCGGCGAACCTGCCCGACGCACCGCCGGACGACCCGGCCAGCGCCCCGAGCGGCCTGCCCCGCCGCTGACCACGGCGCCCACGAACCACGATGACCGCTCGCCGGCCTGGTCCGGCGAACGGCGGTGGTCGTCAGGGATGCGGGTGACCAGAGCCGGCGGGAGCCGGGGCGGGGGAGGCCGGGAGCACTGACACACCCGGGCGTCGCCGGGCGGTCCGGTGCGGAGCGGCGGTCGCGGGGGGAGGCCCGGGACGGGGCAGCTGCTTCTGTCCGGGTCCCAGGTCGTACCGGAAAAGATCGGTCAGGGGAGGGCCGGGAGCAGGTGGGTCCAGACGACCTTGCCGTCGCTGACCGGAAGGACGCCCCAGGCGGCCGAGAGTTCGCGGATCAGGCGGAGGCCGCGGCCGCCGGCGTCGGTGAGGGCCGGGTCGAGCGGGCGCGGGATGTGCCGGCTGCCGTCGCGGACCGCCATGGTGAGGTGGCCGTCCTGCTGGGCCAGGGTGAACTCCATGGTGGTGTGCGCGTGCCGGACCACGTTCGCGACCAGTTCGGTGGCGATCAGCGTGGCGGTCGAGGCGAACTCGGTGCGGTGCCAGCGGTCACAGGTCTGGCCGACCAGCTGACGGACCTGGCGGCAGGCCTCGGGGACCGGGCGGAAGCGGACCCGGACGCGGTCCGGTTCCGGCTGGGCCTTCGCGTCGGCCAGGGCCGTCGCGCAGTCCACGGCCCTCTCGACGCCCGCGCAGTCCGGGATCGCGGCGAGCGCCGCGGAGGTGCCCGGGCCGGCGCCGCAGACGACTATCGGTACGTTCGGGAACTCCGCCGTCTGGCAGACCACCGCGCCGAACGTGCCGAACGCGACCGGGTCGGCCACGGTCAGGCGGCTCACGTCGAGCAGCAGTTTCGACGGTTGCCCGGCGAGACTGCGGCGGACCGCGGCGCCGAGCGCGTTGCCGGTCAGCTGGTCCAGGGTGCCGCTGACGGTGAGGACCGCTACCGGGAGGTCCCGTTCCGGCCGGCAGACGAGCTGGCTGGGCATCGGGTCTCCTTCCCGGTGAGACCCGTGGGACGGGCCGTCGACAGCGAGTGCCCGGCCGCGGACCGGGGCAAACCACTGTCCGGGGCGAATCTCGAGCGAGCGTCGCGCGGGAGTCCGGCCGATGCCCGGCAGATAAATAAAGTACCGTTGCGCGCCATGGGTGTGTCGCAGCGGTTGAAGAACCGTTTCCGCAAGTTTCTGCAGCGTCCCGGCACGACCGTGGACCTCGGCCCGCTGGCGAAGCGCCTGGAGCCGATCGAGGCGCGAGAGGAGGCGCTGAAGGAGCTCGATGACGCGGCGCTGACCGACGCCGCCCGCGAGGCTTCTGATTTCACCGAGATCTGCGCGGTCGGCCGGGAGGCCGCTCGCCGCGCGATCGGCCAGCGTCCGTACGACGTCCAGCTGCTCGGCGCGATGGCGCTGCTCTCCGGCCGGGTCGCCGAGATGGCCACCGGCGAGGGCAAGACGCTGACCGCGGCGATCGCCGCGTACGGCCACACCCGCCTGGACAACGGGCCGGTGCACGTGCTGACCGTCAACGACTACCTGGCCAGGCGCGACGCCGAGTGGATGGGGCCGATCTACACGCTGCTCGGCCTGACCGCGACGTGGGTGACCGAGTCGATGACGCCGGAGGAGCGGCGCGAGGCGTACGCGGCCGACGTCACGTACGTGTCGGTGTCCGAGGCGGGCTTCGACTACCTGCGTGACCAGCTGGTCACCGACGTGGCCGACCGGGTGCAGCGCGACCTGGCCACCGCGATCGTGGACGAGGCCGACTCGATCCTGATCGACGAGGCCCGGGTGCCGATGGTGCTCGCCGGCTCGACCGCCACCGAGAGCGACCCGGTGCACGAGGCCGCCGCGCTGGTCAAGAACCTGCGCAAGGCGAAGGACTACGAGGTGGCCGAGGACGGCCGCAGCGTCGCCTTCACCGAGGACGGCCTGAAGAACATCGAGGAGCAGCTCGGCGGCGTCGACCTGTACGCCGACGACCAGGTCGCGCAGCTGTCCGCGGTGAACGTGGCGCTGCACGCGCACACGCTGCTGCGCCGCGACGTGGACTACATCGTCCGCGACGGTGGCGTCGAGCTGATCGACGAGATGCGCGGCCGGGTCGCCCAGCGCCGCCGCTGGCCGGACGGCCTGCAGGCGGCCGTGGAGGCCAAGGAGGGGCTGTCCGCCACCGCCGAGGGCGAGGTGCTGAACACCGTCACGGTGCAGGCGTACATCGCGCTCTACACGACGGTCTGCGGCATGACCGCGACCGCGGTGCACGTCGGCGAGCAGCTCCGCGAGTACTTCAAGCTCGAGGTCGCGGTGGTCCCGTCGAACACCCCGAACATCCGCGAGGACGACCCGGACCGGATCTACTCGGCGCACGACACCCGCGACGAGGCGCTCGTCGAAGAAATCAAGATCGCGCACGACAAGGGCCGCCCGGTCCTGATCGGCACCGTGGACGTGAAGGCGTCCGAGCGGCTGGCCGAGCAGCTCGCCGAGGCCGGTGTGCCGTGCCACGTGCTGAACGCGAAGAACGACGCCGAGGAAGCGGAGATCATCGCGGAGGCCGGCGCGGTCGGCGCGGTGACCGTCTCCACCCAGATGGCCGGCCGTGGTGTCGACATCCGGCTGGGCGGCAGCGACGAGAAGGACCGCGACAAGGTCATCGAGCTGGGCGGCCTGTACGTGATCGGCGCCGGCCGGCACGACAGCCGCCGGGTCGACGACCAGCTCCGTGGCCGGGCCGGCCGGCAGGGTGACCCGGGCGCCTCGGTGTTCTTCGTCAGCCTCGAGGACGAGCTGGTCACCCGGCACGCCGGCGAGATCCTGCCGGCCTCGCCGCGGATGGACATGGACGGCGTCGTGCACGACCCGCAGGTGGACTACGCGGTCGAGCACGCCCAGCGGGTCGCCGAGGGCGTGAACCACGAGATCCACCGCAACACCTGGCGCTACAGCGTGGTGATCGAGCAGCAGCGCCTGCTGCTGGCCGAGCGCCGGGAGCGGCTGCTCACCTCCGAGGTGGCGGCGATCATGCTGCTGGAGAAGTCGCCGGAGAAGGCCAAGGAGATCGACGAGGACGTGCTGTCCGACTCGGCCCGGGCGATCGCCCTGTTCCACCTGGACCGGCTGTGGGTGGACCACCTGGCCTTCCTGTCCGAGGTGCGCGAGGGTGTGCACCTGCGGGCGCTGGGCAAGCTGGACCCGCTGGACGAGTTCCACCGGGCCGCGGTGCCGGCCTTCCAGGAGCTGCTGACCCAGGTGGAGACGCGGACCATCGAGGCGTTCGAGGAGGTCGACCTCACCGACGGGTGGCAGCCGGAGCGGGCCGAGATCGTCCGGCCGAGCGCGACGTGGACGTACCTGGTGCACGACAACCCGTTCGGCTCGGAGCTGGACCGGCTCATCGCGGCCGTCGGTCGTCGTCTCACCTCGGGTGGCTGACGACACATTTCCCGGAAATTCACTGAAGGGGGCGCCGCAGCCGCGGACGCCCCCTTCAGCGTGTTCCGTCCCAGCTGGAGCCCCATGGCGTTCGGCAATGCTTAATCAGCCTGACAGAAAGCGTTCCCTGAATGCATTCGTGTTACCGGGAACAATATGGAACATCTTTCTCACACTGTGGATGGTGACTTGACCGGCAAAGCGGCGGCCCGGAAATATCAGCCCCGATTTACGCTCAGTGATCACACGTATTCGTTTGCCGCAACAAATTCTTGGGGGATCACTCAATGCCGGTCAGCGCATTGTCGCCGCGAGCCGATCGTCGTTCCGCCGGACCGGGGCGGGGCCCCGGAAATCGGCGGCCCGAGCCGGCGCTGACCGTGACGCTCGCCATTCCGCTCTCCGGGGACGCGGTCTCGCCACAAGCGCATCGATTACTCGCGGCGGTCCGTGAGCTCGTGGAGCTCAGCCGGGGCACGGTGACCGTCGAGGCGGCCACCGAGCCGGTCGAGCCGGACCCGGAGCCACTCCCCAGTGGTCCGGAGGTGCGTCTGCTCACCGGATCGCGTCAGGTGCTCCTGGAGGGCGAGACGATCCCGCTGACCCGGCTCGAGTTCGACCTGATGCTCTACCTCGCCGAGCGGCCCCGCCGGGTGTTCAGCCGGGCGCAGCTGCTCGCCGGGGTGTGGGGCTACGAGCGGGCCGGTGAGCGCACCGTCGACGTGCACGTCCGGCGGCTGCGGCTGAAGCTGGGCGCCGCCGTGCCGGCCGTCACCACGGTCTACGGCGTGGGCTACCGGCTGGCCGATGACGCCCGGATCACGATCATGCCGCACGATTGAGCCATGCGTGTGCGCCCCGTCTCGTTCGCCGTCCTCGTCGACGACCTCGTGGACCGGCTGGCCAGTCGGGAATCCGACAGTAGGGTCCGGGTGGCCGTGGACGGGGCGGACGCGGCCGATCCGGGCCGGTTGGCGGACGCCCTGGTCGATCCGTTGCGGGTCCTCGGCCGGCCGGCCATCCGCGTCGACACCAGGGATTTCCTGCGTCCGGCGTCGCTGCGGCTGGAGTTCGGGCGGGACAACCCGGACTCGTTCTACGCCGGGTGGTTCGACGAGGCCGGCCTGATCCGTGAGGTGCTCGATCCGGCCGGGCCGGGCGGCTCCGGCCGCATCGTCACCCGTCTCTGGGACGCGGATGCCGACCGGGCCGCCCGGGAGTCCTACCGGCAGCTCCCGGCGAACGCGATCGTGCTGCTCAGTGGCCCTCTGCTGCTCGGCTCCGGCCTGCCCTTCGACTTCACCGTCCACCTTGGGCTCTCGGCCGCGGCGCTGGACCGGCGGACCGGCCCGGAGGCGCGCTGGACGCTGCCGGCGTTCGCCCGCTACGCCGGTGAGGTGGCGCCGGAGACTTTCGCCGATGTGGTCGTCAGGGTGGATGATCCACGGCATCCGGCCCTGGTCATGGCGTCGGGCTGACTGCCGGCGTGATCGTCGGCACAAGACCCGTGTGCCGAGTCCGTGGCGGATTCGACCACTGACAGTTATGCTCCGGTTACTTTTTTGCGGGGGCCTCGTTTGGGGTCCCCGGCGGTGGGTATCAGGCGGCTCCACAAGTCGAGCCAGGCCGGGTCGCAGTTGACCCGGATGATGCCCACCGGCTGGGCTGAGGGAAGGCAGGGGGACTGCATGCTCGTCAACGGAGCGGTTGTTGCGGGTAAGGGCGCGAGCACGGCGAAGGGGCGCTCGGCCGAGGAGATCGAGCAGATCCGGGTGATCCTGCGGAACCGGTTCGCGGAGCTCGACACGGAGTACGAAGATGCCGTAACCCAGAACCACCGGCTGCGGCTGGTCGAGATCGGCGACGCTGCCGGCGACGACCAGGCCGACAGCGGGTCCAAGACCGCGGAGCGGGACGCTGCCACGTCGCTGCTGCGGACCCTGCTCGACCGGCGGACGCAGGCGGAGCACGCCATCCACCGCCTCGACGAGGGCACGTACGGCAACTGCGAGGCGTGTTCCAACCCGATCCCGTGGGAGCGCCTCGAGGTGTTCCCGTCGGCCACCACCTGTGTCCACTGCAAGCAGAACCGCGAGCGCCGGGCCAGCTGAAGCGTTCCGGTGCCCGTTTTCGTGCGGGTGGAAGCGGGCACCGGCAAAACGTGTCGACCATCTGGTCGACAATGCGGCGGGGAATGTGCGGGGCGAGTGCCGAAACGGCACAGGTCCCCGAGAACAATGGGCTTTCGAAATCGCCGGGCGGTAAACGTCTCCCCCGGCAGAGGGAGTGGATCCCCTCGCGCAGGGGATCTGCCACCACCGCCGATCGACCAACCTGGATCACAGACGCCACCACCGCGGTGGCGTATCAGGAAAGGTCGACGATGCGCAGAACCACACGATGGGTCGCCGGGATGGCGGCCATCGCCGGAACGATTCTGGCGGCGACGGCGCCGGCCAGCGCCCGGCCGGACACCGCGAGGGTGACCGGCTCGGCCGACTTCATGCTCCCGTTCGACCCGGACGACGACGTGCGCTCGTTCGCCTTCGACGTCCGGTCCACGCCGTACACCAAGCCGATCCCCGGCCTGCCGCACGGTCTGCCGACCGACGCGACCGGCACGGTCCGGGTGTCGCACTTCGTTCCCGCCCAGCAGCTGACGGTCCGCTTCGAGGCGACCGTCGACTGCCTGGTCACCAGCCCCGGTCTGGCCACCCTGACCGCGGTGGTCACCCGGGCCGACAGCGTGGTGGCGGACTGGGTCGGCAAGCGGGTCGGGTTCAGCGTCCAGGACGGCGGCCGCGGGCACGGCGACCGGGTCGGGTTCACCTGGTCGTTCAGCGGTGACCAGGACGCCGACGGCACCTGGCACGAGGCGAGGATCGGCACCTGCCTGGCGCCGGCCCCGTTCGCGGTGGTGACCCGGGGCGACTACACCGTCCGGCACGCCGAACTGAAACCGATGCCGGTCGGCTGAATCCGGGGACAACAACGGTTTCGCGGGGCGGGCGGGGGTAAAACCAGAGGATGACCGACGCCAGCCCCGCGCAACCGCAGGAACAGACCGGACCCGAGTACGACGACGCCGGCGACCTCGAGTACGACGAGGCCCACGGCGCGGGCGACCACCTGGACGTGCCCGCCGCCCTCACCGAGGAGGCCGAGCAGCGCCGGGCGATGGCCACGCCCCGCTGACAGCTCAGGTCGCCGCGTACTGCATCGCCGAGAACAGCAGCAGTGCCGTGACCAGGCCGGTGGCCAGCACGGTGACCACGGTCGCGGTGTCCAGGGCCGCCTTGCGCCGATCGGCCACCAGCTTGGCCGTGACCACCGACAGCACCGGGCAGGCCAGCAGGACCAGCAGTGCCACCACCGGCGCGGCCTGGTGCCAGTCACCGGCCGAGGCCAGCCCGGTCTGCCGCAGCACCTGGTTGCCGAGCGCGCCGAGCAGGCCGCCGACCAGCCCGAAGATCACGTAGAGCACCTTGACGCCGAAGGTGACCGGGCGGGCCGGCGGCGTCCAGTTGATCCGTTTCTCCACCTCGGCGAGGTAGTCCCGGGCGCCCAGCTCGGTGCGCTGCCGGGGGATGCTGGGCGGCGGCAGGGTGCGCCCGAACCGCTCGGCCACCGGCCCGACCCGGTGCACGTACTCCGACCACAGCCCGGCCGCCCGCGCGTCGACCTCCTCCAGGTCGCGCTGAGCGGCCCGGGTGGCCCGCTTGGTGGCCCGTACCCGGTCCTCGGCCTCCTGCACCGCCTCGTCGGCGGTGGCGCGCTGCGCGGCGTGCCAGGCGACCGCTTCGGCGCGCAGGTCGGCGGCGCGCTGGTCCAGCGTGGTCAGCCGGCGCAGCACGGTGCGGTAGTCGGCCCGCTCGAAGTCGGCCGGTTCCAGGGCGCTCATGACACTCCGTACGGAATGATCACCTCGGCGCCGCGATGCACCGATCGGTCGAAGTGCAGCGCACGCCAGGGTCGCGGATACCAGTTGGGCGCACCGGCGCCCGGGTAGAACGGGGCCAGCTCGCTGCCGTGCACGTCCAGCGCCACCCAGGCGCCGATCGGGTCGGTCCGCGAGCTCGGCCCGCCCAGGGTGTCGCGCAGCAGCCCGGCGCCGCGCCACCAGCCGAGCACGTGCAGCCGGCGTTCCGGGCCCTGCCGCAGGACCGTCCGCAACTGATCACCGGCGGCCTTGCCACCGGGCAGCGCGTCCGCCGCGTAGAGCAGGATGAAGTGCGGGCGGTCGGCCGGCCAGGCCGCTGTCGACTCGGCGGCGGCGTCCTCGAGGAGCCAGTCGACGTTCGACGCGTCGTACCAGCCGCAGTCCGGGATCCGGGCGTGCAGCGCCTCGGCGGCGGCCCGGGCGTCCGGGTCGAAGCAGGCGATCGAGAAGCGGGCGCCGTCCCGGGCGAACTGCGCGGCGAGCGAGCGCCCGGCGGTGGCCAGCACCGCGCAGGCCTCCTCGGTCCGGGTGCCGAGCACGGCCAGGTTGCGGCCCGGCGCGCGGCGCAGCACGGTCCGCGCCGAGCGGGACATCACGTCGATGGTCTCGCCGAGCAGGGCGGCCGGCGCGGGCGAGTCGTCGGCGATCAGCGACCGGAAGTCGGGGCTGTCGGCCAGCCGCGGCTGGGTGTCGCCGTCGAAGAGCCGGGGCGGCAGCGAGTCCTTCGGCAGGCGGCGCCACAGCCGGTGCTGGAACGTGCTCCAGCGGTCCCGGTCGCCGGCCGACGGCACCCGGACCACCTGGTTGGCCTCGGTCGCGCCGGAGTCCGGGTTCACCACGGCGTGGTAGCGCGGCAGCGACTCGGCGGCGGTGTTCTGCTCGGCGAGCACCCGGCGGGCCCGGGGCAGCGCGATCCGCAGCGAGAACTGCGCGACCAGCGCGGGCCGGCCCCACAGCGCCTCGATGCCGGAGACGTCCTGGCTGGCCAGGATCAGGTGGATGCCCTGCGACCGGCCCCGGCGGGCGAGGTCCTCGAGCATGTCGACGGCCTCGTTGGTGACCGAGTCCCGGCCGGCCAGCAGCACCTGGAACTCGTCGACCACGGCGACGATCCGCGGCCAGTCGCCGCCCGGGTCCTCGGCGCGCAGCTCGGCCAGGTTCGTCACCTCGTGCTGTTTCGCGGCGTCCGCCCGGCGGCGCAGCTCGGCGCCGAGGAACCTCAGCAGGGCCAGGCCGAACTCCCGGTCGGTGTTGACGTTCACCCCGACCAGCCGGACGTGCGGCAGCCAGCTCTGGTCGCGGCGGCCCGGCGCGAACCGGGCGAACGACACGCCCTCCTTGAAGTCGAGCAGGTAGAACGCCAGCTCGGCGGGGGAGTAGCGGGCCGCGAGCGACCCCAGCCAGGCGTAGATCAGGTTGGTCTTTCCGGTGCCGGACGGCCCGGCGATCAGCGCGTGCGGCGGGTAGTCGCTGAGCGACACCAGCACCCGGGTGCCCTGCGGGCTGTCGCCGAGCGGCGCGGTCACCCCGGTCGCCGAGCTCTCCCGCCACTCCTGTTCGGGCCGGGGCAGCAGGCTGTCCAGGGCGATCGGCGCGGGACCGGCCGCGACCGCCTCGGCGATCTGCCGGCAGGTCGCGGTCAGCGTCTGCTGCGGCGGGCCGGGGTCGAGCCGGACCGGCAGGTCGCCGCCGCTGCTGATCCGGGCCTCGTCGCCGGGCGCGGCGGTGACGCACTCGATGCCGGGCCCGGGCGGGACGGTCAGCCCGTGCACGATCAGGTGCACCCCGCAGGCCGCACCGGTCCGCAGCAGCCGGTCGAGCTGGGTACGCTCGTGCCGGTTCAGCTCGCCGGCGCCGAGCAGCACCGCGACCCGCCACGGCTCGGGCCGCCGGTTGGTCGCCGCGTGCAGCTCGCGCAGCGACGAAAACTCCCCGGCCAGCACCGTCTCGTTGATCCGCCGGACCTCGCCGACCAGGTCGTCGAGCAGCTTGCCCAGCGCGTTCGGGGCGACGAAGGTGAGCACCCGGACCGGCGCGAGCGGGGCGAACCCGGCCAGCCCGCCGCCGAGGTGCTCCGGGTCGTACCCGATCACCTGGAGGGTGCCCGGCGTGCTGGTGCCCAGGGCGCGCAGCAGCAGCGCGGCGACCACGTCGTCGCCGAGTTTCCGGTCGCCCTGCACCACCACGTGCCCGTGGTCGAGCAGCTGCACCAGGGCCGGCACGTCGGGCGCGGGAGCGGGCTCCTCGGCGCCCTCCTCCCACTGCCACGGGCGGCCCGGCCGCTCCGGCTCGGTGGCGCCGGCGCCGGGCGGCTCGGGCAGCAGCAACCGCCCGATCCGCAGCTCGGCGGCCTTCGGCAGCGGTGTCGGCTCCCAGGACGACCAGGTCTCCCCGGCCGCGCCCGGCGCCGCGCGGTCGGCCGCACCGGCCGCCGCACCGGCCAGTCCGGCCAGCTCGGAGTCGTGCCATGCGGTCACCGAGCGCAGCCGCTCGTCGCGGGCCGCGCCGAGCTTGCGCACCCGGCTCTCGGCCGCCGCGCGGATCCGTTCCCAGCGGGTGACCGCGGTGCCCTCGTCATGGCGGGCGCGCCCGAGAGCGTTCTCCGCGACCCCGAGTGCGTGGGACAGCCCGGCCCGGATCTCCATGACCTGCTGTTTGGTGGATTCAGCCATGACCCGCCGGCATCGTCGCAGTTGTCCAGCCCGCTGACATCATGAGCGCTGCTCCTCGGCCTCGGTGCGGGGCCGGACCGGCTCCGGCGCGTCCGGGTCGAGGGCCGCGGCGTCCCGGCCCAGCCGGGCCAGCAGCACGCCGGTGAGTACGCTCGCGGTCACCGCGTTGTCGGCCGGATGCCCGGCCGGGCGGTTGCCCTGCTGCGGGGCCGGCACCCGGCAGATCCGGGCGATGAGGGTGTCCAGCACGCCCGGTGAGGTGCCCGGCAGCAACGCCTTGACCCGCGCCTCGGCCGCGCTGCGCAGCCGGGGCACGTCCTCCGGCCGCGGCTCGTGCCCGAGCAGGTCGCCGGCCAGCCGGTGCAGCACCGGCGGGGTGACCGCGGACAGGCCGAGCCCGGTCGAGGCGGTCACCGCGTGCAGCTCCCGGCCCAGCCGGGCCTTGTCGCCGGCGCGCACCCCGGCCGCGACCCGGCGCAGCAGCTCGGCGGTGTCGGTCCGGCCCGCCGCGTCGCCCTGCTGCTTCTGCTCCGGCGGGGCGGCCTCGCCGGTGAGCTGCGCGACCCGCTCCTGCCACCACGGGCCGAGCTGCTCGCCGGTCGCCTCGGCCGCCGGGTCGGCCGGCGCGCGGTCCTTCTCCGGGTCGGGGCGCAGCGCCTCACGCCACTCCTGGCCGCGCGGGCCGCCGGGGTCGCCGCCCAGGCCGAGGGAGGCGAGGTAGGTCTCGATCGCGTCCTCGGCGAGGCGCAGCGCCGCGGCCGCGCGTTCGGCGTGCTCGGTGGCGTTGCCGAGCTCCGGCACGCCCATCTTGTGCTCGGACGCCTCGCGCACCCAGTTCAGCAGCTCGGTGGCGGTGCGGAGCTTCTCCATCGCCACCACGACGAGCCCGTCGGGCAACTCGTCGGAGGCGGCCCTGAGGCGGGCGCCGAGTTCCTGCAGCAGCGACATCGCGTCAGAGGGTGGCGGTGTAGGTCTGCGCCGCCTCGACCGCGACCAGCGTCGCGGTGAAACACTCCTCAAGCTGTTGATCGGCTTGAGACAGCGAGGCATGCGCGGTGCCGACCGCGTCGTGGGCGCTCCCGTCGAGCGCCGCGGCCAGGCTCTGCTGAGCCTCACCGAGCTTCTCCCGAGCCGCCTGTATCGCCGCCTGCCCCTCGTTCACCTGCTGGAGCGCGGCGTCCACAGCCGCTCTGACCTCGGCGACACTGGCCACTCGTTCGGCCTCCTGTACGTCTGCAGTCTTGCCGTCCCAGACTACCGCCCGGTTCCGGCCGCGCTGTCCTCGACTGCCCGGAATTGGCAGACCGCGGAGATAAAAGCGCACAACCAGTCCGACTATCGATTCCGATGATCGCCCAGCTGGCACGGTCTTCCGAGCAGCGTCCATTGTGGATCATGCCGATCTCCCCGCGTCCGCCGACCCCCTCCGTGCCGGGTGTGAGCCTCGTCGCCCCGATTGCCCACGATCCGAAGATCAAAAACAACTTCAAGATCATGATGTCCCCGGTGGGTGCCGGGTGCGGATCGCCGCTCCCGCGGGGGCCGGGCACGGCGATCTGGCCGCTGGCGCGTCCACAACGATCGCCGCACCCTTCATTGTCCGCCGTTGGTCCCGGTCACCCCACCCACCCCACTCACGTGGGGAGTTGTGGTGCGGAGTGCGCCGAAAGTCCCCACGCACAGTGTTGTTGCCGCTTGCGTGGGGAGTTGTGGTGCGGAGCGCGCCGAAAGTCCCCACGCAGTGCGTTGTTGCCGCTTGCGTGGGGAGTTGTGGTGCGGAGCGCGCCGAAAGTCCCCACGCACGGTCGGGGCCCCGAGATGGCGTGGGGTCAGCGGGGGACGGCGGTCGGGCCGCGGACCTCGGCGCCCAGGGCGGTGGCGCGGTCGCGCAGGCCCCGGTCCGCGGTGATCACCACGATCCGGCGGGGGACCGGGCCGGACGTGTGCTCATGGCGTACCACGTCGATGATCTCGTCGTCGCCGGAGCCGGTGGCGCGGGCGATCCGGACCCCGGGCGGACCTTGCGGAATGTCCCGGGCCTTGCCCTCGACGACCAGGACCACCTCGATCGGCGGCGGGATGCCGGGCAGGCCCGCCGCCGGCAGCGCGGCCAGCTTGTCCCGCAGGCGGATCGCGGCGCCGGCCCGGTCCCGCCACCAGCCGTCCGGGACCGAGCCCACGACATTCGCCCCGTCCACGATGATCAGGGGCACGGCCGAACCGGCCGAACCTGCCGGAACCGGCGTCGGAGCGGCAGAAGACACCACCGGAGACGCCGGTTCGCCGGACGCGGACGCCCTCGGTGTGGCCTGCTGAGACGGGGACTCCGGCGACGCGGGCGCGGGTTCGGGGACGGCGGGTTCCCGGAAGACCGGTTCCAGGGTCATGAAGTT
This sequence comes from Actinoplanes awajinensis subsp. mycoplanecinus, assembly GCF_001509495.1. NCBI lineage: Bacteria > Bacillati > Actinomycetota > Actinomycetes > Micromonosporales > Micromonosporaceae > Actinoplanes > Actinoplanes awajinensis. The sequence goes on along the minus strand of NZ_LLZH01000334.1, from coordinate 17,607 downwards.
GAGCCTATCGCACTCAACTTCCAGGGAACCGCCGGTGGAGTATCAGGAGAAGAGAGACTGATGAGCATCGGACCGTTGGGGCCGGCTGGACCCGGTCAGTGGGACGACCTGTTCGCACGCTTCTTCGGTGCGGCCGAGCCGCGCCGGGCGTCGCAGCGGATCGACATCGCCCGCTACATGAGCAACGACGCACGCCAGGTGCTGGCCGACGCCGCACGGCGGGCCGCCGACCTCGGCGCGGGCGATCCCGGACTCGCCGACCTGGACACCGACCACCTGCTGTGGGCGGTCCTGCAGCAGGAACCGATGAAACACACCGTCCGCCGGGCCGGCGCCGACCCGCAGGTGCTGCTCGGCGAGCTGGACGCCCGGCTCGGCGACGACGCGTCCCGCACCGCCGCGGCGAACCGCCGGGCCGACATGGGCGCGCCCGGCCGGGACGACCCGGAACAGGTGGCGCTGACCCCGGCGGCCAAGCGCGCGCTGCTGGACAGCCTGCAGATCTCCCGCGCGGTGAGCGCCTCCTACATCGGGCCGGAACACATCCTGATGGCGCTCGGCCTGAACGCCGACTCGGTGGCCGGGCGGCTGCTGGCCGGACGGCTCGACCCGCGGGCGATCCCGAACCCGGACCCGGCGCACCCGGCCGGTGGCGGCCAGGGCGGCTCCCGCGGCGGCGGGCGGGTCACGGTGGCCACGCCGACGCTGGAGCAGTACGCGGTGGACCTGACCGAGGTGGCCCGGCGCGGCGAGATCGACCCGGTGATCGGGCGGGCCGACGAGATCGAGCAGGCCGTGGAGATCCTGTCCCGGCGTACCAAGAACAACCCGGTGCTGATCGGGGAGGCCGGGGTCGGCAAGACCGCGATCGTGGAGGGCCTGGCCCAGCGGATCGTGGACGGCGACGTGCCGCTCACCCTGCAGGACAAGCGGGTGGTCCAGCTGGACCTGGCCGGGCTGGTGGCCGGCACCCGGTACCGGGGCGACTTCGAGGAGCGCCTCCGCAAGATCATTGACGAGATCCAGTCGTCCGGGGACGAACTGATCGTCTTCCTGGACGAGATCCACACCCTGGTCGGCGCGGGTGGCGGCGGCGAGGGCGGCGGGATGGACGCCGGCAACATGCTCAAGCCGGCCCTGGCCCGCGGCCAGCTCCGGGTGATCGGCGCGACCACCCTGAACGAGTACCGCAAGCACATCGAGAAGGACGCCGCGCTGGCCCGGCGCTTCCAGCCGGTCGTGGTCGGCGAGCCGTCGGTGGAGGACGCCGTGGCGATCCTGCGCGGGCTGCGGGACAACTACGAGGCGCACCACCAGGTCCGGATCACCGACGAGGCGCTGGACGCCGCGGCGGTGCTCTCCGACCGGTACATCACCGACCGGTTCCTGCCGGACAAGGCGATCGACCTGATCGACCAGGCCGGTGCCCGGGTCCGGCTGCGCACCAAGATGCCGGACGCCGACCTGCGCGAGCGGGAACGCCAGCTCGAACAGCTCTCCCGGGACCGCGACCAGGCGGTGGCCGCGGAGAACTACGAGGTCGCCTCCCGGCTGCGCGACGAGATCAACGAGCTGAAGGCGAAGATCGCCGGCGCCGGTGCCTGCGCGGACGGCGTGCCCCGGGTCACCGAGGCGGACATCGCCGAGGTGGTGTCCCGGGCCACCGGCATCCCGGTGGCGCAGCTGACCGAGGCCGAGCGGGACCGCCTGCTCCGGCTCGAGCAGCACCTGCACGAGCACGTGATCGGCCAGGAGGACGCGGTGATCGCGGTCGCCGAGTCGGTGCGCCGCTCGCGGGCCGGGCTGGGTGACGAGGGCCGGCCGGTCGGCAGCTTCCTGTTCCTCGGCCCGACCGGGGTCGGCAAGACCGAGCTGGCCCGCTCCCTCGCCGAGGCGCTGTTCGGCGACTCGGACAAGATGATCCGGCTGGACATGAGCGAGTTCCAGGAGCGGCACACGGTGTCCCGCCTGGTCGGCGCGCCACCCGGGTACGTCGGCTACGACGAGGCCGGTCAGCTCACCGAGGCGGTGCGGCGGCGGCCGTACAGCGTGGTGCTGCTCGACGAGATCGAGAAGGCCCACCCGGACGTCTTCAACATGCTGCTGCAGGTGCTCGACGACGGGCGGCTGACCGACAGTCAGGGTCGTACCGTGAACTTCAAGAACACGGTCCTGATCATGACCAGCAACCTGGGGTCGGACCTGATCAACGGCACCACCCGCAGTGTCGGCTTCGCCGGCGCGGAGAACGGCCGCACCCCGGACGAGGATCTGCGGGACCGCCTCGACCGGCGGCTCAAGGAGCAGCTGCGCCCGGAGTTCATCAACCGGATCGACGAGATCATCATCTTCCGCCAGCTGGAGACCGAGCAGCTCCGCAAGATCACCGAGATGCTGCTCGCGTCGACCCGCCGCCGGCTGAACGCGCAGGACGTCCAGATGGAGATCACCACGGCCGCGGTGGACTGGCTGGCCGACAAGGGCTACCAGCCCGAGTTCGGCGCCCGGCCGCTGCGCCGCACCATCCAGCGCGAACTCGACAACCGTCTGTCCAAGATGCTGCTCGCGGCGGACCTGGCGCCCGGCCAGACGGTCCGGGTGGACATCCGGGAGGGCGACCTGAGCTTCGCCATCGCGTCACCGGTCGGTCTTCACTAGCCGACGCCCGCCGCACCCGGAGCCGTCCCGGGCCTCAGGCGGCCGCGGCCTGTTCGCGCATCCATTCCACGTAACCCTCGTTGCGGGCGATGACGTCCTGATAGGCCTCCCGGCCCAGCTCGAGCAGCTGTGGTGCGGTCCGGGCGGCCTGGGACTCCGGGTGCCAGCCGAGGATCAGGCGCCAGCGCAGCGGCGCCCCCTTGAGTGGTCGGGTGGTCAGGCCCGCCGGCGGGCGGAAGGTCGGTTGGCACAGGCCGATCGCGACGCCCAGCTCGACCATGTCGATGCAGGCGCGCGCGTCGGTCTCCAGGACCCGGCGCGGCGCGAAGCCGGCCCGGGCGCAGGCGGCCGCGAAGCAGGTCTCGAAGCAGCCGTCGCCGGCCGCCGCGGACCACTGCTCGGAGGCGAGCTCGGCCAGGTCGACCTCGTGGCCCTTGGCCTGCGGGTGGTCCTCGCGCATCAGCACGCACACCGCGTCGACCGCGATGGTGTCCCACATCAGGCCGTACTCCGCCGAGGGCAGGGCGTCGCCGCACACGCCGACCTGCGCGAAGTCCAGCTTGCCGTTGAGCACCATGGTGGCCAGCTCGTCGACGTAGTAGGACGCGTAGGTGGAGATCTGCGCCTCGGGCTGGACGGCGGAGATCCGGTGCAGCATGTGTGCGAAGACCGGTCCGCCGATGGCGCCCATCCGGTACCGGGTGAGCGTGGAACTGCCGCCGGCCGCGAGGCGGGCGGCCTCGTCCTGCAGGCCTTTCATCGCCGGTAGCAGGACCCGGGCCCGGGACAGCACCAGTTCGCCGAGCGCCGTGGGGCGTGCGCCGCGGCGGTCCCGGTCGAAGAGGGCTCCGCCGAGGGTGCGTTCGATCCGTTGCAGCTGGGCGGTGAGTGCCGGTTGCGCCAGGCCGAGTTGTGACGCGGCCTTGGTGACGCTGCCGGTCTCCGCGATGGCGCAGACGACCTTCAGATGCCGCAGCTCCAGGTTCATAGCGTGACGTTAGGACTAGAACGGGATCGAAGGCTAGACCTGGAACCCGTGGAAAGATCGGTGGTTTGTGACAAATCAGTTAAGTAACGGGATGTTCCATGCCAAACGGTCGTTAAGTAAACGGATGTTTACAGATCGCGCGCATATGTGGTGCGCGAGGTGGCTACATCACGAACCTTGTCGATGACTCCGAGGAGCGGGTCGACGAGCTTGTTCCACGGCGGGGAGACCGGCGAGCGCGGGTGCGGGCGGGTCGGCGCGGCCTCGGCGGCCATCTCCACCCGGTTGCCCAGCCGGATCATGTCCTCGGCCGGCACCATCTGCTCGAGCAGCGGGAACAGCTCGCCGGCGTCCGCCTCGACGTGCCGCTCGACGGCGGCCACGATCTCCGCCACCCGGTTCTCGTCCTGCATGAGTGTGAGCAGTTCCATGTCCTCGGCCAGCTCGCGGTCGGCGATCCGGTCGCCGTCCGGCACCGCGGTGCGCACGGCCGGGTAGAGGTACTGCTCCTCGGCGGAGAGGTGCCGGGACAGAGTGGCGATCAGCACCGAGCGGACCTTGGCCGAGTCGTCGGCCAGCGCCCGCGCGCCCAGGCTGATCAATTCGCGGTGCTGCTCGCTCAGGACATCGACGACGCTGCGCCCGGAAATGGTGTCGCCGATCGGCGGGAGCGGCGGAAGATTCACATCAGACATGACCGCGGCGATACCCGCTGAGGCCGTCCCACCAAACCCATCCGACCGCGCCGCCCGCCACCCGGAGAGCGGATGAAGGACTCTTCACACTTTGCTGGTAAGAAAGGCGGATGAACACCTCCGCCGTGGACGAGGTCACCGGGCTCTGCCAGGACCTCCTGCGCATCGACACCACCAACACAGGGGACCCGCGGACCACCGTGGGCGAGCGGGTCGCCGCCGAGTACGTCGCCGAACGCCTGGCCGACGCCGGCATCGAGTCCCGCATCCTGGAGTCGGCGCCCAAGCGCACCAACCTGGTCGCCCGGATCCCCGGCGCCGACCGGTCCCGGGGCGCGCTACTGGTGCACGGCCACCTGGACGTGGTGCCGGCCGACGCGAGCGAGTGGTCGGTGCACCCGTTCTCCGGCGAGGTCAAGGACGGCTACCTGTGGGGCCGGGGCGCCGTCGACATGAAGGACTTCGACGCCATGGTGCTCGCCGTGGTCCGGGAGTGGCAGCGGATCGGCTACACCCCGCCCCGGGACATCGTGCTGGCGTACACCGCCGACGAGGAAGCCGGGATGGAGTACGGCTCGCAGTGGCTGGTGCAGAACCACCCGGAGGAGTTCGAGGGCTGCACCGAGGCGATCGGTGAGGTCGGCGGGTACTCGTACACGGTCAACGACAACCTGCGGCTCTACCTGGTGCAGACCGCCGAGAAGGGCCTCGACTGGCTGCGGCTGCACGCGCACGGCCGCCCCGGCCACGGCTCGTTCATCCACGACGACAACGCGGTCACCGCGCTGGCCGAGGCGGTCGCCGCGGTCGGCCGGCACCGCTTCCCGACCGTGGTCACCCCGACCGTGCGGGCGTTCCTGGAGCAGATCAGCGAGTCGCTGGGGATCGACCTGAACCCGGACGACCCGGAACTGGCGATCTCCAAGCTCGGCCCGATCGCGAACCTGATCGGCGCGACCATCCGCAACACCGCGAACCCGACCCGCCTCGAGGCCGGGTACAAGGACAACGTGATCCCCGGCCGGGCGTCGGCCACCATCGACTGCCGGACCCTGCCCGGTCAGGCCGACTCGTTCCTGGCCGAGCTGCGCGACATCATCGGGCCGGACGTGGAGATCGAGCACGTGCACCGGCAGCCCGCCGTGGAGACCGAGTTCGGCGGCCCGCTGGTCGAGGCGATGGGTGCCGCACTTCGCGCCGAGGACCCGGGAGCGCGTACCGTGCCGTACTTGATGTCGGGTGGAACCGACGCGAAGGCGTTCAGCACTCTGGGCATCCGATGCTTCGGGTTCGCCCCGCTGCAACTTCCGCCTGACCTGAACTTCGCCGCCCTGTTCCACGGCATCGACGAGCGAGTGCCGGTCGACGGGCTAAAGTTCGGCGTACGTGTGCTCGACCGACTGCTCCGAAACAGCTAGATGCTCGAGTCAGTGTGAATTGGGAAGGACCCCCGAACAGATGAGCGACCAGAACGCGGAGCTCGACGCCGCCCTCGAACGGGTGGTGGAGGCAGCGCGTGCACACCTCACGGCCGTCAAGGCCGCCGCCGGCCGGATTGACGACGACGACGTGTGGCAGGCGTATGTCGACCTCAACAACGCCTCCTTCGCGTACGACGAGAAGCTGCTCGACGCCTACGGCGAGGTCACCCCGTGGGACGTCGAGTCGATCGACCCGGACGAGGCGGACCAGCGCTTCCTCGCCGGTGAGGCCGGCGACGGCAGCGGGGCGGGCGACCCATACCCGCAGGTGATCTCGGTCCGGCAGCGCCGCGACTACCGGGTCCCGAGCGTGGCCGCGCTGCTGCGTGTCGCCGAGACCGCCCGGCGCAGCTCGGTGCCGGACGACGAGGAGGTCGGCCCGGTCGAGTCGGTCGGCGAGGCCGTGCTCGAGCTGCTGCAGGCCGGCGACGGCTCGCTCGCCTCGCTCGACGTGCCCGAGCTGGAGCCGCTCGACGGCCTGCTCACGGTGACCGAGGTCGAGGAGCCCCTCGACCTGGAGGCGTTCGACGACGCCGACGGCTCCGGCCCGTTCGCCCCGGTGGAGACCGACCAGCTGGTCGGCCGGCTCGACGAGCACCCCTTCCTGCCCGACGAGGAAGACGACCACGCCGGTCACAACCACTGACCTGCGCTGACGAGGAAGCCCGTCCGGCTGGTGCCGGGCGGGCTTCTCAGTAGCTCAGGTTGGGCAGGGGTGTCGGCCGGACCGGCCGGCGGAGCATCACCTTGCGGCTGCCGTCCGCGAAGAGCTGCACCCGGGCCAGCTCCCAGCCGGAGAACTCGGCCTGGATGGTCAGTTGCGCCGCCGCGGTCGGGCGATCGACATTCGAAGGCAACCTCAACGGCGCGTATTCGTAGTCCATGCGATCTAATATGCCTCCGGGCCCGAGCCCGGCACCAGTCCCGGAACCGGATCGCTGCCCTTGTCACAGGCGCGCGGTCAAGGACGGACAAACCCTTTCCGGTACGCCACGACGACCGCCTGGGTGCGGTCGCGCACGCCGAGTTTCGCCAGCACGTTCCGCACGTGCGTCTTGATCGTCTCGACGCCGAGCACCAGCCGTCCGGCGATCTCCACGTTCGACAGGCCGTCGGCCATCAGGGTGAGCACCTCGGCCTCCCGCGCGGTCAGCCCGGCCTCGGCGGGCCCGCCGTCCGGTCGAGCGTACGCGGCGGCCAGCTTCTTGATCGCGGCCGGGAACAGCAGCGAGTCGCCGCGGGCCACCACCCGGACCGCCTCGACGATCTGCTCCGGCCGGGCGCGTTTGAGCAGGAAACCGCTGGCGCCGGCCTGGAGTGCCTCGTAGACGTACTCGTCGTTGGCGAACGTGGTCACCACCAGGACCCGGGGCGGGTCGGCGGTGAACCGGGCCAGGAGCAGCCGGGTGGCCTGGATGCCGTCCAGGCGTGGCATCCGTACGTCCATGAGCACGACGTCGGGCCGCAACCGGACCGCGGCCTCGACCACCTCGCTGCCGTCGTCGGCCTCGCCGGCCACCGTGAGGTCCGGTGCGGCGCCGAGGATCGCCCGCAGCCCGGTGCGCACCAGCAGGTCGTCGTCGACGATCAGCACGCTGGTCATCCGGGGCTCCCCGGCAGCCGCGCCACGACCCGCCAGACCGCGCCGTCCGGTCCGGCCTCGAGGGTGCCGCCGAGCAGCCGGACCCGGTCCCGCATGCCGGCGATCCCGTGGCCACCGCCGGGCCGTCCCGACGGCGTCGCGGCCCGCGGGTTCGTCACCTCGATCATCAGATCCCCGTCCTGCCGGATGCGCAGCGTGACCGGCCCGGCGCCGTGCCGGGCCGCGTTGGTGAGTGACTCCTGGACGATCCGGTACGCCTCGCGGGAGACCCGGGGCGGGAGGTCCATCGTGCCGGCCTCGTCGATCTCCGCGGTGACGTGCTCATGGAGGAGGCGGTCCAATGCGGCCAGAGTCGGCGCGGTCTCGCGCCCGGCCGCCTCGTCGCGCAGGATACCCAGGACCGTGTCCAGCTCGCCGGCCGCCGACCGCCCGGCCTCCTCGATCGCGGCCAGCGCGGTCCGGGCGAACGCCGGATCGGTGTCGAAGACCGCCCGCGCCGCACCGGCCTGCAGGGTCATCGCGGTCAGCGCGTGCCCGACCGCGTCGTGCAGCTCCCGGGCCAGCCGGTTGCGCTCGGCGAGCCGCCGTTCCCGGTCGGCCAGGTGGCGTTCCTGCTCCGCGGTCGACGGGCCCAGCAGGACCGGGGCCATCGTGGCCGCCAGGGTGCCCAGCCCGGCCACCGCGTAGAGCGCCCCGGCCAGGATCACCGGCCCGGCCGGGAGCCACCACCAGCTGAACGCGGTGCCCAGCGCCTCACCGCCGGCCAGGGCGAGCATCCCGAACGGGACCACGATCAGCGCCAGCACGCCGATCGCCACCCCGGCGCACAGGTGCAGGCCGAACCAGAGCGCGGACCGCAGCCGGGTCTCCCGCTCCAGCCGGCGGCCCCGGACCGGCTCGGGCAGGTCGACGTGCAGCAGCGCGCGGGTGGCGGCGATCTCCAGCTCCCGGGTGCCACCCAGGAACGGCGGGACCAGCGCGAGCGCCGCGGCGGCCAGGTCGACCGGCAGATTGCTCGGCCAATGATCAGGGTCGGTCACCACCGCTTGGACCACAAACCCCAGACCCACCGTGTACGGCAGCGCCAGCACCGCGCCCAGCAGCAGGAACACCGCACGCCGATAGGTGGCGGCGGCGATCAGGGGACGCAGCATCGGTTACGGCAGCGCGCCGTGCGGGTCGCCGGAGCCCTCACGCTCCGGGTACCCGACGTCGATCGCCGAGACGTCGTCCAGCGCGCCGGCTATCTCCGGCGGCAGGGTGAGGTCCTCGCTGCTCAGCGAACCCTGCAACTGCCCCGCGGTGCGGGCGCCGAGGATCACCGCGGCCACCCCGGGCCGGTCCCGGATCCAGGCGAGCGCGACCTCGAGCGGGGAGACGCCGAGCCCGCCCGCCGCGATCACCACCGCCTGCACGATGCTCGAGCTGCGCGGTTCGAGATACGTCTGCACGAACGGCGCGTACTGCTCGGAGGCGGCCCGGGAGTCCAGCGGGCGGCCGTTGCGGTACTTGCCGGTGAGCACCCCGCGGCCCAGCGGCGACCAGGCCAGCACGCCGAAGCCGAGCGCCGCCGAGGCCGGCAGCAGCTCCCGCTCGATCCCGCGCTCCAGCAGCGAATACTCCATCTGCGCGGCGATGATCGGCGCCCGGGTCGGGTAGGCCGACTGCCAGGTCGCGGCCCGGGCGGTCTGCCAGGCGGCGAAGTTGGAGACACCGGCGTACCGCACCTTGCCGCTGGCGACCGCGTGATCCAGAGCGGACAGCGTCTCCTCGAACGGGGTGTGCCCGTCGTAGCCGTGCACCTGCCACAGGTCGACGTAGTCGGTGCCCAGCCGGCGCAGCGACGCGTCGAGGGAGCGCAGCAGGTTGCCGCGCGAGGCGTCCCGGCCCCGCCAGCCGTGCGGGGTGAGCCCGGCCTTGGTGGCGATCACCACCTCGTCGCGGGGGACCAGGTGGTCGAGCAGCGAGCCGATCACCGTCTCGGCGTCGCCGTTGCCGTACACGTCGGCGGTGTCGATCAGGGTGCCGCCGGCTTCCAGGAACAGCTTCATCTGCTCGGCCGCGTCGTCGGGGTCGGTGTCCCGTCCCCAGGTCATGGTGCCGAGCGCGAGCCGCGAGACCGCCAGCCCGCTTCGGCCGAGCGGTCGCTGATGCATGAGTGAACCTTATTCAGACCTGGCCACCATGGAAATCATCCAGCTCGTCAGGGGTGCGTCGGTTACCGGACGGAAACGTGAAGCCGAGCGATCAGTAGGCTTGCGGGCGGATCTGTGAAGATCCCGTCGCGTTCCTCTGTAGGAAGGGCATCGCCGTGCGGCTCGGACTCAGCCTCGGTTATCAGACGGCGTGGAGCACGCCGGCCGACCATCTCGCCATGGCCCAGGAGGCCGACCGGCTCGGCTACTCGGTGGTCTGGGCCGCCGAGGCGTACGGATCGGACACGGTGAGCATGCTGGCCTGGATCGCCGGCCAGACGGAGAAGATCGACATCGGGTCGGCCGTGCTGCAGATCCCGGCGCGCACCCCGGCGATGACCGCGATGACCGCGGCCACCCTCGACGCGCTCTCCGGCAGCCGGTTCCGGCTCGGCCTGGGCGTCTCCGGCCCGCAGGTCTCCGAGGGCTGGCACGGCGTCAAGTTCGCCAAGCCGCTCGCCCGCACCCGGGAGTACGTCGACATCGTCAAGATGGCGCTGCGCCGCGACAAGGTGCAGTACGACGGCGAGCACTACCAGCTCCCGCTGCCCGGCGGCGCCGGCAAGGCGATCAAGCTGGGCTTCCACCCGCCGCGCACCGAGCTCCCGATCTACCTGGCCGCGGTCGGCCCGAAGAACCTGGAGCTGGCCGGTGAGGTCGCCGACGGCTGGCTGGCCATCTTCTTCGCCCCGGACGCCGCCGACGACCAGCTGCGGCACATCGCGGCCGGCCGGGCCAAGCACGGCCAGGGCCTGACCGGGTTCGACGTGGCGCCCACCGTGCCGGTCGTGGTCGGTGACGACGTGGCGGCCTGCGCCGACGTGGTCCGCTGGTACGCGGCGCTCTACATCGGCGGGATGGGCAGCCGGGAGCAGAACTTCTACAACCAGCTCGCCACCCGGATGGGGTACGGCGAGGCCGCCGCGAAGGTGCAGGATCTCTACCTGAACCGGCAGGTCGCCGAGGCCGCCGAGGCGGTGCCGCAGGAGTTCATCGAGCGCACCTCGATCATCGGCGACAAGACCCGGATCACCAAGCGGATCAAGGAGTACGCCGCGGCCGGCGTCGGCACCCTGTCGATCAGCCCGTACGTCGGTGACCTGGAGTCCGGCATCAACACCCTGCGCCTGGTCGCCCAGGCGTACGACGAGGCCGGGGTGGCGCGCTAGTGGCCACCGTCCTGCTGCTGCGCCACGGCCGTACCACCGCGAACGCCTCCGGTGAGCTGGCCGGCCGCCGCCCGGTGGAGCTCGACGAGACCGGCCGCACCCAGGCCGCCCGGGTCGCCGACCGGCTGGCCGGCCTGCCGCTGTCCGCGGTGGTGTCCAGCCCGCTGATCCGCTGCCGGCAGACCGTCGAGCTGGCCCTGCCCGGCGCCACCCCGGCACTCGAGGACGGCCTGATCGAGTGCGGGTACGGCGACTGGGAGGGCCGGCCGCTCAAGGAGCTGGCCAAGGAGGACCTCTGGCCGGTGGTGCAGCAGCACCCGAGCGCGGTCACCTTCCCCGGCGGCGAGGCGATGGCGGCCATGTCGGCGCGCGCGATCGCCGCCGTCCGGGCCTGGGACCAGCGGGTCAACGAGGAGCACGGCCCCGAGTCGATCTGGCTGGCCTGCAGCCACGGCGATGTGATCAAGGCCATCGTGGCCGACGCCATGGGGCTGCACCTCGATCAGTTCCAGCGGATCGCGGCCGACCCGGCATCGATCACCGTGATCCGGTACACACCGACCCGGCCGTTCCTGGTGCGGGTCAACGACACCGGGGAGCTGGCGTCCCTCGTACCCCGGAAAACCGATGGGGAGAAGCCCGCCGAGCAGAGCGACGCGGCGGTCGGCGGCGGAGCCGGCGCCGGGGTCTGACGACGGTCCGTGACCGGGCGATAGCCGTAGCGTTTCCCTCATTGCGCCCTCGGCGAACCGGCGTTGCCGGGCCGCGCGATCGGGCCCGGGGATGGATAGGGTTGTCGCCATGACCCACCAAGTGCATGCCTTCGAGCCGCCGGAGCGGTTCGTCGCCGGGACGGTGGGCGAGCCCGGGGACCGGACTTTCTACCTCCAGGCACGCGGTGGCGGCAGAGTGGTCAGCGTCGCCCTGGAGAAGGTCCAGGTGTCACTGCTCGCCGAGAAGCTCGAAGAGCTGCTGCTGGAGGCGAACAAGCGGTTCGGTGTCACGCTGCCGGAGCCCGCGCTGCTGCCGGTGCACGACAACGAGCCGCTGGACGTGCCGGTCGACGAGGAGTTCCGGGTCGGCACGCTGGGTCTGGCCTTCGACGTCGACACCGCCACGGTGGTGATCGAGGCGATCGAGGCCGGCGAGTCCGAGGTCGAGCTGACCGACGACCCGCTCGCCGATGACGACGCCGATGACGACGATGACGACGACGAGCCGGATGACGACCTCGATCGCCTGCGGGTCCGGCTGACTCCGGAGGCGACCCGGCAGTTCATCGACCGTGCCCGCCGGGTGGTGGCGGCCGGCCGGCCGCCGTGCCCGCTCTGCGGCCAGCCGCTCGACCCGGCCGGTCACCTCTGCCCCCGGCACAACGGTTATCACCGGTGACGGCGGAGCCCACCGAAGTGCTTGCCGAGGCCGACGCCCTGGAGTTGCTCGGTCGTGGGCAGATCGAGATCGAGGGCCGTCTGGTGGCCGCCTCGAACACCACGCTGCGCGCCGAGATCAGCCTGGCCGGGCTGACCCGCCGCTGCGTCTACAAGCCGGTGCGCGGTGAGCGCCCGCTGTGGGACTTCCCGGACGGCACGCTCGCCGGGCGTGAGGTGTCGGCGTACATCGTCTCCAAGGCCACCGGGTGGGACCTGGTGCCGCCGACCATCCTGCGGGACGGTCCGCTCGGCCCGGGCGCGCTGCAGCTGTGGATCGACGAGCCGGAGGCGGCCGAGGGGCTGATCGGGTTCGTCCCGGCGTACGACGTGCCGCAGGGCTGGTTCCCGGTGGCGGCGGCCCGCGACGACGACGGGGACGCGTACGCGCTCGCGCACGCCGACGACCCGCGCCTGGCCCGGCTCGCGGTCTTCGACTCGGTGATCAACAATGCCGATCGCAAGGGCGGCCACGTGCTCTACCCGGCCACCGGCGCGATCCACGGGGTCGACCACGGGGTGAGCTTCCACGTGGAGAACAAACTGCGTACCGTGCTCTGGGGCTGGACCGGCAAACCGTTGCCGGACGAGGCGCTCGAGGTGCTCGGCTCGCTGCGCGACGAGCTGGACGGCGCGCTCGGCGAGGCCCTCGACGAGCATCTGACCATCACCGAGGTGCAGCAGGTCCGGCTGCGGGTGAAGAGGTTGCTGCGGTCCGGGCGGTTCCCGAAACCGCCGGTCGAGTGGCCGGCGATTCCCTGGCCGCCGATCTAGAGGTTTAGGTCACGCCCGGAGGGCTTCCGGCCGGGCCGCTGGATAGGCTCCGGGGATGGACGCTTGGACCGGGCATGACGTGCCGAACCTGCCGGGGGACGCCCCCACGCTCAAGCTCTACGACTCGGCACGCCGGTCGGTGCAGCCGGTCACGCCGGGCGAGACGGCGACGATGTACGTCTGCGGCATCACGCCGTACGACGCGACCCATCTCGGGCACGCCGCCACGATGATCGCCTTCGACCTGGTCAACCGCCTGTGGCGGGACGCCGGGCACGAGGTGGCGTACGTGCAGAACGTGACCGACATCGACGACCCGCTGCTGGAGCGCGCCGCCCGCGACGGTGAGGACTGGGTGGTCCTGGCGATGCGCGAGACCGCGCTGTTCCGCGAGGACATGGAGGCGCTGCGGATCATCCCGCCGGCGCACTACGTGGGCGCCGTCGAGTCGATCCCGGCGATCGCCGGGCACGTCCGTGACCTGGTCGCCAAGGGCGCGGCCTACCGCCTCGAGGACGGCACCGGCGACGTCTACTTCGACATCGCCGCCGCCCCGCGCTGGGGCTACGAGTCGAACCTGTCCCGCGACGAGATGACCACGCTCTCCGCGGAGCGCGGCGGCGACCCGGAGCGGGCCGGCAAGCGCGACCCGCTCGACCCGCTGCTGTGGCGCGGCGCCCGCGAGGGCGAGCCGGTGTGGGACGGCGGCGACCTGGGTCCCGGCCGCCCGGGCTGGCACATCGAGTGCGCCACCATTGCGCTGAACCTGCTCGGCGACACCATCGACGTGCAGGGCGGCGGCAGTGACCTGCTCTACCCGCACCACGAGTGCTCCGCGGCGCACGCCGAGGTGCTCACCGGCGCGGCGCCGTTCGCCTCGCACTACGTGCACGCCGGCATGATCGGCCTGGACGGCGAGAAGATGTCGAAGTCCAAGGGCAACCTGGTCTTCGTGTCCCGGCTGCGCGCCGACGGGGTGGACCCGATGGGGGTCCGGCTCGGGCTGCTGTCCGGGCAGTACCGCACCGACCGGGAGTGGACCGACGAGGTGCGCAAGGCCGGGGAGCAGCGCCTGGCCCGCTGGCGGGAGGCGTCCGCCGCGCCGTCCGGGCCGTCCGGGGCCGGGCTCGTCGCCGCCGTACGCGAAGCGCTCGCCAGCGACCTGGACGCCCCGGCGGCGCTGGCCGTGGTGGACGCCTGGGCCGAGGCCGCGCTGTCCGGCGCGGGTGACGACACCACGGCGCCGAAGCTGATGGCGGAGGCGGTCGACGCGCTTCTCGGTGTGCGTCTCTGAGCGTTTTCCGGCTCTGACGAACGGCCCTCCCGGTCTCCGGGTGGGCCGTTTTCGCGTGCTGCGCACAGGCCTGGCGATCCGACCTTAACCCCTGGTCAGCGGGGATGTGGGCAGTTTGCCGAAATAATGCACTTAGCGCTGTTATTAGCCTGAAATACGTGCATTTCGGGCTCGCCCGCGACATGCTTTCAGAGGTCACAACAAACGTTTCGAAAGGAACCATCATGCGTCGTCCGGCCCTGTACCTCGCCGGCCTGTTCCTGGCTACCGGCGCGAGCCTGGCTCTCGCCGCGCCCGCCCAGGCGGCCGACACCCACTGCAAGAAGAACCACGGCGCCTCGGTGTACCGCGCCCACGTGCACGGCGTCGGCTACGCCCGCGACTGGGACGACGATGACTACGGCGTCGTCGGCGTCGTCGGCGTGCCGGTCGTCGGTGTCGGCTACAGCACCGGCTACTACGGCGGCGGCTACGGCTACCACGGCTACGGCTACGGCGGCGGCCTCAGCATCGGCGTCGGCGTCGGTATCGGTGTCGGCTTCTGAGAAGCCCCGCTCGCGCGGAAGCCGTTGACACGGCAACCGCACCTTGATTGAACGCCACAGACCCGAGGCGCCTCCTGGCTCCTCGGGTCTGAGCCTTTCCCCCATGCGTCTCCGCGCCGCGCGTCTCCGCCACGCGACTCCGCGCCGCGCGACTCCACTGCGCGTTTCCGCGCCGCCCGCGAGGTGGCTGCTGGTTGCGGCCGTGGCGCGCCGCGCGGTTCCCGGCTGGTTCTCAGGGGTGCCTCCGCGCCGAGGAGGCACCCCTGAGAACCAGCCACGGGCCGTGAGTGCTCAGCGCTCCGCGAGTGGCGCCGGGCCCGGGGTGAACTCCCGGAGGTAGGTCTGGCCGGCCATCGCCGCCCCGAAGATGTGCTGCGGCTCCTCCTTGATCAGCTGGAATCCGCGCCGCAGGTAGATGTGCCGGGCCCCGACCAGGGGGTCCGTCGTCCACAGCCGCATCCGCTCGTACCCGGCGTTCACCGCGAACTCCATGCAGGTGTCGGCGAGGCGGCCGCCCAGCCCGAGCCCGCGCGCGTCCGGATGCACCAGCAGTATCCGCAGCAGCGCGGTGCCCGGCTCGTCCGCCGCCGTGCACATCACCGACCCGACCCGGCGGCCGTCCTGCTCGGCGATCCACCCGGCCTCCCGCCCGGGGTCGTGCCGGTCGGCGAAGTCCGCGACGATCCGGACGACCATCCGCTCGAAGCTGGCGTCCCACCCGTACTCCGCGGCGTAGAGCTCGCCGTGCGCCTGCACCACCCAGCCGAGGTCACCGGGCACCCCGAGCCGCCGAATCGTCGCGTCCATCACGCCACCTCCGCCACTGAAACACTCGTTTCAGTCGGATACTAGCCCGATGGCCGACACCACGGCAGCGCCCTCGGCACGCCACACCGAACTGCTCGAACTCGCCTACGCGTACGTCCGCGGGCACGGCCTGACCGACCTGTCGCTGCGCCCGCTGGCCGCCGCGATCGGATCCAGTCCGCGGGTGCTGCTGTTCCTCTTCGGCAGCAAGGACGGGCTGGTCCGGGCTTTGCTCGCGCGGGCCCGGGCCGACGAGCTGGACCTGCTGCGCCGGGTGCGCGAACAGGCTCCGCCGCTGTCCGGGTTGCCGGCTGCCGGCGTACGGATCTGGGCCTGGCTCAGCGATCCGGTCCACCGCACGCTGCTGGTCCTGTGGCTGGAGGCCTACGCCCGGTCCCTGGTCGAGCCGTCCGGCCCGTGGTCCCGGTTCGCCGCGGACACCGTCACCGACTGGCTCGACGTCCTGGCCGCGGCCCAGCCCGCCGCGGACCGCGACACCCCGGCGGCGCTGGCCCGTCGCACCGCCGTGCTGGCCGTGCTCCGCGGCGCGCTGCTCGACCTCCTGGCCACCGGGGACCTCGCCCGCACCACCGCCGCCGTCCACCAGCAGCTCCACGACTGATCCGGGCGGCGATCGACCGGCCCGCCGAGCCTCCGCCCGGCCGGGCCCGCGGCGGCGGTCCGGGCGCGGGCTCTCAGAGCAGCTCCGCGTCGTGGACCAGCAGGGCGATCTGGACCCGGTTGTTCAGGTCCAGTTTGGTCAGCAGCCGGGACACGTGCCCCTTCACCGTCGGCAGGCTCATCCGCAGCCCGGTGGCGATCTCCGCGTTCGACCGGCCGCCGCCGACCAGCACGGCGACCTCGGTCTCCCGGTCGGTCAGGGCGGCCAGCCTGGTCCGGGCGCCGGCCCGGCGGGTGCTCGCGGCCGGGTCGGCGACGTGGTCGATCAGCCGCCGGATCGCGGTGGGGGAGAGGATCGCGGCGCCGGCGGCGACCGTCCGGACCGCTGCCAGGATCTCCAGCGGCGGGGTGTCCTTGAGCAGGAACCCGCTGGCGCCGCCGCGCAGCGCCTCCAGCACGTACTCGTCGACGTCGAACGTGGTCAGCACGATCACCTGCGGCGCGTGCGGCCGCTCGCGGATCCGCCGGGTGGCGACGAGCCCGTCGACGCGCGGCATCCGCACGTCCATCAGCATCACGTCCGGCCAGTGCGCCTCGGCGACCCGGACCGCCTCGGCGCCGTCACCGGCCTCGGCCACCACCTCGATGTCCGGCGACCCGCCGGTCAGGATCCGCAATCCGGCCCGCACCAGCGGATCGTCATCCACGACCGCCAGCCGAATCGGCCGCCCCAGCCGCACCGGATCGCTCCCCGAACCCCCGGCACCCGAACCCCCGGCACCCGAGGCAAGCCGTGGACCCGAGGCGGCTCCGGCACCCGAGGCGGGCCCGGCACCCGAGGCGGCTCCGGCACCCGAGGCGGGCCCGGCACCCGAGGCGGGCCCGGTCATCGCTGCTCCGCGGGCAGATCGCCGGGATCCGCCGGCCAGGGCAGCGCCGCCTCCAGGCGGAACACGCCGTGCTCCGCGCCGTACCGGTAAGTGCCTCCCGCCAGTGCCACCCGTTCCCCGATCCCGATCAGGCCCAGGCCACCGGCACCGGCAGCGGGCCCGCCGGACACCGGGTTGCTGATCGTGATCCGCAGGTCCCGGCCCGGAACGCCCTCCACCCGCACCGTCGCGGCCGGCGCCGAACCATGCTTGCCCGCGTTGGTCAGCCCCTCCTGGACGATCCGGTAGACCGCCCGTCCCACCACCACCGGCGGCCCGCCGACCGGCAGCACGCTGTCGAAATCCACCGCCATCCCCGCCGCCCGCACGCTGCCGACCAGGCCGTCCAGGTCCCCGATCCCCGCCTGCGGCGGCTCCACCAACCCAGCCGGCATCCCCGGCCCGGACAGCTCACCCG
>NZ_LLZH01000333.1:0-42907 GCF_001509495.1 Actinoplanes awajinensis subsp. mycoplanecinus | reverse complement strand
CTGCGCGTCCGGGCCGCCCGGCACCGTCTCCGCCTCCTGGTTGTCCTCGTCGACGTAGCGGCCGGTCACCGCCACTGCCAGCGGAGAAGCGGCGAGCAGGACGGCCGGGGCGGCGCCCTGGGCCGGGGTTTTGAAGTTCGCTGGGTGGATCAAGGCGCCGGTCGAGGTCATGGCGCCCATCGCCTGCATGGTCGCGGCGTCCAGGTGGCGCTGCAGGGCGGTGTGGATGCGGCCGGGGGCGGAGGCGTTGGCGGTGATGCCGTCGGCTGCCCAGCGCTGGGCGATGCCGACGGCCAGCAGCACGTCGGCGGTCTTCGACTGGGCATAAGCGGTCCACGGGTCATACGGGCGCTGCGCGAAGTGCGGGTCGTCGAAGTCCACGCCGGAGCGCAGCTGCGCGCCGGAGGAAACCACCACCACCCGGGCGTCGCCGGCCGTTCGCAGGGCCGGGTGCAAGCCCAGTGCCAGCCCGAAGTGACCGAGATAGTTCACCGCGAGCTGCATCTCCCAGCCGGCCGCGGTGAGCTGCCGGGCCGGGACCGCCATCACCCCGGCGTTGGCGACCAGCGCGTGCAGGGGGCCGTTCCAGGTTGCGGCGAATCGTCGTACCGAAACGAGGTCGGACAGGTCGAGGGCCGCGACCTGCAGGCCGGGGATCTCGGCGACCAGCGCGGCGGCCGTGGCGGGGTTGCGGATCGCGACGGTGACCTCGGCGCCCGCGCCGGCCAGGGCCCGGACGGTCGCCGCGCCGAGCCCGGAAGCGCCCCCGGTGACGATCATGCGGCGGCCGGTGAGGTCGACTCCCGCGAGGATCTCGGCGGCGGTGGTGCGGACGGTGAACGGAGTGGTGAAGCGTGTCATCACCCAACGGTAGGCACCCCGATCTGGACTTCCTATGCCGAAGGATCCAGAATACTTGCGTGAGCGTCCAGGGGATCGACCCGTTGGAAGATGTCCTCGCTCTGGTCGGCACGACCGGCCGGATGTCGGTCGCGCTGGCGGGGCGCGGGGAGTGGGCGGTGGCGTTCGAGCCGCCGGACGGGGTCAAGTTCAATGCGGTGCGCAGCGGGCGGTGCCTGCTCAGCGTGGACGGGCTGGAGCCGATCGCGCTCGCACCCGGCGACTGCTTCCTGCTGATCGAACCGCGCGCGTTCACCCTGGCCAGCGGACCGGGTGTGGCGACGATCCCGGCCGGGCCGTTGTTCCGCGCGGCGCGGGACGGCATCGCCCGCGCAGGAATGCGCCCCACCGCGGACCCGGGTATGGACGAAGCCACCAAGAGCGACGCCGAAGGCGACGATGACGTGTTCATCATCGGTGGGCGGTTCGATTTCGGTCACCGTGCCGGTGAGATCCTCCTCGCCGCCCTCCCCCCGGTGATCCACGTCCCCGGCGACACGCCCGCAGCCGACGCGCTGCGCTGGGCCCTCGACCTGATCGACACCGAGATGCGCGACCGCCCGATGGGATCCGCCCTGGTCACCGAGCACCTCGCGATGGTCATGCTGATCCACATCCTGCGCCTGGTCGACGCGCCGCCCACCGGCTGGCTGGCCGGCCTGAGCGATCCGGTCGTCGCCCCGGCGCTGCGGGTGATGCACGCCCGCCCGGCCGACCCGTGGACGGTCGCCGACCTGGCCCGCACCGCGGCGGTCTCCCGGTCCACCCTCGCCGCGCGGTTCCGGCAGGTGGTCGGCCGCGCCCCGCTGGACTACCTGACCGACTGGCGCATCGAGCTCGCCGCCGACCGCCTGCGCCGCGACGACGGCACGGTCGCCGTGATCGCGCGCGGGGTCGGTTACCGCTCGGAGAGCGCCCTGAGCAACGCCTTCAAACGCGTCACCGGGCAGTCGCCTCGGGAATATCGCCGATCGCAAACGGTCGCGCCGCCACCCGGCGCGCATCGCCCTCCACCAGCGTGAACATCCGCAGCAACGCCACCGCGGCCGCCTGCCCGGCCCGCTCCGCCGCGACCGGGTCCGGCGCGGCGAGCCCGAGCCGCAGCACCCCGAGCGCCGCTCCCCCGGCGCAGGCCAGCGCAACGTCCACATCGTCGTAACACAGCCGCCCGACGTCCTTGGCGTGCCGCAGGAAGCGCCGTGCGAGCGGTCCGATCCCGGTCGGTGGCGTCACATACCGCAGCCCGGCACGATCGATGATCCGCGCCAGGTCCGGGTGGGTCACCGGAAGAAGAGCCGTTTTCCGTACGACCACAGCAAGCACCTCGGCCGGATCCGTGAGTCCGGAAGTGCTCATCCGCAGCAGGGCGGTGTGCTCGCGCACCACCTCGGTGAACGCCCGCTCGAACAGCGCCTGCTTGGACGTGAAGTGGTTGTAGAAGCTGCCGAAACCCACGTCCGCCGCGTCGGTGATCTCCTGGATGCTCACCGCGGCCGGATCCCGCCCGGTCAGCAGCTCCCGGCCCGCCGCGATCAGCGCCGCCCGGGTCCGGGCCTTGCGCCGGTCGAGTCGGTTGGCCGTCATGCCCCGATCCTAAACGGCCGCCCACGTTGATGAATTCATCAGAACTGATAGCGTCCCCTCATGACTTCCTCCCCCGCTCGCCGGATCGTCGCCGCCGCCGGCCAGGCCACCCTGGGCGCGTTCCTGACGTTCGCCGGCGTCAGCCACCTGACCGTCGCCCGTGAGGAGTTCCAGGCCCAGGTTCCCTCCTGGTTCCCCCTCGACACCGACTTTGTGGTGCTGGCCTCCGGAGCGGTCGAGATCGGTCTCGGCGTCGCCCTGCTCTCGGTCTGGAAGCAGCCGGCCCGGGGCATCGTCGGCGCCACCGCTGCCGCGTTCTTCGTCGCCGTGTTCCCGGGCAACATCGCCCAGTACGTCGAGCACAAGGACGGTTTCGGGCTGGACACCGACACCAAGCGCGCGGTCCGGCTCGCCTTCCAGCCCGCGCTGGTCGCCTGGGCCCTGGGCGCGACCGGTGCGATCCGCACTCTCCGTGGCCTGCGCCACCGACGCTCGGTCACCCGTTGACCGCGCAGATCATGTAAAGGAGACACGTCGGTCTCGGATGAAGCACGACCGGGCGACTCCGGTAGCCAGCCGCACCACGAACAGCCCATGATCTACGGCATGACGGAGACCCACCTTCCGCTCAGCGTGACGCACAGCGTCTACTGGCCCTCGCTGGAGCGCGGCTCCGTCGTACGAAAAATGCTCGACGACCTCGCCGGCGGCGACGAAGCGGCCCGGACCACCGCATTGCGGGATCTCTATCGGGCCGCGCCGGCCTGGGAGGACGTCAAGCCGTGGGCGGTGGCGGCCCTGCCGGAGCTGCTGGCGATGGTCGCCGACACCGCGCGGCCGGACCGCGGTCCGCTGTTGCGACTGGTCGGTGACCTGGCCGGCGCGGACCGGACGTGGCAGATGTCCGGCGAGACGTTGCGCGCCAAGCGGTTGCTGGCCGGGTACGCCGGGCTGACCGCGTGGCTGACCGACGACGATCCGCAGGTGCGGGAGGCGGCCGCCTACACGATCCGGGCGGTGAACCGGCTGACCTCGGTGCTGCCCGGACTGCTGTGGGAACGCTACGTCGAGGAGCCCGACCCGGCCGTGCGGGTCACCCTGCTGCACTCCAGCGTGATCACCGGCGCGGTCGGCAGCGGCTACGAGCTGACCAAGGTCTGGCTGGCCTGGGTCGCCGACAGTGACGCCGACCTGCGGGTGCGGATCACCGCGCTGACCGAGCTGGTGGCGCTGCTCGACCCGTCGCCGTTCGACGCCCCGATCGCCCGGGACACGCTGCTGGGCGCGTACCGGGACGGCCTGAATCAGGAGCCGGCGTCGCTGGAGGACGACGGCACGCCGCTGCTGACCGGGCGGCGGATGGCGGCGCGGCAGTGGACGCCCGGCTACCCCAAGGTGGTCACCGCGGTGCGGGCCGCGTTCGGCAACGACGTCGCCCCGCAGGTCGACCTGCTCGAGCAGATGGTGGCGCTGGACCGCTGGGACGCCCGGCAGGACGCGCTGAACGAGGCGCCGTCGCTGATCCAGCGGTTGCGGGGCCCCTACCTGCCGCTGACCCTCCGGGCCGCCGAACTTCTTCAAGATCAAGAGCCGCAGGTACGGGCGGCAGCCCTGCGACTGCTGCACGGCATCGGCGAGATCGCCCGCCCGGCCGCCGACGCGGTGTGGTCCGCGTTGTCCAGGACCAAACCGGCCCGGCGCCCGCACGCCGACGACAACGGCCAGGTCGGCTGGCTCACCTGGGGCGTGCAGGGCCCCGAGCTGGGCCCGGCCGCGCAGATGCTCGCCGAGCTGCGCGACGAGCGGGTGCTGCCGATGCTGGACCGGCTGCTCGACGAGGCCCCCGAAGCCGACGACCTGCACCGGCACATCGCCGGGTACGGTCCGCGGGCTCGCGCGCTGAGCCGCACGTTGCGCCGGCGGTTGCGCGCGCTGCGCCCGGAGTCCTTCACCGACCCGGACCACTACGAAGCGCACCGCGCCGGCCTGCTGGACGCGCTGACCGCCGTCGCGCCGAACGACGCCATCGACCACCTGAACCAGGAACCGATCGACGTGGTCACGCTCGGGCTGCTGGCCCGCGCCGGTCGTACCGCCACCGGCCGGATCCCGGGCATCCGCGCCGCCCTGACCGTCGGCGAACCGGCCGTGGAGCTGGCCGCCGCGCACGCGATCTGGCTGGTCGCCGGGGACACCGACGCGGCCGCCGAGGTCTTCGACCGGCACTTCGACGAGCGGGCCTCGACGCCGCAGGACGCGGTCGCCGCGATCGACGGCCTCGGCCGGCTGGGCATCCGGGCCAAGAGCCGCGCCCGCCGGCTGACCCGCCTGACCCGCCGCCGGGGCGTCGACCCGACCGTCGTGGTCGCCGCCGCGGACGCGTTGTGGCGGGTGGCCGGCGACCGCGAGGCGGCCCGTTCGCTGGGCCGGGTGTGGGAGTCGACCCCGGCGGTCCGCCCCCGCATCGCCCGGTTGTGGGCGGAGACCGGCGACGCGCGGTACGCCTTCCGCTACGCCCGGGCCGAGCTGGACACGGTGCTCCGGCACAACGCGAGCAAGCACCACGTCCTGCCGGCCGCCCAGATCAGCGAGGACGAGCGCCTGCTCGCCCTGTGCCGCAAGCTGGTCGCCCCATCGTCATGACGCCGACAGCATCAACCGGACCGACTCGGTGCGATACCCGGCGGCCCGGAACGCGGCGGCCATCGGCACGTTGCCGACGTCCGTGCTGGCGGTGATCCGCTCGGCGCCCCGGCCCGCGTGGCTGCGCGTGATCGCGTCGAGGATCGACCGGACGTAGCCGCGCCCGCGCAGTTCGGGCACGACGCCGAGGAAGCCCACGTTCGGGTTCGACGCCGTCGCCGACGGGATGGCCAGCCCGGCCAGCGCGCCGCCGGGCGTGCGCACGGTCCGCCACCAGTCCCGCTCACCGGGAGCGTTCAGGTAGAAGTCCAGTTCCCGGCGAGCGGTCTCCTCCGCCGACATCCGCGCCCGGTTCCTGCGTGTCTCGTCGTCCAGACTGCCGTCCCCGATCCGGCGGAAGATCTCCAGGATCGCCCGGTCGTCGGGCTCGGCCGTGAAGACGAGCCGCCCGTCGTCGGCAGCCACCCCGGCGTCCGGTGTCCACGTGAGCTGCAGCCGCTCCACCTCGTGGGTGAACCCGATCGCGGCGGCGGCGTCCCGCTGCCAGGCCACCGCGGCCCGCGCGGCCGGGTCGTCGCGCCAGCCGTTCGGCAAGGTGATCCGGAAGGCTTCGGGCGACGGCGAAAAGCTCCGGTACGCGGCGACGAGCAGCCGGCCGGCCAGCTCCGCGCGATCGGTGACCGTGTCGTCCACCCACAGCGAGTCGAGCAGGACCGGCTGCGCGCTCCCTGGCCGGCCCCACCACCCGGCCCGGGCCAGCACCCGGCCGTTCTCCTCGGCGATCCACGTCCACGCGGGGTCCGGCACGCTGCGGAAGTCCATCACGGAACCCTATGCTGGCCCTCGATGCCCTCGACCCCGCGGGGTTTCGCGGTCCGGGCCCGGACCGCGGAGCCGACGCCACCGCCGCTACAGGGTGCGGGCTGGCTGCCGCACGGGTTCCGCCTCGACACGCACACGCACGCCGACGGCCAGCTGGTCTACGCGGCCGCCGGGGCGGTGGCCACCACGACCGCGCACGGGACCTGGGTCGCGCCGGCCAACCGGGTGACCTGGACGCCGCCCGGGTTCGATCACTCGCACCGGTTCTACGGCCGTACCGACACCCGGCTCGTCACCATCCCGGCCGCGTCCTGCGGTGATCTGGTGGGCCACCCCAGCGTGTTCGCGGTCAGCCCGCTGCTGCGCGAGGTGCTGCTGGCGCTGACCGATCGGCCGGAGGCCCGGCCCGGCGCGTTCGCCCGGCTGCGCGCCGTGGTGGTCGACGAGCTCGCCGACACCCCGGCGCAGTCGCTGCACCTGCCCGAGCCCCGCGACGACCGGTTGCGCACGGTCACCGATCTGCTGCACGCCGATCCCGGCCGGGCGGCGACCCTGACCGAGCTGGGGCGGGCGGCCGGGGCCAGCGAACGTACGCTGAGCAGGTTGTTCCACAGCGAGCTGGGCATGAGCTTCCATCGCTGGCGGACCACCCTGCGGATCCACCACGCCCTGGTGCACCTGGCCGACGGCCGGTCGGTCACCGACACCGCGGTCGAGTGCGGCTGGTCGAATCCGTCCAGCTTCATCGAGGCGTTCACCGAGGTGGTCGGGCAGACCCCGGGCCGCTATGTGGCGGGTTTACGGCATCCGGAGGTCATTCACCGGTAGTCGTCGTTCCCGGCCGCACCGATAGTCGTGTCATGAACGAAACAAGCACGACTGTGGTCATCATCGGCGCGGGCGTCGCCGGGCTCACTCTCGGCAATTTCCTGCTCCGCAACGGCATCGACTGCGTCATCCTGGAGAAACACCGCCGCGAATACGTCGAACAGCGCCAGCGCGCCGGCACCATCGACAGTTTCGGCGTGCGGATGTTCCGCGAATGGGGCCTCGCCGAAGTCCTCGAGGGCGACCCGATCCCGGAGGCCGAGGGCGGTTTCTGGATCGACGGGGACCAGATGCCGATCGAGGTCGGCGACGACAACGACGACAGTGTCTTCTGCCCGCAGCAGGTCCTGGTCCGGAATCTCACCGACGTCTTTCTCCGCGCCGGCGGCGACCTGCGGTTCGAGGCCGCGGACGTCACCCTGGACGGCATCGACGGTGCCCGTCCCGTGGTCCGTTATCAGGACGGCACCCGTGCGGTCGTCGCCGACGTCGTCGCCGGCTGCGACGGCGACCGCGGGGTCAGCCGGGCCGCGATTCCCCAGGCCGCTCTCACCCGCCACTCCCACGAGTACGGCTACGCCTGGCTCAGCGTCCTCGCCGAGGTGCCGGCCCAGCCCTCCGGCATGGCGATCCACTCCCGTGGCCTGGCCGGCGTGATCCCCCGCGGCGCCACCGCCAGCCGCCTCTACCTGCAGTGCCGCGTCGACGACACCCTGGAACAGTGGCCGGACGACCGCATCTGGTCCGAGCTGGCGGCCCGTTTCGGCACCCCGGTGGCGTCCGGCCCGATCGTCTCGAAGCAACTCGTCCCGCTCCGCAGCGTGGTCTACACCCCGATGCACCACGGCCGCCTCTACCTGCTCGGCGACGCCGCCCACATCGTCCCGCCGATGAGCGCCAAGGGCATCCACCTGGCCCTGCACGACGCCGAGGTCCTCGCCCGCGCCGTCATCGGCCGCTACCGGCGCAACGACCCGTCCCTGCTCGACGAATACTCCGAGACGTGCCTGCGCCACATCTGGAACTACCAGGCCTTCGCCACCTGGATCACCGACCTGATGCACAACGCCGGCGACCCTTCCCACGCCGGCGAGTTCCGCAAACAGGTCGCCCGCGCCGAGCTGCAGCGCCAGTTCACCTCCCCCACCGCCAACCGCCTCTTCAGCGAACTGACCGCCGGCGTGAACTGAATTTCCGGTACGCACACCGAGCGCCCGGAGGCAGTCCAGTTGTCGCGCGTGCCGCGGCGGGGAGCGACTGCCTGTGCTCAGCCCCCGGGGCGGCGGGGCTCCGCAATCGACGCCTGCGGGGCGGTGGGGGTCCGCGATCGGTGCCGACGGGGCGGTAGGGCTCCGCGATCGGCGGGGTTCGGGGCGGTGTCAGCACGCGATCGCGCACTGCGGACTTCTATCGCCCACCTGGGGGCGGCAGACGTCCGCAAACAGGCACCGCGTACCCGCACCGTCCCTGCAGCGTCGCCGTGATCGTGGTCGCCTTGGCCAGCATCTGCCCGACGAGCAGCTTCGCCTTCAGCACAGCATCCAGGTCGCCGAAGAGGGTGATCCGGGTTGAGCTGGTCGAGACCGTCCTTGCAGGCCGCCGCTGCCTGGTCGTCGCTCAACGGTCCCGGGACAGGGTCGTCCTGGTGACCGCTGGAGCGGCAACTCGCCACCGCTTCTCGCCTCAGTCGCCCGCCGGGCTTTGAGCCGGCTCGACCAGGTCGGCCAGGGCGGTGAGAGCCATGCGGGTGCCCGCCTCGTTGTCGGCGGCCGGGATGACGTCCGGGATGCCCTCGTGGCGGATCGTGACGTCGGTCCCGCCGGGCGCGTCGGTGAGCGTGGTGGTGACCGTCATCGTGCCGCCGAGCGCCGGATCGGCGGTCTCAAACTCCAGCTCCTCGACGACCTGCTCGTCCGGAACGAGGCGCAGGAATCGACCGTGATAGGTGTCGGTGGATCCGGCCGTCTTGCCGGCGCCGTCCGGGGCGTCGTAGGTCAGCGAGACCCGGAACGCCCCACCCTCCCGCGCGTCGAAATCGTGCACGACGCTGGTCATGTCACTGGGCACCCGCCATCGCGCGACCGCCTCCGCGTCGAGCAGAGCCCGATAGACGACCCCACGTGCAGCATTGATCCGGCGGCTGATCTGCGTCGAGTACATGCGCCCAGCCTAGGTTCTGTCCGCGATCTCCGTGACGCACGCGAACGGGCGGCAACCTCGACAGTTGCCGCCCGGTCCGCTGAGCTGATCGACGCTTCATATCTGATGACTAGGTCTAATCCAACAGGTCGTCGAATTCGCCCTTCTTGGCTCCGTCCAAGAAGGCAGCGAACTCCGGCTGCGTATAAAGGATGATCTCAGCTTCCGGACGCCGCGAGTTACGCACGGCGATCAGGTTGTCGGTCTTGGCGACCTCGACACAATTGCCACCGGTGCTGCGAGTGGCGATACGCCAGGCAAGCGCGTTACGGTCGAACTTAGAGACGCTCATGGTTCTTCCCTGAATTAGGATAGGGTGCGGATTCGTTCGTCGATCATGCCCAGCGAGCTTCTTGGACACGAAACTGAGGACCGAGAAGGATCCGTCAAGTCCCGGGCTGACACCCACCGAGAACGGCAGGATCTGCACGGTGACATGGGGCAGATCCACAGCGAGTTGCTTGATACGACCAATTGTTCCCGCAGGATTGCGCGGCTCCCGACGACTCTGTGCAGAACCGCCTCGTCGATCACAACGTGGAACAGCAAAGGGTTTGTCACCCGTCAGGATCCGCTGGCGCTGGAGCCTGGACTCCACCGTCGCCGTTACTTGATCGGCAGAAAATTGCGAGCGGATCGGCGCGATTACTTCTTTCGCGTAGTCGTACGTCTGCATCAACCCCGGCGCGACCGACTGCTCATAAGTGTCGATCGAGGATGAGCGGCGGCTTGCCGAGGTGCTGTCAGGAGGCGGCCGGGACGCGGGATGGCGGGGATGATCTGGCGGCAGTGTCGCAGACCACCCGGTTGCGGCCCTGCTCCTTGGCCGCGTACAACGCCCGGTCTGCCCGCCGCAGCAGATCCTCGGCGTCTGCTGTGGACGCCAACTGGGCGACACCGGCGCTGAAGGTCACTCGCAGCGGGCCCAGCCGGGTCGCGACCGAGAGCTGCGCACACCGCAGGCGCCACTGTTCGACCAGGTCCGCCGCGGCCTTCCCGGCGACACCGGGCAGGATGACCGCGAACTCCTCACCGCCGTAGCGGGCCACTACGGCGGCGGGGCCGGCCGCGTCGCTGATCTCCTGGGCCAGCCGGGTCAGCACCTCGTCGCCGACCGCGTGGCCGTAGGTGTCGTTCACCGCCTTGAAGTGGTCGACGTCGATCATGACGGCGGAGAGCGGGCCGGCCTCGTGCACCTGATCGCGCAGCACGGCGGTCAGGTGCCGGCGGTTGAAGACACCGGTCAGACCGTCCCGGACGGCGTGGTCGGTCAGCTCGGCGCGGAGTCGTTCCAGCTCCGTGACGTCACGGACCACGACCACCGTGCCCGGGCTGCCGCCGTCCGCGGCGTGCATCCGGACCACCCGCACGTCGTACATCCGGCCGTTCGCGGCGACGGTCTGCTCGTCGGTGCCGGTCAGAACGGACGCGAGCTGCCGTCCGGCGATCTCCGACCACGGCCGGCCCACCACGGCGCCGGTGGAGGCGGGGTTCAGCGCGGCGAGCATCTCGGCGGCCGCCGGGTTGACGTCGAGGAACTGCCCGTCCGGGTCCAGCACCATCACCGCGTCACTGAGCGCGGCGATCACCTGCTTGTACGCCACCGGCAGCCGCCGGGCGGGCACGCCGGAGCGCTCGGCCCACCACCACATCGTCGCGGTGACCAGGAACAGCACCGGGGTCAGATCCGCCTGCCGGTCACCCACGGCGACGAAGAGGCTCACCAGGTTGCCGACCGCGGGGACGAGCGCACCGCCCAGGAAGATGACGAAGACCCGCCGGTGGCCGTGGACCGCCCGGCGCATCGCACCCGTCGCGCGCGCGGTGCCGAGGGCGAGCATCGCGTAGCAGTACGCGGCGTGCAGCCAGTAGGCCCAACCGGGGTGCGGGGTGACGCCCCCGTCCGGATGGCTGGTGATCGAGCTGAAGAACGCGTGGTGCCACGGATCGGTCAGCACCACGGCGACCAGCAGCACCGGGTGCACGAGCAGCAGGGCCAGCCGACCGGGCCGGCGTCCGGTGAAGACCGAGGTGTGCCAGAGGAACCCGGCGATGATCATCGCGACGCCCGGGAACATCGCGTAGGTGCCCACCCGCGCCACGGCCGGCGAGGCGGCGGTGATGGCGACCGACTGGGCCAGCGACCACAGAGCGCCACCGGCCGTGATGACCGACAGTGACGTCGCCAGCGGGCTCAGGTGCCGCCGGCGCCAGGACAGCACGGCGTAGGCCGCCGCGAGCAGGGCCGCGGCGACGTACACCGTGACCAGTGCGGCTCGCATCCGACGCTCCTTCGCATCCGTCGATGCCCATCGGCCGCCGGCGCGCGGAGTTGAGCGGAACCGGTCACCCGGCGCGCCACCAGCGCCGGGACAGCAGCGCGGCGAGTCCCGCCCCGGCCGCGTTGAGCAGCACGTCGTCGACCGAGGTCACCCGGTCCAGCCGCAGCACGTGCTGCAGGATCTCGACCAGCGCCGAACACAGCGCCGCCAGCGCCAGGATCCGCGGCACCGAGGCCAGCGCCGCGAACCGGATCGGCCCGAAGAACCCGAGCGCCGCGAAGACCAGCAGGTTCCCGACGACCTGCACCACAACGGTCAGCGGCGGGGAATCGAGCACCGCCAGCAGGTCCCGCACCGGCACCAGACTCACCCGGCCGGACACCTCTCCGGCCCGCGGACCCGGCAACATGATCATCCAGATCCACGGCACCGTCCCGTAGACGATCCCGACCTCGGCCACCGACCTCCGCCACGCCGCACCGCCCCGGCGCCGCGCCAGCCCCCACACCACGAGCGCAGCCAGCGGGAACGCGGCCACCGTCAGCACCACCACCCCGCTGATCGCGCCGAACCACCAGTGCCACCCCGTGATCATTCGCCCCCGGCGCGCAATCTACCCAAGCCGCGCACGCCCACCCGGCCGGCGCAAGGCAGCTGTTCACTTCCGGTCAACCCCGATGTGGTACGACTACGGAGCGCTCGTCCGCAGGCTACAAGCCGAGTCCCGCCCGTGAGGCGACGCGACACCCGTGACCACTCCGGACCGCAGCGCGCCTCCCGGTTCCCGGCTGGGCTCTCAGGGGTGTCGCCGCGAGGGGGAGACACCCCTGAGAGCCCAGCCAACCCCCGCAAGCCGCGGCCGCAGCCGTGAGTGGCCTCGGTCTCGCGCAACGAACGGGCCGCAAGGCGCGCTGCGGCGTCGACCGGCGCCGGTCTCGCGGCGACGAGCGAGCCGCAAGGCGCGGCCGGAGTCCGGGCAGGGAGCGGTCTCGCGGCGGCCTCACGGGCGGGACTCGGCTCGTAGCCTGCGGACGAGCGCTCCGTAGTCGTACCGAATAAATATGTTGCTGAGTCGGGCGTGTGGTGTTTCGGTTCTGCGCATGGAACACCAAGCGGTACTTGCGCTCTTCGACCGTCAGATGCGGCACGACGTCCGGCCCAGCGGGCCGACCACCCGGATCGAGCGGGACGGTGGGGTCGTGCGGCACGTCGGCACGGCCGAGGACTGGAACGCCGTGATGTGGTCCGGGCTCGACGCGGACACCGCGGACGCGGCGATCGCGGAGCAGGTGCGGTATTTCGGTGAGCGCGGCCTGGAGTTCGAGTGGAAGCTCTACGGGCATGACCAGCCTGCTGACCTCGGCGAACGGCTGGTGGCTGCCGGGTTCGTGCCGGAGGAGCCGGAGACTTTGATGGTCGCGGCGATCAAGGAGTTGCGGCTGGACGCGGAGCCGCCGGAGGGGGTCCGGCTGGTGCCGGTGGTCGACGAGGCCGGTGTGGACCTGCTGATCCGGGCCGCTGACGCGGCGTTCGGGCATCCGAGCGGGTCGCTGCGCAACCGGCTGGTCGCTCAGCTCACGACCGCGCCGGAGCGGGTACGGATCTTCGTGGCGATGGCCGGTGACGAGCCGGTCTCCGGCGCCCGGATGGATCTGGAGGAGGGCACCGTCTTCGCCAGCCTGTGGGGCGGCGGCACGGTGGCCGCGTGGCGGGGCAAGGGGATCTACAGGGCGCTCGTCGCATACCGCGCCCGAATCGCCGCCGATCTCGGGTACGAGTACCTTCAGGTGGACGCCTCCGACCAGAGCCGTCCGATTCTGCACCGGCTCGGCTTCACCGCGTTGGACACCACCACGCCCTACCAGTGGAGCGCCGGCACGCACTGACACCACTGGGAGCTGACGTGCCTCGTATCGCTGTGACCGGCGGCAGCGGCAAGCTGGGCCGCGCCGTCGTACAGGAGTTGCTGACACACGACTACGAGGTCGTCAACCTCGACCTGGCCGCGCCGCGCGAGCCGCTCTGCCCACACACCCGCGTCGACCTGACCGATTATGGCCAGGTCGTCGAGGCGCTCACCGCGATCGACAGCCGGTACACCGGGGTGGACGCGGTGGTGCACCTCGCCGCGATCCCGGGGCCCGGGGTGGCGCCGAACGCGGCCACCTTCGCCAACAACATCACCGCCAGCTACAACGTGTTCGCGGCGGCGCGGGCGGCCGGGATCACCCGGGTGGTGTGGGCGTCGAGCGAGACGCTGCTCGGGTTGCCGTTCGACGCGCCGCCGCCGTACCTGCCGGTCGACGAGGAGTACCAGGCGCGGCCGGAGACGTCGTATTCGCTGGCGAAGCACCTCGACGAGCAGATGGCCGAGCAGTTCTGCCGGTGGAACCCGGCGCTGACCATGGTCGGGCTGCGGTTCTCCAACGTGATGGAGCCGGCCGACTACGCCGCGTTCCCGGCGTTTGACGCCGACCCGCGCGAGCGGATCTGGAACCTGTGGGGCTACATCGACGCCCGCGACGGCGCGCAGGCGGTGCGGCTCGCGCTCGGCTACGACCGCCCCGGCAGCGAGATCTTCGTGATCGCCAACGCCGACACCGTGATGAACCGGAGCAGCGCGGAACTGGCCGCCGAGTTCTTCCCGGACGTGCCGGTGACCCGGGAACTCAGCGGCCACGAGACGCTGCTCTCCATCGACAAGGCCCGCCGTCTGCTCGGTTTCGAGCCCTGGCACAGCTGGCGCGACCAGGTCTGAGCCGGCCGCCTATCGACAAGCGACCAGGGCCTGAGCCGCCCGGCCGTTCACCAGCGACCGGGTCTGGCCGGAACCGCGCGGCGTTCAGCGGGCGTTCAGGCGGCGTGCGCGAGGATGGCCGGATGCGTGTGCTCGTGGTCGAGGACGAGAAACGGCTCGCCTGGTCGCTGCGGGCCGGATTGGAAGCCGAGGGGTTCGCCGTCGACGTCGCCCACGACGGCACCGACGGCCTGTGGCGAGCCCGGGAGAACGCGTACGCGGTGATCGTGCTCGACCTGATGCTGCCCGGCCTCAACGGTTACCAGGTCTGCGCGACGCTGCGCGCGGAGGAGAACTGGACGCCGATCGTGATGCTCACCGCCAAGGACGGCGAGTGGGATCAGGTGGAGGGCCTCGACACCGGCGCCGACGACTACTTGACCAAGCCGTTCTCGTTCCCGGTGCTCGTCGCCCGGCTGCGCGCGGTGGCCCGGCGCGGCGCCCGCGAGCGGCCCACCGAGCTGACCGCGGGTGACCTGCGGATCGACCCGGCCGCGCGGCGGGTGCACCGCGGTGAGACCGTTATCGATCTGACCGCCCGCGAGTTCGCGCTGCTGGCGTTCCTGGCCCGCAACGCCGGCGACGTCGTGTCGAAGCGGCAGATCCTCGAAGCGGTGTGGGACGCCGACTTCGACGGCGATCCGAACATCGTCGAGGTCTACGTCCGGCACCTGCGCAACAAGATCGACCGCCCGTTCGGCCGGGAGGCGATACAGACCCTGCGCGGCGCCGGGTACCGGCTGGGCAGCGACGGTGGGTGAGCACGCGTCGGTCCGGCTGCGCACCACCGCGCTCGCGGTGCTGGTCATGGCGGTCGCGCTGGTCACCGCGGCGTTCGCGTTGCTGTTCCTGGTCCGCGGATCGTTGCGCGGCGGCATCGCGACCGCGGCCGAGGACCGCGCGTCCGCGCTGGCCGCGCAGATCACGACGTCCGGCCTGCCCGCGACGGACGTCGACGACGAGGACGATCTCGAGGACGACGCCGTGCTCTGGCAGGTGCGCGACGCCGCCGGTACCGTGGTCCGCTCCTCGCGGTCACTGCCGGCGCCGCTGCCGGTCGAGGAGGCCGATCAGGTCCGGATTTCCGGTTCCGATCAGGGGTACGTCGTGACGACCGAGGACGCGGGCCCCTACACGGTCATCGTCGCCGCGTCGCTGGAGGAGGTCGGCGACTCGACCGGCGCGCTCGCCACTCCCCTGCTGATCGGGGTGCCGCTCGTGCTGCTGGTGGCCGGTGGCATCACCTGGCTGGTGGTGGGCCGCGCGCTCGCCCCGGTCGAACGGATCCGCCGCGAGGTCGAGGAGATCACCGGCGAACGGTTGGACCGGCGGGTGCCCGAGCCGGCGTCCCGCGACGAGATCCACCGGCTGGCGCAGACCATGAACCGGATGCTCGGCCGGCTGCAGGAGTCCCGGGACCGCCAGCAGCAGTTCGTCGGGGACGCCTCGCACGAGCTGCGCTCGCCGCTGTCCAGCATCCGGCAGGCGGCCGAGGTGTCCCGGCTGCACCCCGGTGCGCTGCCGGAGGGTGAGCTGGCCGGGGCGGTGCTCGAGGAGTCTGCCCGGATGGAACGGCTGGTCGAGCAGTTGTTGCTGCTCACCCGTACCGGCGGGGCGGCGGCCCGGCCGGAGCAGGACGTCGACCTGGACGACCTGGCCCTCGCCGAGGTGCGGCGGGTGCGCCGGTCCGGCCGGGAGGTGGACTCGGCCGGGGTCGGGGCCGGGCGGGTGCACGGGGATCAGACGGCGCTGGCCCAGGTCGTACGGAATCTGACCGACAATGCCGCCCGGCACGCGCGGAGCACGGTGCGGATCGCCGTCCGGTCGACGGATGACGGCGGCGCGGTGGAACTGGTGGTCGAGGACGACGGCGACGGGATTCCGGCCGGGCAGCGGGAACGGGTGTTCGAGCGGTTCGTGCGGCTCGACGAGGCCCGGGACCGGGATGCCGGTGGCAGCGGGCTCGGGCTGGCGATCGTCCGGGAAATCGTCACCGGGCACCAGGGCACCGTGACGATCACGGAGTCCGCCCTGGGTGGGGCGTGTTTCACGGTCCGCTTGCCGGCTTCCTGAAAGGATCTTCAGCCGCGTTCAGGTGAGGTTCAGGGTGCCGGGCGCAGGCTGGGGCCGTACTCGATTCCACCAGTTCCTTTCAGGAAGGCACCCACTGATGAACACCGCCAAGCTCCGCAGCAAGCGCGTCCTCGTCGCCTCCGCCGCCGTGGTGGCCGCCCTCGGCGCCGGTGGCTTCTGGGCGACCGCCGCGAACGCCGACGTGTCCGGAAGCGACCGTGACCGCATCGGGTCGGCCGCGACCCAGGCCGTGCCCGGCACCGTCGTCGACGTCGAGGAGAGCGACGACCGCGGCGAGGCGTACGAGGTGGAGGTCCGCCAGGCCGACGGCAGTGAGGTGTCGGTCGGCCTGGACAAGGACCTCAAGGTCCTCTCCCAGCAGAAGGACGGCGCCGACGCCGACGACCGGGTGCTGACCGCCGCCGAGCGCTCCTCGGCCGAGAAGGCCGCCCTCGCCGCGGTCGGCAGCGGCACGATCCTGGACGTGGAAGCCTCCGACGACCAGGGTGTCGCCTACGAGGCCGAGGTCCGCGACGCGGCCGGCCAGGAGTGGGACGTGCAGCTGGACACCGCCTTCGCGGTGGTGGCCAAGACCGCCGACAACGACTGACCGGTCAACCGCCGAGGATGGTGACCTCGGCCCAGCCGCTCGCGGTGCCGGTCTTCTGGACCACCGCGAGGTCGGGGTGGCCGTCGGCGTTCCAGTCGGTGAGCAGCACCTCGTGGCGGTCGTCAGTGGCGGGCTGGGCGGTGCTGACCTTGGCCAGGGAACGGGTCAGACCGGACGCGCCGTCCAGCACCCGGACCTCGGTCTTGCCGCTGGCCGTGCCGGATTTCTGCACGGTGACCAGGTCGGGGCGCTTGTCGGCGTTCCAGTCGGCCGCCGAGACCTCCAGGCCGTCGCGGGCCGGTTCGGCGCTGATCACGGCCGGCCCCACGAGCTTCTGGAAACTCGAGGCGCCGTCGACGACCTGCACCTCGACCTTCTTGCTCGCCGTGCCGGTGGTCTGCGCGGCCACCAGGTCGAGGCGGCCGTCGGCGTTCCCGTCGGCCACGGAGAACTGGTAGCGGTCGTCGGTCGGGCCGAGCACGGTGGCGGTGTCGACCAGCAGCTGCTGGAAGTTCGACGCGCCGTCGACGATCCGCACCTCGGTCTTGCCACTGGCCGTGCCGGACTTCTGCACCACGACCAGGTCGGGGCGGCCGTCGGCGTTCCAGTCGGCCACCGCGTACGCCGAACGCTCGTCGGTGGGGCCGAGCACCGTGGCCGTGGTCAACAGCAGCGACCCGAAGTTCGTCGCACCGTTGATGATGCGCACCTCGGTCTTGCCGGTGGCCACACCCGCACCGCTGACCGAGAGCAGATCGGGGTGCTTGTCGCCGTTCCAGTCGGCCATCGCGAGGGCGTGGTGCCCGTCCAGCGGGCCGAGCGAGGTCGCCGCGGCGGCCAGCGCCTTCTGGAACGGGCCGGTGGGCACCGGTGAGGCGGCCGGCACCACGGGCGGGCGGGCCGCCGTCGTGGTGCCCGACTCGGTCACCGTTGACGCGTCGGCCCAGAGCGCGGACACGATCAGCTGGGCGTCGGGCGCCTCCCGTGCGTACGCCGCCGGGTGTGCCGAGGTCTGCACCCGCTGGCAGATCGGGCCGATCTCGCCGCTCTGCCAGCTGCCGCCGGGGTACTTGCGGATCATCGCGTTCAGGAACGCGTTCGTCGCATACGTGACGTCGACCAACTCGTCGGGGCTGCCCCAGCCCATCGACGGCCGCTGCTGGAACAGGCCGAGACTGTCGTGGTCGACGGCGAACAGGTGGTTGTTCAGGCTGCTCTCGGTGATCGCCGTGGTCAGCGCGAGGACCGCGGCCCGCTGGCCCAGCCCGCGCTGCTGCACGGCGCGGACGATGCCGCGGGCGCAGGCGATCCGGGCGGCGGTCAGCGACGAGCCGATCCGCTGGCCGGTCATCGACGAACGCAACTGGCCGGCGATCTGCCGGTCGGTCGAGGTGCCGGAACCGCCGGCGCACGAGGTCGACGGCGACGGGACGTCGGGCACCTTGGCCATGGCCGGCGACGGCAGCATGACCGTGCCTCCGGCAAGCGTCAGCGCGAGCAGCCATCTCCTGGTGGCACTGGATCCGAAACGGAAAAGCACGCTCCTGCTCTGATCCACTGCCATCTGCTGTCGGACCTCCCCGTACCGGCCAATGCGCCCCATCAATCTGTCACACGACCGGGAAAACACGAAGCTTTTGCCGGTTCGGTAATCGATCCACACAGGAAAGTCACAGTCCGGGGGCCGGTCGGCCGGATCACGTTCCGCATTGACGCCGGTACTCGCCGTCGAGAATAGGCCGGCTCGTTCTCTTACGGCGATAACGGGAACGGGCTGCGGGCGCGCCGCCGCCGGACGATGGTGGACGGGTGCGGGCCGGTGGGCGACCACGAAGGTGGTGGCAGTTCCTGGCCGTCCCCCTGGCGATCTGGCTGATGCTGACCGCGGGCGGGACGGCGGCGCTGCTGTGGGCGCAGACGCAGAGCCGGGCCGGGATGCTGGAGCGGTTCGACCTGCGGATGCGCCTGGTGGGCGACTTCGTCACCAGCTACGTCGCGGACCTGATCGAGCGCGAACGGCTGCAGGCGACCGCGCTGCTGTCCGATCCGGTGGTCAGCGGCCGGGACTTCCTGCGGTCGGTGAGCAGCTTCGGGTATCCGGCCGCGGTGCTGCTGGACGCACAGGGGCGGCTGCTGCGCGCCGTGCCGGCCGACAGCACCATGATCGGGCAGGACCTGACGATCGGGTACCCGCACCTGCGGACCGCGGTGCGCGACGGTCAGCCGGCGGTGTCGCCGGTGGTGCCGTCCGCCGTCCGCAGGGAGCCGGTGGTCGCGTTCGCGGTGCCGTTCACCACGCCGTCCGGGCGGCGGGTGTTCTCCGGGGGGATCGCGGTCGCACGGAGTCCGCTGTCGGCGTACCTGGCCACCGCGTGGACGCTGCCCGGCATCCGGGTGCAGCTCACCGACGACTCCGGGATGATCGCCGCCGACAACCACGCGGCGGACCGCGCCGCACCCACCCTGAGCAGCGCCAACCCCGACCTGGCCGAGGCGCTGACCGCGCACGACCAGGGCCGGTACTCCTCCGGTGGCCGGTGGTGGCGGTACGTGTCGATGCGCATCTCCGGGGCGCCGTGGCAGCTGTCCGCGGCCGTACCGGAGGACGCTCTTTTCGCCTCGGTGCACAGTAACGAGACGGCCGGGCGGGTGGCCGTGGGCACCGCCGCCGCCGTCGGGCTGCTGGTCGTGGTGGCGGCCGGCCGGGCCCGCCGGCACCGGGGTGAGCTGCAGGCCAGCGAACAGCGGTTCCGGAAGGTGTTCGACAACTCCCGGATCGGGATGCTGATCACCGACCCGGGGGGACGGTTCCTGCGGGTCAACCCGGCGCTCGGGCAGATGCTCGGCTGCTCGCCCGACGAGCTGGTCGGCCGGCCGTTCGCCGAGCTCACCCACCCCGACGACCTGGCCGCCTGCATCGCCGCGGTGCAGAGCTGCCTGACCGGCCGGCGCGACGGTTTCGAGGTGCACAAGCGGTACCTGCACGGTGCCGGGCACTACATCGAGGCGATCGTGACCAGCGCGCTGCTGCGCGACCCGAACGGCCAGCCGCAGTTCTTCACCACCCAGGTGCTCGACATGACCGAGCGCAACGCCCTGGAACGCACCCGGGTCCAGCAGCAGGCCGAGCTCGCGCAGCGGGCCGAGCAGCTGCAGGAGGCGAACGCGCAGATGGCGGATTTCCTGACCATGCTCACCCACGACGTCCGTCAGCCGTTGACCGGCATCGTGGCCCGTGGCGAGCTGCTGATCGACGAATGGCAC
The DNA here is from genome assembly GCF_001509495.1 of Actinoplanes awajinensis subsp. mycoplanecinus. Taxonomy (NCBI): domain Bacteria; kingdom Bacillati; phylum Actinomycetota; class Actinomycetes; order Micromonosporales; family Micromonosporaceae; genus Actinoplanes; species Actinoplanes awajinensis. The sequence goes on along the minus strand of NZ_LLZH01000333.1, from coordinate 22,905 downwards.
GAGCTCGGCGACGACGACCGCCAACGGTACGTACGACAGATGACCGCGACCGGCCACCGCGCCGATCAGCTGGTCGAGGAGATCCTCACCCTGGCCCAGCTCGACGCGGGGGCGATCGTGGCCCGGCCGGTGGTGCTGGACCTGTCGCAGGTCGTACCGGAGGCGGTCGCCGCGCAGGGACTGGCCCCGGGCCAGACGGTCGCGGTACTGGCGCCGGACCAGAGCATCGCCCTGGCCGACCCGGCCCACCTGCACCTGATCCTCGGCAACCTGATCGGCAACGCGGTCAAGTACGGCGCGCCGCCGGTCACCATCCGGATCATGGGGCATCCCGGGCACGTCGACATCCACGTCACCGACAACGGCGAGGGGGTGCCGGCCGCGTTCGTACCGCACCTGTTCGACCGCTTCGCCCGGGCCGACTCCGGGGTCGCGATCACCAAGCCGGGCACCGGGCTGGGCCTCTACCTGGTCCGGCAGCTCGCCGAGGCGGGCGGGATCAGCGTCGCCTACCGCCCGCACCAGCCGCACGGCTCGACGTTCGTGCTGACCGTGCCGAGGCCACCCCGCCGGCCCGGCACGACCACGCTGTCCGGCACCGACCCGCGCAAGCACGGCATCGGCATCACCACCAAGCGTGGCTCGTGACCGTGGCCGGGACGGATCAGCGCCAGGTCCAGTGGGTGCCGGTGGGCGCCCAGCGGGTGCTGACCGGCGCGTCGCCGGCCGTCACCGAGGCCACCGACGCCGACGTGTCGGGCGGGGTCACGCCGGTGCAGCCGCCGGCGTCCGGGCGGCCGGTGAGGAAGTACGCCTCGAGGTGCTCCGTGCACTCCGGGACCCGCGCGACCGAGCCGTGGATGTCGTCCTCGACCGTGAACACCGTGCCGCCGATCGTCGACTGGACCTGGGCTATCCACGCGTACGGTGTCGGGCTCTCCCATCGGTGACCGGACAGCTGCAGCGAGCCGGACGACTTCCGCAAGTGGAAGGGTTCGGTGGCCGGAATCGGCCAGCCCGCACAGCGCTGGGTGATCACACCGAGGCTCCCGGCGATCGGGAACTCCTGCTGCCAGCCCCGGTACGTCCGCCAGAACGCGGGGAAGTCGTGCGCGCTGGTGTCGTCGTTGCAGAGGATCGCGGTGCCGGCCGTCTCGTTGAACTGTTCGGGCAGGTCAGCGGGAGGCTCGGTGGGTTCTCCCGGGTCGTTCGGCTCCGCGCCGATGATCGATTTCAGGGCGTCCGGCACCGGATCGCCGGTCGTCGCCGTGGACAGCGCCGCCAGGCCCGCGGTGGCGTCCGGCCACACCGGGCTGGGCGCCACGGCCAGGAACGCGGCGAGGTTGCCGTCGAGCTCCCGATCCAGGTCGCTGAACACGATCGGCGCCGCGTCGAGCTGGGCCTTCAGCCGTTTGACCACGGCGATCACCTCGTCGGCGGTGTCACCGAGGTGGTAGGTCGCGTCCCGCTGCGCGGCCCAGGCGGCCCATCGGGGCACCTTGCGCTCCTCGGCGGCGGTCACGTCGTGGAACCGCGAGTCAAGCCGGTTCGCGGTCGGGCCGACCACGCTGTCCAGCCACATCCGGTCCACCGAGCCCGGGTACAGACTGCGGAACACCTGGCCGAGCAGGGTGCCCCAGGAGACGCCGAAGTAGCTGATCTTCTGCAGTCCCAGCGCCGCCCGCACCCGGTCGAGATCGCGGGCCACGTCGGTGGTGGTGAGATGACGCAGGAACGTGGGGTCGCTCGCCCAGCAGGCCTGGTTCTGCGCGACCTGGAAGTCGTAGATCTTCTTCGCGGTCGCCTCGGTCAGCGGACCGGCCGGGATCTCGGGCGGGACGACGTCGTCGCCGGGGCGCGCGCACGCGGCGCGGGTGCTGTAGCCGACGCCGCGCGGGTCGAAGCCGATCAGATCGTAGCGGTCGTTCAGCGCCGCGAACTGCGGGCTGGTCAGGGTCAGCTGGTGCGGCATCAGGTAGCCGCTGCCACCCGGCCCGCCCGGGTTCACCGCGATGCTGCCCCGCTTGTGCTTCTGGTCGGTGGCCCGCAGCCGGCTGATCGCGACGGTGATCTTCCGGCCGGCCGGGTGGGCGTAGTCGAGCGGCACCTGCACGGTGCCGCAGTCGGTGCGGGCGAGCAGCGCCCGGATCCTGGGCACCTCGTCCGGCGGCACACCCATCGCCTCGAGCGTCGCATCCGAGTAGGCCACGCAGTCCCCCCACGTCACCCGGCCCGACCCGCCGCTCGGTGCTGCCCCGCTCGCCGGCACGGCCAGGCCGAGCGCACCGGCCGCGACGGCGAGCGCCCCGATCCCCGCTGTCATTCGCTTGTGTCGCGTCATGCACACATAGATACCGATGCCCGCGTCACCCCGATGTCACCACCGCCCGCAGCACTCCCAGCGTGTGAAGTTTGGGCGCGGAGCGCACCCAAACTCCCCACACAACGGCCGCAACCCCCGAGCGTGTGAAGTTTCGGCGCGGAGCGCACCCAAAGTCCCCACGCTCGGCGCGGTGAAGCTCCCGCGATCATGCCAAACCCGCCGCGGTGGAAAGTGTTATCACCGGTGGGGTGCGAGCGTCTCCTCTGACGGCCGAACGACGGTCGCTGCCGACGGCGAGGACACCGATCGCGATGATGTATGCCGAGATGCTTCGATCGGTCACCAACTGGCAGCGGCTCGACCGCCACCCGACCCAGCGCGACCGCATGCCGGCACTTGTCGACCGCTTCTTCCGCGAGGGCGGCATGGTGCTGCTCAACGCGCGCACCACCGGCCGGCCGGACTACCAGATCGCGGACTGGTACTGGCCCTCCGCGGAACGGGCCTGACCACCCCCACCTGCTAATCTTCCACTCGTGATGATGACGAGCGGCCAGCGCGCCACGCGCCACGGCGCCGTCTTCGGGGATCACTCGTTCCGCCAGGACTTCTACCAGTAAGCGACCGCGCGTCGCTGTCGTCCTTGGCCGAAACTGATCTCCTGGAGCACCCATGTCTCTCATCGATCTGCACCGCCACCTCGAAGGTTCCCTGCGGGTGTCCACCACCCTCGAGCTCGCCCACCGCTACGGCCACCCCCTCGCCACCGCCGAGGACCCCGAGGATCTGCTCGTGGCGCACGGCCCGCTCGGCGGCCTGCTCCCCTACCTCGACAAGGTCGACGCCGCACCCTCCGCGTTCCGCAGTCTCGACGACTGGCGCCGGGCCGCCCGCGAAGCCGTCCAGGACGCGGCCGCCGACGGCCTGGACTATCTCGAGGTCCGATTCAGCCCAGCGTTCATCGCCCAGGAGACGGGTCTCGACGCCACCGCCGTGATCGACGCCGTCGCGGACGGCACCCGTAGCGCGTCGCGGGAGACCGGACTGCCGGTCGGGTTGATCGGCATCGTCCTGCGTGACCTCGGCCCGGAGCGCGGTGACGCACAGATGCGCACGCTGCTCACCCGGCGTGACCTGCTCTGCGGCGTGGACATCGCCGGCAACGAGGCCGGGGTGCCGGCCGCCGCGTTCGCCCCGGCGTTCGCGCTCGCCCGCGACGCCGGCCTGCACGTCACGGTGCACGCCGGTGAGGCCGCCGGGCCGTTCAGCGTCTGGGACGCGGTTAACCACCTGGGCGCCGAGCGCATCGGCCACGGCATCCGCGCGGTCGAGGACCCGGCCCTGCTCGACCACCTCGCCGCCCACCGGATCACCCTCGAAGTCAGCCTGACCAGCAACCTGCACACCAGCACCGCACCGAGTTACCCGGAGCATCCGGTGCGCCGCCTGCTCGCCGCCGGCGTGCCGGTCGCACTCTGCACCGACGACCCGCGCACCTCGGCGATCACCCTCTCCGGCGAGTACCAGATCGCCGCACCCCAGGCCGGTCTGTCCGCAAGCGACCTGCAGCGCATCCGCACCGACGCCCGCAACGCCGCCTTCGCATAAACCCCATTCGGTACGACTACCGAGCGCCCGCCCGCAGGTTACGAGCCACGTCCCGTGATGGTCTCGCGCGACACCGCAGCCACCTCGCGGCCCGGCCGCGGTTCCGGTTACCGGGCTGGCTCTCAGGGGTGTGTCGAACGGAGTGAGACACCCCCGAGAGCCAGCCAGGGCCGGGAGGCGCGCGGCGGTCCGGAGTGGTCGCGGGCTCGCGTGGTGAGTGGCGCGGTCCGGTGGGCGCGGCTGGGGTCGGCGCGGCGGCGGCGTCGCGCGAGGCCACCGCGGGACTCGGCTCGTAGCCTGCGGCGGGCGCTCCTTCATCCGTACCGAAAAAAGGGGGTGACCGCGAGCGGACCGCAGGCAATGCGAGGGTTTTCCCTATTTCGGAAAATAGATCTGTATAGATAGCGTCACTCCTGTTTCACCCGGTAGCGGCCACCCCGCCGCGCCGGAGGTCGAGCCCGCCCACCACCCCCGTGGGCGGGAGAGGAGTACGCAACATGGTGCGAACCCCCTTGAGCATCGCGGTGGCCGTCGGCACGGTGGCCGCTTCGGCGCTGGTCGGCGTGTCCGGTCCGGCAGCCGCGCAGCCGATCAGCCCGTCCGTGGACGCGGTCGCCGTGGCCGACGCCGTCGTCGCCGCTCGCCCGGCGGCACTGCGAGCCGGCGCCTACGACGCGTTCCAGCGCAAGCAGGTCTACAACTCCCAGGGCCTGACCTACGCGGCCTACGACCGCACCTACAAGGGCCTGTCGGTCAAGGGCGGCGACCTGGTCGTCGTCACCGACACCGCCGGCGCGACCCGGTACACCTCGGTGGCGCAGAGCAGCCCGATCGGTGAGCTCTCGACCACCCCCGCGGTGTCGCAGAGCGCGGCGATCGCCACCGCGAAGAAGCAGTTCAAGACGGTCACCGGTGTCGAGGCGACCCAGCTGATCGTGGTCGCGGCCGAGGGCCAGGCGGCGAAGCTCGCCTACGAGACCACGGTCAACGGCACCAGCGCCGAGGGTGTCAGCCGGCTCACCGTCGACGTCGACGCGGCGACCGGCGCGGTGCTCTCCACGCACGAGAACGTCACCGAGGCGACCGGAACCGGCACCGGCTGGATCAACGGCTCGGTCTCGCTGAACACCACGCTGTCCGGTTCGACCTACTCGCTCAAGGACCCGTCGACGACGAACCTGAGCTGCCAGGACGCCGCGACCAACACGGTCTTCAGCGGCACCGACAACGCGTGGGGCAACGGCGTCGGCACCAGCAAGGAGACCGGCTGCGTGGACGCGCTCTACGTGGCGCAGAAGCAGAAGGCCATGCTGTCGGCGTGGCTGGGCCGTAACGGTCAGAACGGTTCTGGCGGCGCGTGGCCGATCCGGGTCGGCCTGAACGACCAGAACGCCTACTACGACGGCACCCAGATCCAGATCGGCAAGAACACCGCCGGCAAGTGGATCTCCTCGCTCGACGTGGTCGGCCACGAGCTGGGTCACGGCATCGACGACAAGACCCCGGGTGGCATCTCGAAGGGCGGCACCCAGGAGTTCGTCGCCGACACCATCGGCGCGGCCACCGAGGCGTACGCCGCGAACGCCAACGACCCGTTCGACTACCAGGTCGGCGAAGAGGTCAACCTGGTCGGCAGCGGCCCGATCCGCTACATGTACAACCCGTCGCTCGCCGGTGACAGCAACTGCTACTCGAGCAGCACGCCGGGCTCCGAGGTGCACGCCGCGGCCGGTCCGGGCAACCACTGGTTCTACCTGCTGGCCCAGGGCAGCAGCGGCAACGGCCAGCCGGCCAGCTCCACCTGCAACGGCACCACGGTGACCGGCCTGGGCATCCAGGTCGCCACGAAGATCATGTACAACGCGATGCTGCTGAAGACGTCCAGCTCCTCGTACGCCAAGTACCGGGTGTGGACGCTGCAGGCCGCGAAGAACCTGTACCCGGGCAGCTGCACCAACTTCAACACGGTCAAGGCCGCCTGGAACGCGGTGAGCCTGCCGGCCCAGTCCGGCGAACCGACCTGCTGATCCCGATCTGGTGAGGCCGAACCGGCCCGGCGCGTTCCCCCGACGCGCCGGGCCGGTTCGTTCGTGTCTCATCCCGCGATCCGCTCCCGGGCGGCGATCATGGCGGTCAGCAGGGTCTCGTCCGCGTGCAGCTCGGCGTCCGGGCCGCCGACGTTGAAGCCGGCCCGGTGCCGGCGGGTGATGAACTCGTCCAAGCGGCCGAGGATCGGGCGGGCGTGCGGGCCCATCGCCGCGAACACCTCCAGCGCCTTCGGACCGAGCAGGTCGTCGGCGAGGTGTTCGGACAGGACCGCGAGCAGGTCGGCGGCCGCTGCAGGACCCTCGTGGCGCCACAGGGTCGCGGCCACGTCCACCGATGCCGGGCCGGGCGTGCCGAACAGACTGCGCAGCTGCCGGTGCTGGCGGACGGTCAGCCCACCGTGGTCGGCGAGCCAGGCCAGCAGCACGGCCGCGAGGCGGCCACGACGAAGCTCTTCCGGAAGTCCGGCGAGGTGCTGATCGACCGGGGCGCGGTCCGACGTGATCTGTACGAGGGCGAAGAGCGCGCCGTGGTCCCGTAGGTGCGGAACGGCGGCCGCGGCGGCCGGGCCGATCCGGCCCAGGACGTGCCACGTGAGGTTCGGGGTGTCGTTCACGGCGCCGGTGAGTGTGGCGAGGAGTTCCGGGAGGGCAGGTGCCGCGGCCGGGCCGAAGGCGGCCAGCACCCACATCGGGAGTTCCGGGGCATCCGAGCCGGGAGTGGTGGCGAGCAGGTGCCGGGCGGCGGCCACCGGGTCGGCCGGGTCAGCGCCGGCTCGGGCGAGTGTGCGGAACGCCGCGAGGAGGCCGGGCTGGGTGCCGCCGGCCAGCATCTGCCGGACCAGGTGCGGCATCGCGCGGTGGTCGCCGATGCCGCCCAGCGCGACGGCGGCCGGTGCGCCGAGGTCCGGGTCGTCGAGCAGGGCCGCGAGATCCTCGGCGGCCAGGCGGGACGCGGTCATCGAGGCGGTGAGCGTCCGGAGCGCTGCCGACCGTACCGGAGAGGGGTTTTCCCGCAGGAGAGCCGTGAGCGCCGGGGTCAGCCGGACCGGCGCGGCCCGCCAGAAACGGATCGCGATGGCCGCCATCCGGACACCTTCGAGCCGGACCTCGGGGGTCTCGGCAGAGCCGGTCAGGCGTCGCACCCAGGTGTAGCAGTCATCGTCACGGTCGGAACCGGTCAGCGCGTGCGCCCACAGCTCGCCCGCGGATGCCTTTCCCAGCGCGGTCAGGTCGGGGACGGCGGCGTCCAGGTCCGCGCGGATCACGGTGTCGTCCACGCCGGGCGCGGCGCAGTTGGCCAGCAGCCGGATGGCCGGGACGGTATCCGAGCGCAGGCGTTCCACGGTGGCCTGATGCCTTGGATGCCGGTGCCAGGGAATGGCGTTCATCAGGGCGATCCGGACGGCGGGATCGGTCAAGGTGTCCAGCGCCGCCAGCGCGCGACCCGGGCCGGCGGTGTGTACCAGCAGGGTCGCCGCGGTGCGCCGCACCGACGGATCCGGGTCGCTCAGGGCCGTCTCGGCGGCGTCGGCGACGAGCGGCCAGCCGGAGCCCCGGACGTGCAGTTGAACGAGCAACTCGAAGATCGTCCGGCGGATCGGTGCCCGGCGGTCGGTCGTGAAGATCAGCAGGCGCCGGGTCATCGGCCCGTCCCGGTCGAGCCGGACGAAGTGGACGACGTGGTCGCGCGCGTCATCGCCGGGTGTCAGGACGTCGCCAGCCGCGACGCTCTTCTCCAGCCAGCCCCAGAGGTCCGGGGCCGAGGCGTTCACCGTGTGGGGCGCGGGGCGCCCTTTCCGTAGGTCATGGTCGTGATCCTCGCGCGGCACCGCACACCGCCGCAACGTGATTCACGCCGCGGCGGTGTGGTCGTGGCCGGTGGCATGACACCGCTCTCCGGTGGGCAGTAACGCGTACACGGCGGTGGCGACGACCCCTGCGATCACGCAGAGTTGCCAGGCCGGTATGCCACGCCATCTGCTTATCGGCACAATCCGGTCATCGGCACATCCGGCGACCGCCTGAGCCCCGGCTGCAATGATCAGAGGTGAGTACCGTCGGGCCCAAAAGCACGAGTGGGAGGGGTTCCGTGGGAGTCGTTTACCTCCTGAGCGGTCTGACCGGTTCCGGCAAGACCACCTACGCCCGGAAGCTGGTCGAGGAGGGCGTGGTGCGGTTGTCGGTCGACGAGATGATGCACAGCCGGCACGGCCGATTCGGCATCGACTACCGCGAGAGCCGCTATTTCGAGCTGGAGGCCCCGATCATCGACGAGATCCGCGGCCGCCTCGTCCGGTTGATCGGACGCGGCCGCGACGTCGTCTTCGATCACGGCCTGTGGCGGCGGGCCGATCGGGACACCTACAAGCACCTGGTCGAGGCGCACGGCGCCCAGTGGCGGCTGCTCTACTTCAAGGTCGACAAGGCGGAGCTGCAGCGCCGCCTGGCCGAGCGTCATCAGCGTGACGGCGCGAACGCCGCGACCGTCAGCCCGCGCGCGCTCGACGAGTTTTACGCCCGCTTCGACGAGCCGATGGACGAGGGCGAAGAGATCATCACCGGTACCGGACTCAGCTGACGGCGGGTTCCGGGGTGCGGACCGGCCACTTGATCGGCAGGACGCACGGGATGATCAGCCAAGCGGTCAGGACCACTGCCGCCAGGGCCCAGCGCAGGCCGACACCCTCGGCCAGGAAACCGATCACCGGTGGGCCCACCAGCAGGCCCGTCGTGCTCATCGTGGCGGCCGCGGTCAGCGCCGCCGAGCCGTGGTGGGCCGCCGCCACGTACAGGCACGGGCTCACCGCCGCCATCCCCAGGCCCACCAGTGCGAACCCGGCCAGCGCCGGATAGGCCCCGCCGGCGAGCAACGCCGCCGCCAGGCCCAGGCCCGCGACGCCGCAGCCGTACGCGACAACGGTTTTGTCCCCGAAACGGTCCCGCCAGCCGTCGGCGAACATCCGGGCGATGATCATCATGCCGGAGGTGACCGCGATGCCGAGCGGGAGCAGGTGCTCGGCGGCGTGCGCGACGTCCTTGAGGTAGAGCGCCGACCAGTCGTTCACCGCACCCTCCGCGATGGTGGCCAGGAACATGGTCACGCCCAGCCAGAGGACGATGCCGGACGGCCGGATCCGGGCCCGGCCGCCAGTCGTGGCCGGCGTGGCCGGCAGGTCCTCGTGCAGCAGCCCGGGCCGGGCGGCCGTCAGCAGCGCGAGCAGCACCACACCGGCCACCGTGAAGTGCAGCAGCACCGAATCGGTCAGCGAGGAGACCCCCGAGGCCAGCAGCGCGGCGCCGAAGATGCCCGCGCTGAACGTGGCGTGCAGTTTCGCCATCGTGGTGCGGCCGGACGTCTTCTCCAGCACCGCGCCCTGCGCGTTCATCGCGACGTTCAGGCAGCCGACCGCCACCCCGTCGACGAGCAGCACGGCCAGCGCCACCGGATAGGCCGGCGCGACGGCCAGCCCGGCCAGCGCGCCGACGAGCACCAGCCCGGCGCCGAGCGCCAGCCGGCCCGAGCCGAACGCCGCCATCAGCCTCGGCACCAGCGGGAACGACAGCACCGCGCCGACACCCGCGGCCAGCAGCAGCACGCCGACCTCGCCCGACGACAGGTGCAGCCGGTCGGCGAGCGCGGGGATCCGCGACGCCCAGGTCGAGTACTGGAAGCCGAGCGCGGCGAACAACGCGGCGATCGACAGCTGCGAGCGGCGGAACGACATACCGGGCCTACCTCAGTTCATGCGACATGTACACGGCGTCCGGTCCGTAGGCGCCGGGCAGGGGGACCTGCGGGTGGGGACGGAAGCCGCGGGACGACCAGAAGCCGGCTGTCCCGTCGACCGAGACCAGCGAGATCCGTCGATAGGACAGGCTACGGGCAGTTTCGGTCAGGTGACGTACCAGGCGCTTGCCCCAGCCGCGCCCGCGCAGGCCCGGGTCGATCACGATGTCGTGCAGGTGCAGGTTCGACGAGCGGACCGCGGACTCCTCGGGCCGGTGCAGGTCGGGGTAGCGGAACTCCGGGTAGGGCAGCGCGAGCAGGTAACCACCGACCCGGTCACCGGTGTCCAGCACGAACGAGGTCTCCGGTTGGGCGCGGGAGCGCAGGGCCTCCGGCCCTTCGGAGAGACCCCCTTTGGTGTACGCGGTGGACTCCAGCGAGCCGATCGCCGGCCAGTCGTGCACGTCGATGGGCCGGACCCGTTCGGCGCGCACGGTGTGACAGGGCAACGGCGCGAACCCGTTGAACCCGGCCGTGGTGTAACTGGTCGCGTACGCCCCGGCGGTGTGGATCCACACCGGATCACCGGAGGCCAGCCCGGCCGGGACCGGCACCGGCACTCCCCCGGCGAGCACGTCGTCGCTGTCGCAACTGGGCCCGGCCACGATCGCGGGCACCGTCGGGCCGGCCGGGTGGGTGGGGAACTCCAGCCGGTAGGGCAGCCGGTCACCCTCGTAGAGGCCGTTGAACCGTCCGCAGGTCAGGTAGAGCCACGCTTCCCGCCGTACGGTCAATCGGACGACCTCGGCCCGGACCACCCCATGATCGGCGACCAGGAAGCGGCCCGGTTCGACGACGAAGTCGAGGTCGCCGCCGGCGGCCTCGCGCAGCTGGCGCATCCCGGAGCGGATCGCCGCGAAGATCTCGCCGGTCGGCGGGGTCAGGCCGGGATGACCGGAGGCGGGCAGACCACCGCCGAGGTTCACGTGGTCCGGGCGGATGCCGCGCCGCAGCAGTTTCCGCATCACGCCCGCCACGGCCGCCAGGCCGTCATGCCAGCCGCTCTCGGTCATCTGCTGCGAGCCGACGTGCAGCGACAGCCCGGCGGGCACCAGGCCGAGCGACCGGGCCAGGTCGAGCACGGCGACCGGGTCGTCGCTGCCGTACTTGCCGGTCAGGCCCCACACCGCGCCCTCGCCGCTCGTGCTGACCCGGCAGAACACCCGGCTGCCCGGCGCGTGCCGCGCGATCGCCCGCACGTCCTCGGCGCTGTCGGTGGCGTACGTGGTGATCCCGAGCCGGTACGCGGTGGCGATGTCCTCGTCGGACTTCACGGTGTTGCCGTAGTGCACCCGCTCCGGCTCGGCACCGGTGCGCAACGCCTGCCGGATCTCGCCGGGACTGGCCGCGTCGAAACCCGCGCCCAGGTCGGCGAAGCCGGTCAGCACCTCGTCGACCGGGCACGCCTTCATCGCGAAGCGGACCCGGACGCCGGGCAGCTCGTCGCCGAGCTCCCGGTACCGGCTCTCGATGCCGGTCAGGTCGTAGACGATCCGGTCGGTGTCGGCCGCGCGCAGAGCGGCCCACAGATGACCGATCTCAGTCATGCCGCAGGGGCGTCTCGCGGGCGGCCGCGATCAGCGCGGCCCACGCTTCGATCAGCAGTGCGAAGTCCTCGATGTCGCGGCGCGCCTCGATCAGCAGCGCGTCGCGGTTCGCGCCGATCCGGTCGGCGACCGCGGTGAACCGGCCGCCGAGCCGCCGGTACGCCTGCTCCATCAGCTCGGCGGTGGCCTCGTTCGGCTCGCGCGGCTGCCACGTGCTGGCCCGCACGATCGCGGCGATGTCACCCGGGCTGGCGTTGGTCATCCGCTGGTAGATGAAGTGGAAGTAGTACATCGACAGGATGAACTTGGCGAACCGCAGCTGGTAGGCGAGGAAACCCGCGTCGCTCTTGCGTTCCGCGGTGTGGAAATTGACGATGTGCCGGTTGTGCAGCAGGCCGGGCAGCCCGGCCCGGTCGGCGACGTGGATCAGGAAGTAGTCGCTGCCGATCGTGTCGGTGGCCGGCGGCAGCGGCACGTTCTCCTGCAGCCCGGAGAAACTGATGTTGTGCATGTCGACGCGCATCGGGTCGACGACCGAAAGTGTCCAGTGGTCGCCGTCGAACGGCGCGCTGCCGGTGAACGACTCCGCGACCAGTTCGCGCTTCTCGTCCTCGGTGCTGCCGGGCGCGGCCCACAGGCTGACCAGGTCGTAGTAGGCCTCGTGGTCGCGGATGTCCTCGACGTCGACCGACATGTCACCGACGAACGACGCGCCGGCCATGGCCACCGGCAGGTCCGCGCGGCTCTCGTCGAGCCGGTTCTCGGTCGCGACGACATCGCGGGCGGCCTTCCCCAGCGCGGAGAGTTCCGCGTGGATCGGGAAGATCTTCTTTCCCTCGTACGTCTGGAAGTACAGGTCGGAGTCCCGCCGGTGCACCGAGTCGCAGCCCAGTGCCGCCGCGATCAGGAACGCCCGGTTGGTGCAGGCCCCGTACGAGACGCCGGCCGGCAGCAGCAGATCGAGCAGCAGATCGGGGCGGTCGGCGGCGGCCCGGTGCACGACGCGCTGCAGGAACTCGCGCTGGGCCGGCTCGTCGAGGTGCCAGACGAGCGGCGCGAGGGCGAGGACCTTCGCGTGCGCCTCGTACTCGTCCGAGGAGTCGAGCACCAGCAGGCACACGTCCACGTCGAAGTGCCGGGTGGCGTACTCGGCCTCGGCGACCACCTCGGTGAGCGTCGCGGCGCACTCCCGGTTGGTCGGCACCACCAGGCAGACCCGGCGACGGTCGTCCCTCGCGTCGGTCACTGATTCACTCCCGTCTTTCACCCGGTACGGGAAAAGGGCACAGAAACAGCCGGTGAACAGCCCGTTCGGCAATTCATCGCAGCCAATCGATCATGGCGCGGTCGAACCTAATCGGCGGCGCGCGCGTCCCACAACCCCGTCTTCCGGGCGAACCCGTCAGAAGTCCTGAAATCGCTGGTAGCGCCCCGGTTCCGGAACCACCGACCGCATGTGACCCCGACCACCGCCCGCTCCCCCGCCGTCCACACCGGACCGAACCGCGCCTCGCCCGGGCAACAGCGTCAGGCCGCCCGGCTGGTGCTGAGGGTTGTCTCGGGCGGCGCGAGACGGCCCTCAGCACCAGCCGGGGCGTTGCGCGCGAAGTGCCGGGTGGGTGGTCGTTTAGCCTGGTGGTTCGGGGTGGGTGGTCCAGGTGGAGGTGGCCGGGTGCCGAGATTGCTGCGGGTTGTTCCTACCGAGACGTGGCAGCTCGTTCTGGAGTTCGACTCCGGCGCGGTGCGGCTGTTCGACTGTTCGGCCGGGCGGCGGGACCGGCCCGGCTTCGACGCGGCGGAGCTCGCCTCTCCGGAGACGTTCAAGCACCTCACGTTCGGCGGGGACGGCGTCCGGTGGCCGGGCGGGCCGGCACTCGAGGCCGACTACCTGTTCGCCGGGTCTCGGGAGGTGAGCGGATCGGAACTCGAGCGCCAGCAGTTGCGGGTCGCCTACCGCAACCAGGCGCCGACGCCGGAGCACCCGACGCACCACGTGTATTTCGTCTACGTCGCGCCGTTCGCCGCGAGACCGCTGGTGATCGGTGAGTCCATCAACGGCGGGCACGCCGAGATGGGTGGCTCGGCCGCCGTCGACCTGACCGGGCTGCTCGCCCGGCCGGGCTGGCAGCGGCACTTCGAGCTGGCCGGCTGCGCCTGGGCCGTGCCGCTGGTCGAGGACGCCGGCCGGGCGGACCGCGCGCGGATCGACGATCTGGTCCGGGAGGTGTGCCGGCGGGCCGGCACCGCGGAGTCCGACGTCGCCGGCTACCACGGGAAACGCTAGCCCGGCACCGATGTCTGTTTGCCGACCTCAGGACGGTGTCGCCGGGGAAAGGGGCGTATCACTGAGGTTAGGCGCAGGAGGTGAGCGGCATGCCGAGGTGGGGCAGGCGTCAGCCGGCGGATCCGGTGGCGCAGATGCGCGCGTACGAGCAGAAGTCGCTGCGTGAGCTGCTGGACGGTCAGGTCCGTGTCGACCCGCTGTTCCACGCCGTCGCTGAGCTGGTCGCCGCGGACGGGCCGGCCGCCCGGTACGCCGTCGTACAGAAGAATCCGGACCTTGCCGGTGAGCGTGGCACCGCGGCGCTGGAGATGCTGATCCTGTTCGCCGAGATGACCCAGCTGACCCTGATCACCCCGGAGCTGCGCGAGCTGCGGTCGTGGCTGGCCGACGGCGCCCGTGCCCCGGCGGAGCCCGCGCCCGCGGGGCCGGCCGAGAAGGGGACGCGGGCGATGCTGGACAGCTTCGTGGTCGCCGCGATCAACGCGGATCAGACGTGGCTGCGCACCGGTGACGCCGACGAGATCCGGCAGGGTGTGGCGATCTGGGACCAGATGGTCGCCCAGGACCTGCTGGCCGGGGAGCCACCGGTGTCGCTGGTCGACGTGCACGTCACCGTGGCCATGCTGCACGGCCGCCTGTACGAGATCGACCAGCGGCCGGAGAGCCTGCAGCGGGCGTTCCAGCTCCTGCGGCAGGCGGCCGCGCACGTCATCCCGGGCTCGGACACCGACCTGCTGATCCGGCAGCACTCGGCGAACTGGATCGCCCTGCGGTACACGTTCGACGAGGACCCGGCCGATTTGGATCAGGCGATCGACGACTACACCGAGCTGCTCTCCCGCTATCCCGCGGACGCGACCGACGCGCTGCTGGTGATGGCGAACCTCGGCCGGTTCCGCACCCTGCGCTCGCGGGTCACCGGCGCGGAGGACGACCGCCGGCGCGGCCTGGAGCTGCTGGAACACGCCGCCGGACACCTGCCACCCCACCATCCGGCGCTGCCGCACGTCCAACGGATGATGCTCGCGGCACGCCACCGGGCGCCATGACCGGGCCCAACGCGATCGCGCGGCAGCTCGACCGGCAGGCGCCGGCGCTCGTCGGGTTCGTCCGGGCGATGTCACCCGACGAGGCCGAGCAGGCGATGGCCTCCGACGCCGGCCTGCTCGCCGGCGCCTACGACCACGCCCTCGACGACCTGATCAACAAGGCGGAGTCGGCGCAGCTCAGCGCGCTGGTCCAGCGCCGTGCCCTGCTGCGGATGCTGCGCGAGGACACCGGCCTGCCCACCGTCCAGCAGCTGTGCCGGATCGCCGTCCGGGCCGGGCGCCGCGCCGCCGAGGACCCCGGGACCGCCCTGCTGCTGTGGCAGCGGGTGACCGCGAACCCGGGACTGTCCGCGCTGCCGCCGCAGGCCCGGGTGCAGATCTTCAACCAGCTCGGCATCGCGCACGCCCGGGTGCCGCCGGCCGACGAGCACGAACCCGCCGCGCTGTCCGCTTTCGAGCAGGCGGTCGCGCTGGCCGAGGCGTCCGGTGAGGACGCGAGCGAGTTCCGGTTCAACGCGGTGGAGGTGCGGCTACGGATCCGTGATCGCACCGAGCAGGGACCACCCGGCGACGACGTCACGGCCGCCCGGACCGCGGTCGAGCAGGCCATCGGCCCGGTGCGGCGTACCGGGGCGCTGGTCCATCTCGGTGACGTGCACCGGCTGCGGTTCGCGGCGGACGGTCGTACCGAAGATCTCGAAGCCGCGGCCGTGACCCTGCAGGAGGCGGTGCGCGAGGCGCAGCAGGACAAGGAGGGGCGCGAGACCGCGGCCGGCGCACTGCAGCGGCTCGCCAGGGCCGCGTTCCGACGGTACGAGGGTGACGGCCGCCTCGACCTGCTCGATCGCGCGGCGGCCCTGATGGAGACGGCGTTGCGGGCCACCCCGGCGAACGCCGCCGAATACCCGCCCCGGGCCAGCGACCTGGGCATGCTGCTGCGCGAGCGGTTCCAGCACCGAGCCGAGCCGGCCGACCTCTGGCGGGCCGTGGAGGCGTTGCGCACCGCGGTGCGGCGCTCCCCGCCCGGCGACCCGGAGCAGGCCGGCCGGTCGATGAACCTCGGCAACGCGTTGACCCAGCTGTACGAGCTGACCGGCCGGGAGCTGCTGCTGACCGAGGGCCTGCGCGTGCTCGAGCAGGCGATCGGCCGGTTCCCGGCCGGCGACCCGGAGCGGGCCGGCTGCATCTCCGCGGTGTCGCGGAACCTGCGCATCCGGTACGCCCGGCACGGTGACCGCGCCGACCTGGACCGGTCGCTGCGGCTGGACGCCGAAGCCCTCGACGCGGTACCGGCCGGTCGTCCCGAGCGCGCGATGCTGCTCTTCAACGCCGCGAACGGCCTGGCCAGGTCCACGGCCCGGATCGACGACAGCTGGCGCAAAGCGGTCATGCTCTGGCGCGAGGGTTCCGCCGACGCCGCCGAACGCGACCCCGCGCTGGTCCTCAACGGCGCGCTGAACTGGCTGCCGTCGGCGCTGCGCCGGGACGCGCACGGCGACGCCGTCGAGGCCGCCGGCCACGCCCAGGACGCGCTGGGCCGGCTGGTCGCGGCGCAGGACGACCGGCGCGGGCAGGAGGACTGGCTCAGCACCGCCCGCCGGCTGCCGGGCTGGGCGGCGCAGGCCCACCTCGGCGCCGGTGATCCGGAGCGCGCCGTGCTGGCCGTCGAACGGTCCCGGGCGTCGCTGTTCGCCCAGCAGCTGCACCGCTCCGCGGCCGGGACGCCGGACATGCCGGCGCTGCACGACCTGGCCCGCCGGGTGGGCCCGTTCGCCTATCTCGTGCCCGCCGACCGCGACCCGCTCGGCCTGGTCGTCGACGGCGACGGGGTCCGGGCGCTGCCGCTGCCGGAGCTGACCGAGGACGCCGTCACGTCCGCGATGCAGCGGCTCTACCGCGGCTACTTCCACCGGCGGGCCGACCCGGACGGCTGGCGGGACGCGTTCGACGAGGTGGCCCGCTGGCTGTGGACGGCCGCGATGGGCCCGCTGCTCGACCGGGCACCCGCCGGTGGCGTGCTGCAACTGCTGCCCGGTGGCCTGCTCGGCACGCTCCCGCTGCACGCCGCGTGGACGCCCGACCCGACCCGGGCGACCGGCCGCCGGTATGCGTGCGACGAGGCCGTCCTGACCCTGCTGCCCGGCGCCTCGGTGCTGCGCACGGACCGGACCCGCGGGCAGCGCCTGCTCACCGTGGCCGACCCGGCACCCACATCGGAGCCGCCGTTGCGCTGGGCCGCGGTGGAGACCGTGGCCGCGGGCACCGCGTTCGGCACCACTGTCCCGTTGCGGGACGCCGACGCCACCCCCGAGCGGGTGCTGGCCCGGGCCGTGGACGCGGATGTCGTGCATTTCGCCTGCCATGGTCGTACCGAAATGGATTCTCCGCTCGGCAGCGGTCTGGTCCTGGCCGGCGACCGGGTCCTGACGGTCGCCGCCCTGCTCGCGGCCGGTATGCCGGTGCGCCTGGTGGTGGCCAGCGCGTGCGAGAGCGCGTTCGTGCATCCGCGGGTGCCGGACGAGGTGGTCAGCCTGTCCGCCGGGCTGCTCTACGCGGGGGCCGACGCGGTGCTGGCCAGCGGGTTCGCGGTCGACGACCTGACCGCGTTCCTGCTCACCACCCGCTTCTACGACCGGTGGCGGCCCGGGACGACCGGGCCGCAGGCGCTGCGCGAGGCCGCCTGTTTCGTCCGGGACACCACCAACACCGAAAAGCTTTTCTGGGTACGACAATTGGCCGCCGAAGGCTGGCCGCACGCGGTGACCGAGGCGCTGGCCGGCCCGCTCGGGATCGAGTCACCGGGCGAGCGTTCGTTCGCCGCGCCCGCCGACTGGGCGGCCTTCACCTGGTGGGGATCCCATGTCCGGGCCTGACCCGGTGGCCGACGCCGCCCGGGCCGTCCGGTCCCAGCTCGACCGGCTCTTGCCCGCCGACCAGGCCGCGGCCGCCGCGACCGAGCTCGACGCGGTCCTGCGCCGCACCGACCGCGGCGAGGCGACCGGCCCGGATCTGCTGGCGGTCCTGCGCCGCCGGGAGCCGACCCGGGTGGCCGCGCTGTCGTTGCTGCGCGGCGAACGGGCCGCCGCCTACCGGCCGCTGCTCGGCGCCGCACTCGACGTCGGCGGCCGCTACGTCTGCCCGCGGATCAGCTGCCCGGAGACCGGCGACCGGCTCGACGACAGCGAGCCGGTGCCGCGCTGCCCGGTGCACGGCGTGACGATGCTGCGGGCCTGAGGATGCTGTCCGGGTTCGTCAGCGGCCTCGGCGGCAAGCTGGCCGACCAGTGGGCGGCCCGACTGCTCACCCCGGCCCTGGTGTTCTGGCTGGCCGGTGCGCTGGCCTGGGCCGGTGACGCCGGCACGCTGCGAGCCCGCGGGCACGCGTTCACCCGGCTCACCGGCACCGAGCAGGTGCTCTGCCTGGTCGGCGGGCTGCTGCTGGTCGCGGCGAGCACGGCGGTCGCCGAACGGGTCACCCCGACGTTCCTCAGCTGGCTGGAGGGGTACTGGCCGGCCGGTCGCCCGCGCTGGCTGTGGAACCGGCTGGTCGCACTCGCCCGCCGTCGCCGCCGCCGCTGGCGCGACCAGTGGGGCCGGCTGCGGCGCACCGGCGAACGGACCGCGCACGACCGCACCCGGGAGGGAGTGCTGGCCGGACGGCTGCACCGGATGCCGCCGGAGGACGCGCTGATGCCGACCCTGCTCGGCAACACGCTGCGCGCCGCCGAGCTGCGCACCGCCCGCCGGTACGGCCTCGACCCGGTCGTCGCCTGGCCACGACTGTGGCCCCTGCTGTCCGAAACGGCCCGGCAGGACATCACCGGCGCCCGGGCCCAGCTCGACGCGGCCGGGCGGGCCGTGCTGTGGGCGGTCGCGGCCACGGTCTGGGCGACCCTGGTCTGGTGGCTGGTGTTCCCGGCGCTGCTGGCCGCGGTGGCGATCTACCGCGCGTCGGCGTTACCGGCCGCCGCGATCTACGCCGACCTGGTCGAGGCGGCCTTCGACACCCAGCGGTTCGCGCTCTACGAGGCGCTGCGCTTCCCGCCACCGTCCGCCCCGGACGACGAGCCGGCGGCGGGGCAGGCGCTGACCGCGTACCTGTGGGAGGGCTTCACCCCACCGGCACCGTGATCGATATCCTGCCGGTCATGCAGCGGCAGATCATCACCATGGTGTTGTGTGGGCTCGTCCTCACCGGTTGCGACGCCGGCACCACCACCAGCACCGACAGCGCACCTGAGGCGAAAGCCAGCACCGCGGCCGCACCCCGCCCGATGCAGGCCCGCTGGTGGGAGTGGGCCAGCGCCGAGCCGGAGGCCACCAACCCGGTCGCCGACACCACCGGCGAGCAGTGCGCGCGCAACCAGCCCGACGACGTCTGGTTCCTGGCCGGCACGTTCGGTGGCAAGGTGCGGCGGGCGTGCAACGTACCGGCCGGTCGGCCGCTGGTCGTGCCCGCGATCAACCGGGTCGGCGACTCCGAGGCGGACTGCGCCGACTTCATGGCCGGCGCCAAGGGCAGCATCACCCTCGACGGCGCCGACGTGCCGATGGACCTGATCGACCACGAGCAGGTCACGTACACGGCCGGCCCGGACAACCCGGTGAGCGGCACCGCCGGCGAGACCACCGGCGTGGGCTGCGGGCTGTGGGGCCGGATCGACGCCCCGTCCCCCGGCAAGCACACCGTCGTCGTGCACGGCACCTCCGGAACGTTCACCGTCGACGCGACATACACGCTGACCGTCGGGTAGCCCCCACAGCCGGCCGAGGCGGCTGGTCCACAGGGGTGTCTCGCGGGCCGGGAGGGACCCCCGCGAGCCAGCCGGGGGCGGTTGTCGGCGGCTTTCGTCGTACCCAAAAAGGGTTTTGGGGTTGGGGAAACTCGATGGCTGGGGTGGTCGGGGGCGTGCGAGGATCTCGTCCTGAGGGCCGCTAGCTCAGCTGGTAGAGCATCCGGGATGTAGTGCACTCGCCCTCCGCCGTCGTGCGGGCATGGGTGCGCTTCCTTCTCATTAGGGATCGGAAGGTTCGGGGTTCGAGTCCCCGGCGGCCCACTCACACCTTTCATCGGGACGGGGGAGCACGTGCTCGACAAGCTGATCATTCAGAAGACGCTCCGCGTGCCGACGAGCACGGGTGCGGCCGGCGACGGTGCTCCGGTGGCCCGGCAGCTCGACGCGGCGCTGCTCGACGCCGGGTTCTCGGCGTCGCGGGCGCTGCTGGAGCACGTCGGCGCGCTGGCGCCCGGCGCGGCCATGGACCTCGCCGTCACCACGGTGGCCGCGGTCCGCGAGCTGGTCGGCGACCACGTGCAGCACAACGCGTACTTCCTGGGTTTCCCGCACGACGTGCCGGACACCGTCGAGTTCTGGACCGACTGCCTGCGGGCGGCCGTGCTCACCGGCGGCGGCAGGGCCAGCGACGAGCGGCTGCGCGACGCGGTCCTGACCGGTGGGGTGAACCTGCTGGAGCTGCCGGGGTACGGCAGGTACCAGCACACCTACGCCGACCTGCTGGCCGCGCACGACGACCTGATCGCCTCGGCCGGTGACCGGCTGACCGTGCTGCACCTCGGTGACACCGCCGAGGTGGAGGCGCAGCGGCTCTACCTGGCCATGGCCGGCAGCTCGACGCCGCTCGGCGAGGCGGACCTGGTCATCCTCGGCGAGCTGGCGCAGGCCTGTGTGGACGGTGCGCAGCCCGGCGAGATCCCGGTGCGGGAGAACCGTGCCGTGCTCAACGGGGTCCGGCTCGTGCAGGGCCGGCCGCTGGTCGCCGTGGACACCACGACCGACCTGCTGCGCCTGGCCTGTCAGGTCTCCGGCGGCGACCCGGCGCTGCTCACGCCGACGAAGTTCCGGGCGTTCCCGCGCCGGGAACGCCGGATCCTGCTGACCGCGCTGAACGAGGTCGTCGGCGCGAGCCCGGCCAAGCTCGGTGACGTCGCGCGCTACGCGGAACGCTGGAAGCGGCTCGGCGAACGGCTGCACCCGCACGAATACGCCCAGTGGCCGCACGCGCAGGAGGTCTTCACCGTCGCGCGCGGCGAACGCAAGGTGTCCACCCTGGCTGGTCGGGCCGAAGCCGCCGTCCGGGCCGGGGAGATCGCGCCGGCCGCGGCGGTGCTGTCGGCCGCGCCGGGTCTGCTGCTGCGGTCCGCGGACCGGCTGCTGCGCCTCGCGTCGGCGGCCGAGCGGGACGCGGTGGTCGACGCGGTCACCGGTGCGCTCGGCACCGCGTCCGGCCGGGTGCTGTGCTCGCTGCGGGAGCACGTCGGCAACCGGCTGACGCGCGGGTCGGCCCGGATGTACGCGAGCCGCTCGCGGAACGCCTGGATCGGCCC
Organism: Actinoplanes awajinensis subsp. mycoplanecinus; assembly: GCF_001509495.1. NCBI lineage: Bacteria > Bacillati > Actinomycetota > Actinomycetes > Micromonosporales > Micromonosporaceae > Actinoplanes > Actinoplanes awajinensis. The sequence continues at coordinate 1,914 of NZ_LLZH01000333.1, read as the reverse complement.
GGACCAGCGACCGCCGCTGCCGCCGGAGCTCGTCGCCGGCCTGTCGGCACGGCTGGACGCCGAGATCGGTGCCCGGCTGCCGGTGTGGGACCGCCCGCTGCTCGTGGATCCGGACGTGCTCGACGTCGCGCTGCCGCTGTCCGGCAAGGCGGCCGAGGGCGGGTTCGCGGTGCTGCCGCGGGGGTCGCGCGCCGTGGTCTCCGGTGAGCTGCTGCGCTTCTTCACGTACTGGCGGCAGACCGCTCGGACCACCGACTTCGACCTGTCGGTGCTGCTGCTCGACGACGAGTTCCGCAGTGCCGGCCAGGTGTCCTGGACCAACTACCACCACGGCGGGGCGGTGCACTCCGGTGACATCACCGACGCCCCGGACGGCGCGACCGAGTTCATCGACGTGCCGCTGACGATCGCCGGGCGGTACGTGGTCCCGCAGGTCAACATCTACTCCGGTGAGTCGTTCGACGAGGTGGCCGAGTCGATGTTCGGCTACCAGACCCGGACGAAGAAGCAGCGCGGCGCCCCGTTCGACGCCCGGACCGTCCGGGCGCGCTCGCAGATGCGCGGGCCGGGCCGGGTCGCGCTGCCGATGGTGTTCGCCATGGGCCCGGACGGCTGGGAGGCGATCTGGCTGCACCTGTACCTGCGGGGCCGGGTGTCGTTCAACCGGGTGGAGGGCAACGCGTTCTCCACGGCCGACCGGGTGCGGGCGCTGGTCGAGCGGCAGTACCTGACCATGTCCTACCTCGTCGACCGGTGGCGTGAGCGCGGCGAGGTGCGGGTGTGGGACGGGACGCTGCCGGACGAGCCGGTGACGTTCGTCGGCATCGAGGCGCCGGACGGGCTGCCGGAAGGTTCGGAGATCTATGCGCTGGATCGGCTCAGTGAGCTGATCCCGGCGTAGCGACCGTCGAGGTCATGCGGGAGCTTCCTTCTATCCGTAACTATCACGGATCACATTTAGCTCCCGCGCTCTCCTCGACAACGCCGGCCCCGGGCAACCGGGGCCGGCGGCCTAGCCACCGCATCTGTGGGAGACCCATGGAAGTCAACGATTTCTACTGGTACAGCCGCCAGATCACCGACCAGCTCGCACCCAGGATCAGCCCGAATCACCGGTCGTTCATCCTGGAGGCCGGCGGCGCCGGGGCCTGGGCCCTGGCGATCCCGGAGCTCGTCGGTGCCCTGTCGGAGGAGGACGTCGTGATCACCACGGCGGGATCACCACGGCGGAGAAGGACGCGCTGCGGGAGCTCATGGAGTTCCGCCAGGAGCCTCTGACCTACCTGGAGCAGATCCGGACCTCGGACTGACGGCCGAAGCGCAGCTCAGGCCCCTCCCCGCAGGGAGGGCCTGTTCGCGTGTACCGGTACTGGCCGCCCAATAGCGGCCCACATGACCCGACGGAGACGGACGCTTCGCTCGCGCGCTCTCCTAATTAGGATCCCACCGGCTCCGTACCATCTCGGTCATCGGATTCCTTTCGTGGATACTCCGGCCTTCAGGCGGGAGAGGAAACGGAACGCCTGCGGAGCAGGGCAGGGAAAGCCGATCCGTCGTCGAGGCGGATGGGCATCCAGCCGCTGCGGGTGGTCGGAAGATCCACTACCGGGGTTGATAGATTTCTGCTATGGCCAGGGTGGTGAAGCGGGCGTTCCGGTACCGCTTCTACCCGAGTCCGGAGCAAGCCGCTGAGCTGTGCCGGACGTTCGGGTGTGTCCGGCTGGTGTACAACATGGCGTTGCAGGCGCGGACCGAGGCGTGGACGGTGCGCCAGGAACGGGTCAACTATCCGGCTACCAGCGCGATGCTGACCGTGTGGAAGAAGTCCGAGGACCTTGCGTTCCTGCGTGAGGTGTCGTGTGTGCCGTTGCAGCAAGCGCTGCGGCATTTGCAGACCGCGTTCGTCAACTTCTG
>NZ_LLZH01000332.1:0-43288 GCF_001509495.1 Actinoplanes awajinensis subsp. mycoplanecinus | reverse complement strand
GCAACCACCAGCCAACGCCGCAACCACTCCCGACCCCAGCTGGCTCTCAGGGGTCCCTCCCCGCACCCGACACACCCCTCAGCACCAGCCAAAACCATGACCCCCGAACCCCACCGCCCACCCGAGCCCCAGCTGGCTCTGACGGTCCCCTCCCAACCCCGGAAACAACCGTCACCACCAGCCGACCGACCCGAGCTGGCACTGACGGCTGCCTCCCAACCCCGGAAACAGCCACCACCACCAGCCCACCGACCCGAGCTGGCACTGACGGCTGCCTCCCAACCCCCGAAACAGCCACCACCACCAGCCGTGCCCTGCAGCCGGGACAGCACGCACGCTCCTGTTTGCCGGGCTGGTCGCCAGGGGTGTCTCCGGGTAGGTCAGGCACCCACCACGACCAGCCGGGACACGCGAGCTGGTCGTCAGGGGTGTGTCCAGGGCCGCGAGACACCCCCCACGACCAGCCGGGACACGCGAGCTGGTTGTCAGGGGTGCGTCCGGGAGCGCGAGACACACCCCACGACCAGCTGGGGCGCGCGGGCTGGTTGTCAGGGGTGTCCGGGGGTGTGCGACCGACCGGGGTGTGCGGGGTGGTTGTCAGGGGTGGGGTGGGGTGGCCGGGACCGAAAGCGGACGTCGCCCTGGAGGGGTTTGCGGTTTGGGCGCGCCAGCGACCAGCAAAGACCGGAAGGGTCCCGGCGGGAGCGGCGGTCTGTACACCAGCGGACGCACGACATCATGATCTTGATCTTCGGGGTGAAAATCGGTCGCCGGGTGGGGCGGGGCGCACGAGGATTCCGGTATGGACCAGGTGACCGGTGAGATCGTGACCTTCTATGAGCAGCGCTACGACGAGGCGGCCCGGCTGGATCGGCGGCCGCAGTGCCGGCTCGAGCGGATCCGGACCCTCGAACTGCTCCGCGAGCTGCTGCCCGCGGCGCCGGCGCGGGTGCTCGACGTCGGCGGCGGGCCCGGGGCCTATGCCCGCGAGCTGCTCACGGACGGTTATCAGGTGCGGCTTGTCGATCTGGTGCCGTTGCACGTGAAGCAGGCCCGGGAGGGCCAGCCGCCGATCGACGCGGTGGTCGGGGACGCGCGGGAACTGCCCGAGGCGGACGGTTCGCAGGATGCCACGTTGCTGCTCGGGCCCCTCTATCACCTGCAGGAACGCGGTGATCGGGTGCGGGCGCTCCGGGAGGCGATCCGGGTCACCCGGCCTGGTGGGCCGATCGCGGCCGCGGTGATCAGCAGGTTCGCGGGGCCGATCGACTTCGTGGCCAGCGCGCGGTTCGACGAGCGGATGGTCGCGGAGTCACGGCGGCTCCTCACTGACGGTGTCAACGACGGCTCGACCGGGTTCACGCAGGCCTATTTCCATCGGGTCGCCGAGCTGACCGCGGAGTGCCGGGAGGCCGGGCTGGTGGACGTCGTGATCCACGGTGTCGAGGGCCGGGGTGGCCGGCGGCCGAGGCGGCGCAGCACGGGCCGCACGCCGAGAAGATCTTCGAGGCGGCGTTGCAGGTGGCGCGGGTCTACAGTGCCGAGCCCGATCTCGTCGCGGCCAGCGGGCATCTGCTGGCGGTCGGCACCGCGCCGCTCCGGTGAGGGGGAGCCTCAGCGGTAGGGGGTGATCGCCTCGTCGACCGCCGCGCTCCACGCCGTCATGTCCTCGTCGCGCCACTCGTGATCGGACGGGCAGCGCCAGTTCGGCTGGCCGGGTGCCACCCGGCAGCCGCCGAGTGACAGCCGGCCGTCCTCACTCGCGGCCAGCGCCGCCGGCGACGGCTTCCCGCGCGTCAGCGGCACACCCGGGAGTCCGCACTGCGGACACTGCTTCACCATGCCCGCCAATCTAGGCCACCCGGCGGATGTCGATCACCATTGGTCGCTGTCCTCCGGGCGGTATCGGTGTGAGGATGACCTTATGCAGGTCGTGTTCGTTCACGGACCCACCGGATCGACAGTCGTCACCGTGCATCGCGCCGACGGCGTGTCGTTGGTGCTGCCCGGGTACGACCGCAAGCACCGCGTCCCCCACGACCTGGCGCACTTCGCCACCGAGCGGGCCCTGGAGATGTCCGGTGGCGTGTTCGGCGCGATCGCGGCCGGCGGGGTGTTCGGCAATATGCGGGTGGTCGGCGGCAAGCCCCGGCACGACGCCGCGGCGCGCAGCAAGCTCCTGCTCGACGCCCACCGCGAGACCCTGACCAGGGCCGAGGTGCTGGCCGGTGTCGTGCATCGCGCGGTCGAGGAGGACGCCGCCGAGCAGGCCCACCTCCTGGTCCGCACCGCCTGGCGCGATCTGGCCACCGAGCCGTTCCCGTGGAGCGACGATCACGTGCACGAGGCGGTCCGGACGCTCGACGAGCTGAGCGTCGAGTGGGAGGCCACCGGCACGGTACGGGTGATCTGGCCGGACCACCTGGTCGCCACCCTGCCGGAGGCCCGTGGGGTCCGGCGCGGCCGCCGCGGCCGCACCTGATCACGTATCTCTTCGCGGAGGCGTCCGGGATCGCGCCGGGCGGGTTCTGCGCGCCGGTGATGCCGTAGTGATCGGCCCCGAAGCGCCGCCTCGTCAAGTGGCACCATGGCGGGATGGCTATCGACTCACGACACGTGACCGAGCACATCGACCGCCCCGCCCGGGTGGTGTACGAGTACGCCGCCGACCCCGCCAACCTCGCGCACTGGGCCGCCGGTCTGGGCGCCTCGATCCGCCGTGCGGAGGGTCGCTGGCTCGTCGACGTCCCGGACGGCGGTGGCACCGCCGAGGTGGTCTTCGTCGCGCGCAACGACCTCGGGGTGCTCGACCACGAGGTGCACCTGCCGACCGGCCAGATCGTCTACATGCCGGTCCGGGTGATCGCCGACGGCGACCGCGCGGAGATCGTGTTCACGGTGCGCCGGGCACCGGGCATGACCGACGACGAGTACGACCGGGACGCCGCCGCGGTCGCCAGGGACCTGTCCGTACTCAAGAAGATCCTGGAGGGTGGAGAGCCTCAGCCGAGCTGTTGCTCCAACACCTGACCCGGCCACGAGTCGCCGCCGGCCTGCGGCACGGTGAACTCCTGGGTGGCCGTGAAGCCCTGGCTCTCGTAGTACCGGACCAGCGCCCGGTCGTCCCCGGCGTAACAGTCGACCCGCATGACACCCGCCCCGGACGCGACCGCGAGCCGCCGGGCGTAGGCCAGCAGCCGCCGCCCGAGCCCCTGACCGGCGGCCTCCCGATCCGTCACGAGCAGCACGATGTACAGCTCGGGCTCGGCTGCCGGCGCCACGTACGCCGGCGGCTGACCGACCCCGAGCGCACCGACCACCCGTTCGCCGCGCACCGCGAGGTGCAGCCCGCCGTCGGCGGCGATCCCGGCGATGAGCGTGGTCAGCCGGCCGCTCGCGGAGAGCGGCTCGGTGCCCCACTGGCCGGGCCGCCCGTTGGCGTCGAGCCACCGGACCGCACCGTCGAGCAGCGCCATCACGGACGGGACGTCACCGGAGTCGCCCCGCCGGACGTCCGTCCACTCTGTACTGTCACTCACCTTTACCATTCTGCCGCAGCGCGGACGAAAACGGTCAGGTGCAGTTGTCACGGATGTCCAGCGGGTGTTCCGGCTTCGCCAGCGACTCCTGGTCCTCGGCGTTCGGCAGCCCCGCGCCCGCATCCTTCGGTGTCGGCGCCAGCAGGCCCTTCTTCGCCGCGGCACAGTCGATCCAGGCGTGGTACGACGTGTTCGCCCCGACCCACATCCCCCGGTCACCCGGCCGCACCTTGTCCTCGTCGGGGAACTCCCAGTCGACCTGCTCGTGCTCGACGGCGAGCGGCCGGAACGCGAACTCGCCCCGGAACGCGTAGACCCAGACGAAGTTGGTGGTCACCCGGATCGTGCGGATGCCGTCGTCGACCACCGACTTGTACGTCACCCGGCCGCTCACCCGGGGCCGGTTCGCCGGGTCCAGCGTGACGGCGGGATCGATCCAGGTCACCACGTTGCCGAACGAGGCGCTGTCGAACCACTTGGCGACGGCGGTCCGGTCGTTCGGGGCGAGCAGGCCGAGGAACTCGTCCTTGCGGTGCCGGACCAGGGTGTCCTCGTCGAGCCGCCCGGCCACCAGCGCGGCCCGCACGGTGTTGAGCGCCGTGCGCACCTCGGTGGCGCTGAACCCGGTGACCGCCTTGACCTCGGGGAGCACGATCCCGGCCTCGCCGATCGGATAGTTCGCGGCCGCGGTGCCGATGAAAGGACTAGTGTCCGAAGACGCGGCCGCGGCCGGGGTGTCATCGGCGGAGGCGGAGACGGCGGGCCACAGCGCCCGCACCACCGGGACCGTCGCGGCGATCATCACGCCGGCCACACCGGCCATCACGACGTACCGAAGGCTCTTGCCCGCACCGCGGACCTGGCGCTCACGGCGGACCTTGCGTTCGGTCTTCTTTCCCCAGTCGCGCAACTCGGCAAAGGGGTCGACCTCGTCGTGCTCGTTCATCTCTATGTTTCCCCGTGTCATCCGCGGCGAAGGCGATCGATCCCGGGAATCGTAATCAAAAGACCGCTTTCGATCACCCCATCAACGTGCGAGGGTGCAGAGACCACCATCGAGAGTGTGAGGTCCGTCAAGGAGACCCTCGGAGCAGCGAAGATGTCGCCGCCGGTCCTCCTGTCGTACGCCTGGCCTCCACCCAGCACTTCCATGATCCACCAGCGCGCGCCGGTCACGGCGCCGCAGAAGGAGGAACTACAGTGCGCACGCTCAACCGTTCGGTCGCCGTCACGCTGGCGGCCGTCACGATAACCGCGGTCACGGCCTGCTCTCCCCCCGAGAAGGCTGACGAGACCAAGGCCGGCGCGGGCACCGCGACCAGCGCGGCCGACCTGGGCGGCATGGATGCCCTGGTCACCGCGGCCAAGAAGGAAGGCGCGCTGAACGTGATCGCGCTGCCGCCGAACTGGGCGAACTACGGCGAGATCATCAAGGCGTTCGGCACCAAGTACGGCATCAAGGTCAACTCGGCGCAGCCGGACGGCAACAGCCAGGACGAGATCAACGCGGCCGACCAGCTCAAGGGCCAGGACACCGCACCCGACGTGTTCGACCTCGGCGGCGCGGTGGCCGGCGCGAACACCGGCAAGTTCGCCCCGTACAAGGTGAGCACGTTCGCCGACGTCGCGGACTCGCAGAAGGAGGCGAACGGCCTCTGGGTGAACGACTACGGCGGGTACATGTCGATCGGTTACGACAGCGCCAAGGTCCCCGCGCCGACCAGCGTCGCCGACCTGCTCAAGGCCGAGTACAAGGGCAAGGTCGCGCTGAACGGCGACCCGACCCAGGCCGGCGCCGCGTTCGGTGGCGTGCAGATGGTCTCGATCGCGCAGGGCGGCACCGCCGAGGACATCAAGCCCGGCGTGGACTTCTTCGGCCAGCTCAAGAAGGCCGGCAACTTCCTGCCGGTCGACCCGACCTCGGCGACGATCGAATCCGGTCAGACCCCCGTGGTCTTCGACTGGGACTACCTGAACGCCGCGGAGACCCCGAAGCTGGCCACCTGGAAGGTGTTCGTCCCGGACAACGCGGTGCTCGGCTCGTACTACGTGCAGGCGATCAGCAAGGACGCCCCGCACCCGGCCGCCGCGCGGCTGTGGGAGGAGTTCCTCTACTCCGACGAGGGCCAGAACCTGTGGCTCAAGGGCGGCGCCCGCCCGGTGCGCGCCGATGCCATGGTGAAGGCCGGCACCGTCGACAAGACCGCGTACGCCGCGCTGCCGCAGGTCACCGGCACCCCGGTCTTCCCGACCGAGACGCAGACCGCCAAGGCGAAGGAATACCTCTCCGCGAACTGGGCCAAGGCCATTGGCTGAGGTAGCCGGAGCCGTTCCGCAGCGCGTGGCCGTCCGGCCACGCCTGCGGGGCGCCGCCCTGCTGGGCGCCGCCCCGTTCCTCGTCTACGTGGCGATCTTCCTGATCATCCCCACCCTGGTGGTGACGATCGGGGCGTTCACCGGCGACGGGGGCCACGGATTCACCCTGGACAACGTCCGCGCGCTCGGTGACGAGTACATTCTCGCGGCCTTCGGCCGCAGCGCGCTGCTGTCCGCGCTCAGCGCACTGTTCGGCGCGGTGTTCGGCGCCCTTCTCGCGTACGCCCTGAGCACGGCGAAGCCCGGTGGCCTGCTGCGCCGGACGGTGACCGCGGCGTCCGGGGTGCTCGCCCAGTTCGGCGGCGTGACCCTGGCGTTCGCGTTCCTGGCGACGATCGGCATCTCCGGTTTCGTCACCGTGTGGCTGCAGGAGCACGCCGGCGTGGACATCTACGCGAACGGGGTGTGGCTGTTCGAGCTCCCCGGCCTGACCCTGGTCTACACGTACTTCCAGATCCCGCTCATGGTGATCGTGTTCCTGCCCGCGCTGGACGGCATCCGCCCGCAGTGGCGCGAGGCGACCGAGAACCTCGGCGGCACCACCTGGCAGTACTGGACCCGGGTGGCCGGCCCGCTGCTCGCACCGGCCTTCCTCGGTTCGGCGCTGCTGCTGTTCGCGAACGCCTTCTCCGCGTACGCGACCGCCGCCGCCCTGGTCAGCCAGGGCAACCCGATCATCCCGTTGCAGATTCGCGGCGCGCTGACCAGCGAAGTGGTGCTGGGCCAGGCGAACCTCGGCAAGGCCATGGCGCTCGGCATGGTGGTCGTGGTGGCCGTGGTGATGACGCTCTACTCCCTGCTGCAGAGAAGGACGGCCCGATGGCTGGGGTGATCGCCCGCCGCACCCGCAAGCAGCGGGCCTTCCGCTGGACCGTGCTGATCCTGCTCGGCGTGTTCTTCCTCCTGCCGATGGCCGCGATGCTGGAGTTCAGCACCCGCAGGGCGGGCACCTGGTCGCTGCTGGTGGACTGGCCGAAGCTGAACGAGACGTACCCCGACCTGGCGGCCGGCATCGTCGCGTCGCTGGAGCAGGCCGGGCTGACCGCGCTGCTGATGCTGGTGCTGCTGGTGCCGACCGCGATCTGGGTCCGGCTGCGGCTGCCCCGGCTGCGCCCGCTCGTCGAGTTCCTCTGCCTGCTGCCGCTGACCATCCCGGCCATCGTGCTGGTCGTCGGGCTGGCCCCGGTCTACGCGTGGGTCACCTACTTCCTCGGTGGCTCGTCGCTGACCCTGGTCTTCGCGTACACCGTGCTGGTGCTGCCGTACGCGTACCGCGCGATCGACGCCGGCCTGTCCGCGATCGACGTGAAGACCCTGGCCGAGGCCGCGCGCGGGCTGGGCGCGGGCTGGTTCACCGTGATGTGGCGGGTGGTGCTGCCGAACATCCGCTCGGCGGTGCTCTCCGCGGCGTTCCTGACCGTGGCGCTGGTGCTCGGCGAGTTCACCATCGCCTCGCTGCTGCACCGCACCAACCTGCAGGTGGCGATCGAGTTCCTGGGCAAGAGCAGCGCCACCATGTCGGTCGCGGTCTCGCTGACCGCGCTGCTGCTGGCGTTCGTGCTGCTCCTGCTGCTCTCCCTGTTCGGCGATTCCCGGAAGAGGACCAAATGAGCGGCGTAGCCGTACATCTCAAGGGGCTGCGGCGCACGTTCGGCGCGATCCACGCCCTCGACGACCTGGACCTGGAGATCGCGCCGGGCGAGTTCATCGCCCTGCTCGGCCCGTCCGGGTGCGGCAAGACCACCGCGCTGCGGGTGCTGGCCGGCCTCGAGGACGCCGACGCCGGTCAGGTCCTGGTCGACGGCAAGGACGTCACCCGGCTGCCGGCCAGCCGGCGCGACATGGGCATGGTGTTCCAGGCGTACAGCCTGTTCCCGCACCTGGACGCGCTGCAGAACGTCGAGTTCGGGCTGCGCCTGCGCGGCCGGAAGAAGGCCGCCGGGCGGGCCGCCGAGATGCTCGACCTGGTCGGTCTCGGCTCGTTCGCGACCCGGTTCCCGAACCAGCTCTCCGGCGGCCAGCAGCAGCGGGTCGCGCTGGCCCGGGCCCTGGCCATCGAGCCGACGGTGCTGCTGCTCGACGAGCCGCTCTCCGCGCTGGACGCCAAGGTGCGGGTGCAGCTGCGCGACGAGATCCGCCGGATCCAGACCGAGGTCGGCACCACCACGCTGTTCGTCACCCACGACCAGGAGGAGGCCCTCGCGGTCGCCGACCGGGTCGGCGTGATGAAGGCCGGCCGGTTGGAGCAGTTGGCGCCACCCGCCGAGGTCTATCTGCGCCCGGCCACGGCGTTCGTGGCCGATTTCGTCGGGCTCAGCAACCGGCTGCCCGGTGTGGTCGAGGGTGACGTGATCGAGGTGCTCGGCGACCGGCTCCCGCTCGTCGCGCCGCGGGCCGCCGGGGCCGCGACGGCGCTGGTCCGGCCCGAGTCGATCGGTGTCACCCCAGATCCGGACGGGTCCGGGCGGGTGCTGACGACCAGCTTCCTCGGCCCGACCAGCCGGGCCACGGTCACCGTCGGTGATCTGCTGGTGGTGGCCCAGGTGTCCGGCGCGGAATTGCCCGCGCTGGCGCCCGGCACCGCGGTACGTCTCACCCTGAGACCGGTTCCGGTTGCCACCGAATGAATCTACATAGGGCTTGACCCGGGCGTATCCACGTCTACCGTTTGGCTATGGGCGACGAGGAGTTCATTCACACGGCCCTCGTCGTGGCGTACACGGCGGACGCGGGTCACCCCCGCGGCCTCCAGCACGCCATTGACGAGATCTACCGGCTGCTGTTCGGGGCCCCGGCGGGCCATCCCGACCTCGTCATCGGGTGGGGAGTGCTGTTCGACCTGCTCCAGGAGCGGGCCGAGGGCTCCGGAGACCTGGATGACTGGGACGCACTGGTGGACGCGGCCGGCTGCATGGTGCTCGTCGCCGAGCCCGGCACCGAGTTGGCCGTACGCGCCTGGCGGCGGCAGTGGCAGGCGTTGCTGCTGCGCCATCAGGCGAGCCGGGACCCGGCGGATCTGAAGGACGCCACGGTGGCCGCGGCGGCGCTCGCCGACGCGGCCGCGGCCGTGCCCGCGGCACCGCGTCAGCCACGGCCGCGCAGGCCATGGCGTTGTGATTGATCCTGACCCGGTGTTTACACGGACCTAGGGGCGGGTTACAGTCGTCACCCCCATGGGAGCGCTCCCAAACTCCCCTCCCCCCGAAGGTGACACCGCGTTGAAACGCAAACTCAAGCTCGTCCTGGCCTCGGCTCTCGCCGTGGCCACCGTGTCGACGGTGGCGTTCTTCGCGCTGCCGGCCAGCGCGGAGGCCGCCTCGTTCACGGTGACGAACTCGTGGAACTCGGGGTACCAGGGTGAGATCTCGGTCAGCAACCCGGCGTCGGCGAAGATCTCCACCTGGAAGGTCGAGCTCACGCTCCCGGCCGGGTCGACGGTCGGCCAGTCCTGGAACGCGACTCTAGCCGCTGCCGGCCAGAAGTTCACGTTCACTCCGGCCGGCTGGAACGCCACGATCGCCGGCGGCGCCTCCACCAGCTTCGGCTTCATCGTCAACGGCACCGGCCGCCCGACCTCCTGCACGGTCAACGGCCAGGCCTGCACCGGCCTGACCGGCACCCCGACGGCGACCACCAGCACGCCCACCGCAGCCCCGACCACCACCTCAGCCTCGCCCAAGCCGACGGCCACCACCGTGGCCCCCACCACGACGTCGGCGTCCCCCAAGCCGACGACCGCGTCGCCGACGCCGACGAAGACCGCAACCGGCAGCACCCCGCTCGCTCTCAACGGCCAGGTCAAGGTCTGCGGCACGAACCTCTGCAACGAGTCCGGCAAGAAGATCCAGCTGCGCGGCGTGAGCAGCCACGGCATCCACTGGTTCCCGAGCTGCTACACCGGCTCGGCCCTGGACGCGCTGGCCACCGACTGGAACGCCGACCTGTTCCGGATCGCCATGTACGTCCAGGAGGGCGGCTACGAGTCCGACCCGACCGGCCTCACCACCAAGGTGAACAGCCTGGTCGACCAGGCCGAGGCCCGCGGCATGTACGCCCTGATCGACTTCCACATCCTCAACCCCGGCGACCCGAGCTTCAACCTCACCCGGGCCAAGGAGTTCTTCGCCAAGGTCGCCGCCCGCAACGCCGGCAAGAAGAACGTGATCTACGAGATCGCCAACGAGCCGAACGGCGTCAGCTGGGCCACCATCAAGAACTACGCCGAGCAGGTCATCCCGGTGATCCGGGCGAACGACCCGGACGGCGTCGTGGTGGTCGGCACCCGCGGCTGGTCCTCGCTGGGCGTCTCGGACGGCGCCTCGTCCGCCGAGATCGTCAGCAACCCGGTGAACGCCTCGAACATCATGTACGCGTTCCACTTCTACGCCGCCTCCCACCAGGACAACTACCGCGCCGAGGTGACCAAGGCGGCCGCGTCGCTGCCGCTGTTCGTCACCGAGTTCGGCACGGTCAGCGCGAGCGGTGACGGCGCCGTCGACACGGCCGGCACCAACACCTGGATCGACCTGCTGGACAAACTGAAGATCAGCTACGCCAACTGGAACTTCGCCGACAAGAGCGAGGGCAGCTCGATCCTCAAGCCGGGCGCCTGCTCGGCCGGGACGTTCTCCGGCACCAGCGTGCTGACCGAGTCGGGCCAGCTGATCCGGTCGAGGATCCGCACCGCCGACGACTTCTGACCCGCGCTCCCCTGCGTGTGGGTCATCTGAAGCGGGCCGGGGCCCTACCCCCGGCCCGCTTTAACCTTTCCCTTATATAAGCCGCTCCTGATAAGGTGGCCTCGTGCACGCGTTCGATGTCCTCGGTGATCCGGTCCGGCGCCGGATCCTGGAGCTGCTCGCCGACGGTGAGCAGTCCTCCGGCGCCATCACCACGGTGATCCACGCCGAGTTCGGCATCTCCCAGCCGGCCGTCTCGCAACACCTGAAGGTGCTGCGCGACAACGGCTTCGCCACCGTCCGGCCCTCCGGGTCCCGCCGGCTCTACGCCGTCGACGACACCGCGCTGCGCGAGGCCGACGAGTGGTTGAGCCGGTTCCGCCGCTTCTGGGCGCCGCACCTGGCCGCGATGGCCACCGAGGTGGCCCGCGGCAAGCGAGAGCGGCGCCTGGCCGCATCCGACGATTTCAGGAGCACTTGATGATCAACGTGACCGAGCAGATCAGCAGCGTCCGGCGCACCCTCGGCGACCGGTCCCTCGAGGCCGGCGACGCCCGCGTGCTGACCATCAGCCAGGCCTACGACACCGACGTCGACGACCTGTGGGACGTGGTCACCCGGGCCGACCGGATCGCGCGCTGGTTCCTGCCGATCTCCGGCGAGCTGCACGAGGGCGGCAAGTTCCAGTTCGAGGGCAACGCCGGTGGCACCATCACCCGCTGCGAGCAGCCGCACTCGTTCGCCGCGACCTGGGAGTTCGGCGGCCAGGTCAGCTGGATCGAGGTCCGGCTGACCGCGGAGGGCGACGGCCGCAGCCGCTTCGAGCTCGAGCACACCGCACACGTCGACGACCACTGGGACCAGTTCGGCCCGGGCGCGGTCGGCGTCGGCTGGGACTCCGGCCTGCTCGGCCTGGCCCTGCACCTCGCCGCCCCGGACGCGCCGCGCGACACCGAGGCGATCATGGCCTGGATGGCCTCCGACGACGGCAAGCGGTTCATGAAGGAGAGCAGCGACGCGTGGGCGGCCGCCGACGTCGCCGCCGGCACCGATCCCGTCACGGCCGAAAAGCGGGCCGCTGCCACGTTCGCCGCCTACACGGGTGCCGCTTAACCCTTTTCCGGTACGAATACTCCAGCGCCCGTCCGTAGGCTACGAGCCGAGTCCCGCCCGTGAGGCGACCGCGACACCGCAGCACCCGGGGCTTCCGCCGCGCGCGCGGATCCGCGCGGCTCACCGCGCACGACCGCAGCCACCCCGGACCGCAGCGCGCCCCCGACCTCGGCTGGCTCTCAGGGGTGCCTCGAACCCCCGGAGACACCCCTGACAACCAGCCAGGACCGCAAGCGACCAACGGCCGCCGGCTGGCTCTCGGGGGTGCCTCCTAGCCCTGGAGACACCCCTGGGAGCCAGCCGCGAGCGGACCTCTAGCGGCTCTCGGCGTGGAGCTGGGTGAGGACCTGGCGGGCCGCCGGCGCGTCCGGGCCGCCGTCGGCACACAGGATTGCTGCTTTCCACAGGGCCCAGCCGCGGCCCCGGGACCACGTGGCGTCGTCGACGGCCAGGCGGGCGCGGAACGCCCGGCGGGCGGGCGGGGTGAGCAGCGTCCACGCCACGGCGAGGTCGCACGCCGGGTCGCCGACGCCGCACGTACCGAAATCGATCACCGCCGCGAGTGCTCCGCCGCGTACCAGAAGGTTTCCGGAGGCGACATCGCCGTGGAACCAGACCGGCTTGCCGGACCACGCCGCAGCCCGGGCTTCGGCCCAGATCGCCAGGAGCGCGTCGCGGTCCGGCAGCTCGGCGGCGGCCGCGCGCATCTGGCCGTCGTAGGTCGACAGTGGACCGCCGCGGTACCAGTTGTGCAGGCCCGGCGGCGGGCCACCGGCCGGGTCGACGGCGGCCAGCGCCAGCAGGAAGTCGGCGAGCGCGACGGCGAACGCGACCGGATCCGCGATCGGCGCGGTGGTGGCCGGCTCACCGTCGAGCCAGCGGTAGACCGACCACGGGTGCGCGAAGATCTCACCCGGCGTGCCCTCGGCGAGGGGGACCGGGATCGGCAGCGGCAGATGTCCGGCGAGCACCGGCAGCCAGCGCTGCTCCTTGGCGACCGCGCCGGCGTATTCGGCGGCGCTCGGCAGCCGCACCAGCATGTCGTCGCCGAGCCGGAACGTCCGGTTGTCCCAGCCCGGCGTCGCGATCGGGCGGACCGGCAGCGCGGCCCAGCGCGGGAACTGCTCGGCGATCAGCCGTTCCACCAGCTCGGCCGGGATCAGCGGGCGGATCGGCAACGATGATCGGGACACTTCCGGCGCGTCGGTCACCCGGTGACCCTCCACGACCCGGCCCCGCCCGGCAACCGGATTTCGGCGGGCACCTCGGCGATCAGGATCGGACGCGGGCGCGCCCGGCGGTGGGTGAGCCGGGCGGCCGGCGGTCAGGATCGGTCGTAGGCGCGTTCGGTGGCGGGTGAGCCGGACGGCCGGCGGTCAGGATCGGTCGTAGGCGCGTTCGGTGGTGGTGAGGCGGGCGGCCAGGGCCGGGCCGCGGCTGCCGGACCGCAGCGCGCCCCAGCAGTCCTCGGCGACCATACGGGCCGGGGTCAGCCGGTGCCGCAGCCCGAGCCAGGCCCGGGTGGCGCGGACCGCCGGGGTGGATCGCGGGACCGCACTCGCCTGGTAACCGAACCGGGCCAGCCGATCGCCGAAGACCGCCTCGCAGCGGCGCACCTCGGCCTCGTCGAGCCGGGTCTGCCAGCTGCTCACCCGGGCCGCGGTGACCTGCTCGCGGGTCAGGCTGTGCCAGGTCTTGTACTCCGGGACCACCTCGCGGGCCTGCTCGCACGGGTGGGTCATGGCCGGGTCGTACTCCTCGCCGAGGAACCGGCAGATCGCGCGCAGGTGGTGCTCCGGGTCGGCGACCAGGTCCTCGTACCGGATCTGGTGGTGCACGTCGGCCGGGTACCGGCGGGCGGCGGTCAGCGCGGCGTCGGCCGACCGGGCCCAGTGGTCGATCATCGTGGCCAGGTCGTGCGGCGGCCACGGGGTGTCCTTCAGCGAGGCCACACAGTCCCGGCCGTCGCGCATGATCGTGATGATCTGGGCGTCCGGGAAGAGCCGCCGGATCACCGGCAGGTGCCGCAGGTAGGCGGGACGTTTGTCGCCCCAGCGCGGTTTGCCGAACCGCTCCGCGTACCGCTGAAAAACCGTGCCCACCGCGGACCCGAGCGTCGGCGGCGCCGCGGTGATCGCCGCGATCGTCTCCGCCCGGTCCAGGCCGAGGTCCTCGAACTGCGGCGAGTTCACGATCGACCGCGCCAGGGCGGCGTGCCGGCCCGGATCGCGCAGGTCGCCGAACTCGTGCCGCCGCCGGTACGCGGTGAGCAGGAACCGGCTCTCCGGCGGCAACGCGATCCGCGGGTGCGCGTGCAGCATGAGCTGCAGCATTGTGGTGCCGGAGCGCGGGCAACCGACGACGAAGATCGGGCGGTCACTGCTCATGAAACCAACGGTAAAGTATTTCTTGTTAGGTTTTCGACCTTTTGCGAGGTTGGTCGGGTTGCCTCGGCCGCCCGGATGGCGTAAGCCGGAACCATGGACGGGGATGAACTGCTGAAGCACTGTCTCGCCAAGCCCGGCGCCTGGCCGGACCAGCCGTGGGAGAACGACACCGTGGTCAAGGTCGGCCCGAAGATCTTCGCGTTCCTCGGCAGCACCGGCACGACCGTCGGGGTGAAGTGCGGCAAGGGGCGCGACCAGGCCGACGAGTGGCTGACCCGGTTCCCGGAGGACGCCACGGCGAGCGCCTACATCGGCCGGCACGGGTGGAACACGCTGCGGCTGACCGGCGCCATCCCGGACGACGAGCTCCTGGAAGCCGTCGACGCCTCCTACGACACGATCGTCGCCGCGCTCCCGAGGAAGGACCGCCCGGTGGTGTGATAACTTCGGCGCGCTGTGCACCACTGCGGAACGAGGAGGTGAGACCGATCAACGTTGTGACTGCTCGGGCCTCCCTCTCCCGCACGGCCTAGGGAGCGCCCGCAAGGCACCCGAAAGGCTCAGCCATGCGTTTCACTTCCCCGATGTCCGCCGACGGGGCATCGTTCACTCTCGACGACATCCCCGGTGTGCTGTGGACTCCGGAGCACGTACCCGGGCCCTGGCCGCTGATCGTCCTCGGACACGGCGGTGGCCAGCACAAGCTGGCTCCGGGCGTGACCGGTCCCGCGCGGCGGTTCGTGGCCGCCGGGTTCGCGGTGGTCGCGGTCGACGCCCCGCATCACGGCGACCGTCCGAAGAGCGCCGGCTTCGTCCGGGTCACCGCGGAGAACCGGGCCGCGATGCAGGCGGGTGAGGACGTCGCGGCGCGCTTCACGGCCCTGCACGCCGAGCTGGCACGGCAGGCGGTGCCGGAATGGCAGGCGGTGGTCACCGAGCTTTTCCGGTACGTCGGGGAGGGCCCGGTCGGGTACCGCGGGGTGTCGATGGGCTGTGGTCTGGGCCTGCCGTTCGTGGCCGCCGACGGTCGGGTGCGGGCAGCGGTCCTCGGCCTGGCCGGGGTCCCGATCCCAGGCGGCGCAGCCGGCGCGCCTGGCGTGCCCGGAACGGCCGGCCTGCCTGGAGCGGCAGGCGTGCCCGGAGCGGGTGGCGTGCCCGGTGTGCCGGGCGCGGGTGGCGTTCCTGGGGTGGCTGGTTTGGGTGGGCTGGCCGAGGTGGCGGGGCGGGTCGCTGTGCCGGTGCAGTTCCTGGTGCAGTGGGATGACCGGTTGGTGCCTCGGGAGGAGGCGCTGGCGTTGTTCGACGCGCTGGGCTCGGCGGAGAAGACCCTGCACGCGAACCCGGGTGATCACGGGGAGGTTCCGCGCGCGGAGACCGAGGACGCCACCCACTTCTTCACCCGCCACCTGACCCAGCCCGGCCTGGCCGGGCTCGAGATGGCCCGGTCCGGCGCGGCATAGCGCGGCGCGACAGCGGCACGGCACGACCGGGGTCCGCAGCTCGCGCGGCGCGCCGCCCGGGCGGCGCGCGGCTCGGGCGGCGCGCGGCTCGGGCGGCGCGCGGTTCAGGCGGCGCGCGGTTCAGGCGGCGCGCGGTTCAGGCGGCGCGCGGTTCAGGCGGCGCGCGGTTCAGGCGGCGCGCGGTTCAGGCGGCGCGCGGTTCGGGCGGCTGGTTTCCAGGGGTGCCTCCGCGGCCCGGTCACACCCCTGGGAGCCAGCCGGTGGGGTTGCGCCGGTCGGGTTCCGGTGTTCGGTGGTCGGGGCTGGCTTGCCAGGCGGCACTCGCGTCGGGTCACGGTTCGTCTCGCCAGCCGGGGCCGGCGGTGGGCGCGATTGTCCCGGGAATTGGCCGAGACTGTCCCAGGAGGTGGCCGACAGCCCCAATACCTGACCACCGCTACCAGCCAATCGGCCATCTGGACCAGCCCGGCATGACCCAAATGCCACTTAACTTAAGTTGATCTTGATTGGCCGGGTGGCGGCCGGAACCGCCCGGCCCGCGAGGTCATCCCGGTCTGGGCGGTGGCACGGGTGACCGGCTGCCGGCGAGTACGCGGCCGTGCGCTCGCGGCCGGGGTGTAACCGGCCCCGGCCGGGGGTGAACACGGTGACTGTCCGGGGAGCGTCGTGCACGATGATCGTCGGCTGGTCGCCCCTCGATCACCCTGTGGGCGGCGGGGGTGCACGTGCCCGCTCGGATGTACCTGCCACTGCTGGGCAGGGCGGTGAGAGTCCGCAATGCCAGATCGCGTGCGGCTACCGCCCACCTGGGGGCGGTAACCGCACGCACAACCCGACCGCGGACCGCCACCGCCCCGAACCCGACCCACCGCGGACCCCTGCCGCCCCTCCAACGCCAAGCGCGGACCCCCGCCGCCCCACCGGTACCGAGCGCGGACTCCAGCCGCCCCACCAACGCCAAGCGCGAACCCGGCCGCCCCACCAACGCCGAACGCGGACCCCTGCCGCCCCACCGACGCCGAACGCGGACTGCCACCGCCCCACCGGCATCGATCACCCACGCCGACCGTTACAACAACACCGAGCGACTGGACAACCCGGCCCGCGACAACACCCCTACCACCTGCACCCGAACACATCGGGGACCACCCCAAAACCGCAGAGCCCCACCGAGATCAAATAGAGCTGAGCGGCATTGCGGCATGCCCAGCTGGCTACTGCGGCCGTTATCAATCCGCCATAACGGCTGCCAGAACCAGCCCGGCACACCCAGCTGGTTACCACGGCCCAAATGAGCCCCCCATAACGGCTGCCAGGACCAGCTCGGCACGGCGGGCTGGTTCTGGCGGCCGTTATGGGTTCGGGCAGCAACCGCGGCGGGTAGGCGGAGGCTCGGGCAGCGCGCCACGGCCCGGTCGGGCCACGGCTACGCGGCTCCACGGCTCCACGGCTCCACGGGAGATCACCATGGGCGTGGGGTGCGGGTGGGTGCTCGGGGCGGGGTGTCAGGATGGGGCTGGTTCCTGGACGGGGATCGTCTGGGAAATGGGGTTCGGATGGCCGCCGACGAGATTGTCGTGACCGGGATCGGTCAGCAGGCGGCCTGGGCCGCCGGTGTGCTGCCGCCGACCGAGCGGCTGGCCGGGGGGATCTGGTCGGTGCCGGTGCCGATTCCGCGGAGTCCGCTGCGTTACACCCTGTCCTACCTGATCCCCGGCGACGACGGCCTGGTCGTGGTCGACCCGGGCTGGGACAGTGACGAAGGCTGGGCCGCGCTGCAAGCAGGCCTGGTCGCCGCGGGTGCAAAGCAGGAAGACGTGCTCGGCGTCGTGGTCACTCACGTCCACTCCGACCACCATGGACTCTCGGCGAGGCTGCAGAGCGCCGGCACCTGGGTGGCCATGCACCCGGCCGAGCGGGACGCGCTGCAACCGCACGGTCCCGCCGACGGCTGGCTGCGGGCGCACCACGTGCCGGAGGACGAGATCGCCGGGTTGGCCGGCACGATCGGGCAGCATCGACTGTCCGATCCGGCCCAGCCGGACGTGTTGCTCGAGGACGGTGATCCGGTGCCGGTGAAGGGGCGAGATCTGCGCACGGTGTGGACGCCCGGGCACACGCCGGGCCACATCTGCCTCCTCGACGCGGACGCCGGGGTGCTGCTCACCGGCGATCATCTGCTCCCGCGGATCAGCCCGAACATCGGTCTGCAACGGCCCGGTTCGTCGCCGCTCGCCGCGTTCCTGGAATCCCTGGCGAAGGTGGCCGCGTACGACGAGCTGGAGGCGCTGCCCGCGCACGAGTACCGGTTCCGGGGCATCGCGGCCCGGTCCCGCCGGTTGCGCGCGCATCACGAGTTGCGCTGCGAGGAGATCGTGGCGGCCGTGGAGAGGCTGGGCAGCCCGACGATCTGGCAGCTGGCCGCGAACCTGACCTGGTCACGGCCGTGGGCGGAGATCGGGCCGATGCGGGTCGGCGCGATCGCCGAAACCATGGCGCACGTCCGCTACCTGGCCGACCGGGGGGCGGTGCGCTGGTCCGGAGACGTGGTGGAACGAGCAACCGCCGCCGGCTGACAGCACCGGCGGCGGTCGATCAAAAGCGGTCGATCAAAAGCGGTCGATCAAAAGGTCGATCAAAAAAGCGGTCGATCAAAAGGCCACAACGGAAGGTCAGACGACCTTCTTGGACTTCGTGATCGCGGCGGTGATCGCCTCGAGCAGCGGGGCAGCGCCGTTCCAGGAGAAGATCGGGACGGCCTGCCACGGGAAGATCTGGTTGGCCTTGACCGCGGGCAGCGCGTTCCAGGACGGCTTCGAGGTCAGGTCCTTCGGCTGCAGGGTGCCGGTGCGGGCGTCCAGGAAGATCACGTCGGCCTGGTACTTGTCGGCGTTCTCCCAGCTCAGCGACTCGTAGTAGTCGGCACCCTTGACCTCGGGCATGATCAGGTCGACGCCGAGCTCCTTGAAGTACATCAGGTCGGTGCTGACCGCGGCGCTGGACACGTAGAAGATGTCCGCGGCGCCGGAGCCGAACAGCACCTTGAGGCCACCGGACGCCTTGGCGGCGGCGGACAGGTCGGTGGCGGCCTTCTCGAAGCGGGCCTTGGCCGCGGTGTTCGTCGCCGAGTTCAGGTCGGCGCCCAGCGACTCGGCCAGCTCGGCGTAGCGCTCGATCGGCTTGTTCAGCGGCACCCGGCCGACGGTGATCAGGGCCGACGGGGCGACCGCGAGGATCTTGTCCTTCGACTCGTCCGGGACGTACCAGTACGCGCCCGGGTCGAACTGGTGGGTGACCAGCAGGTCCGGGGTGAGCGCGGCGTACTTCTCGACGGAGAACTCGCCCCACGCGTTGCCGACGATCTCGACCTTGCTGATGTCCAGCGAGCCGGCCTGCGCCTCGGCGGTGCCGTCGGCCTTCTTGGTCTCGCCGAAGACGCCGACGATCTTGTCCTGGAGGCCCAGGTCGACCAGCGCGGCGGCGGTGCCGGTGAACGCGACGATCTTCGACGGGGACTTGTCCGCCTTCAGCTCCTTGGGCTGGTCGTCGGTGAAGGTCCACGGGCCGGCGGCGGTGGCCGAGGCGGCCGGCGTGGACGTGTCGTCGTCCTTACCGCCACACGCGCTCAGGACTGCGCCGGCGGCGACGGCGCCACCGGCCGCGAGCAGGCCACGACGGGACAGGGGCAGGGAGGAAAATGACATGCTCACATCTTTCGCAGGACAGCAGACCGGTCACTCGACCGCGTGGATGGTTAGGCTAACCTAACGAGCCGAACGCGCGTCAACAGGATCCGCCGAATTCTGCCGGGAGCCCACCACTGTCCACCATCGACACCCTTACTGAGCAGCGGGTCAGCCCCGCGCCGCCGGCGGCGTCCCGGCGCTCGGCCCGGCTGGCCGGGCTGCTGATCGCCCTCGTGGTGCTCGCCGCCGTCCTGGTGCTCGGCATCGGGTTCGGCGCGCGTTTCCTGTCCCCCGGCGAGGTGTGGGCCGGGCTCGTCGACTCCGGCTCGCCGTACTACCGGATCGTGCACGAGATGCGGCTGCCGCGGACGCTGCAGGGCCTGATCGTCGGGGTCGCCCTCGGCCTGGCCGGCGCGATCATGCAGGCGCTGACCCGTAACCCGCTCGCCGACCCCGGCCTGCTCGGCATCAACGCGGGCGCCTCGGCCGCGGTGGCCAGCGCCGCGGTGTTCCTGGGCATCGGCACGTTCTCCGGGTACGTCTGGTTCGCCCTGCTCGGCGCCGCGATCGTCACGGCGCTGGTCTACGCGGTCGGTGGCGGCCGGGCGGCCACCCCGGCACGGCTGGCGCTGGCCGGGGCGGCGCTGAACGCGACGCTGTACTCGTACGTGAGCGCGATCATGCTGGCGGACACCGCCTCGATCGAGAAGATGCGGTTCTGGACGGTCGGCTCACTGGCCAGCGCGGACTTCGGCACGATCCGGCGGGTGCTGCCGTTCATCGCGGCCGGCGTGCTGGTCGCGCTGGCCTGCGCCCGCCCGCTCAACGCGCTGTCGCTCGGTGACGACGCGGCCAGCGCGCTCGGCGCCCGGCCCGGCCTGATCCGGGTCATGGTGATCGTGGCGGTCACCCTGCTCTGCGGCGCGGCCACTGCGGCGTGCGGCCCGATCGTCTTCGTCGGCCTGCTGATCCCGCACCTGGTCCGCCCGTTCACCGGGCCGGACCTGCGCTGGATGCTGCCCTACACGGCGGTGCTCTCGCCGGTGCTGCTGGTCGGCGCGGACGTGCTCGGCCGGGTGCTGGGCAGCCCCGGTGAGCTGCAGGTCGGCGTGGTCACCGCGGTGCTCGGCGGCCCCCTGTTCCTCTACCTGGTGCGAGTGGCCAAATGAACGCCGTCACGCGCCCCCGCGCCGCGGTCGTCGGTGTCGTCGCCCTGGTCGGGATGGCCGCGGTGGCCGTGCTCACGCTGGGCACCGGCGACTATCCGATCGCCGCCGGTGACGTGGTGCGGACCCTGTTCGGCCGGGGCACCGTCGCCCAGGCGTTCATCGTCAACGAGCTGCGCCTGCCCCGGGTAATCACCGCGATCCTGGTCGGGATGGCCCTGGCGGCCGGCGGCGCGGTCTTCCAGTCGCTGGTGCGCAACCCGCTGGGCAGCCCGGACGTGCTCGGTATCACCAGCGGCGCGGGCACCGCCGCGCTGGCCGTGGTGATCCTCGGCGGCACCAGCACCCAGCTCTCCCTGGCCGCGGTGGCCGGTGGCATCGGCGTGGCGCTGCTGATCCAGCTGATCGGCGGCCGGCGCGGGTTGCACGGGTACCGGTTCATCCTGATCGGCGTCGGGATGACCGCGATCCTCAACGGGATCAGCGGGTATCTGCTGACCAAGGGCGTGCAGATGGAGAACGCCCGGGCCATGCTCTGGCTCACCGGCAGCTTCGACGGCCGGGGCTGGGAGGAGGCGCTCCCGCTGCTCGGGGTGCTGCTCATCGCCGTACCCCTGCTGGTTGTGATCTGTGGTCCTGGCCTGCGGATGCTGGAGATGGGCGACGACATCGCGGCCGGGCTGGGCGTGCCGGTGAAGCGGCTGCGCACCGTCGCGCTGCTGGTCGCCGCGATCGTGGTGGCGTGTGCCGCGGCGGCCGCCGGTCCGGTGCAGTTCGTCGCGCTGATCGCACCGAACATCGCCAGGCGGGTCACCCGCGCGCCCGGCCCGAACCTGCTGCCGTCGATGGCGATCGGCGGGTTGCTCACCGTCGGCGCGGACTGGCTGGCCATGCACTCCGGCTATCCGATCCCGGTGGGTGTGGTCACCGGTGTGCTGGGCGGCGGTTACCTCGTCTGGCTGCTGGTCACGGAGCGCAAGGCGGGACGGATCTGATGAACGACCTCGACGAGCAGGAGCAGAGATGACCCGACTCAGCGGTACCGGGATGACGCTGGCCTACGACAAGCGGGTCATCGCCGAGGACCTCAGCGTCGAGATCCCGGACGGCTCGTTCACCGTGATCATCGGGCCGAACGCGTGCGGCAAGTCGACCCTGCTCCGGGCGCTGTCCCGGCTGCTCAAGCCGACCGTCGGCACGGTTCTGCTGGACGGCAGCGACGTGCACACCCTGCCCACCCGGACGGTCGCCAGGACGCTCGGCCTGCTGCCGCAGTCGTCGACCGCGCCGGACGGGATCACCGTGGCCGAGCTGGTGGCCCGCGGCCGCTACCCGCACCAGGGCCTGCTGCGCCGCTGGTCCGCGCAGGACGAGCAGGTGGTCACCGAGTCGATGGCCGCGACCGGCGTCGGCGACCTGGCCGGCCGCAACGTCGACGAGCTCTCCGGCGGCCAGCGGCAGCGGGTCTGGATCGCCATGGCGCTGGCACAGCAGACCCCGCTGCTGCTCCTCGACGAGCCGACCACGTACCTCGACATCGCGCACCAGATCGAGGTGCTCGACCTCTGTGCCGAGCTGCACGAACGCCAGGGCCGCACGCTCGTCGCGGTGCTGCACGACCTGAACCACGCGGCCCGCTACGCCACCCACCTGATCGCCATGCGCGGCGGGAAGGTCGCCAAGTCCGGCGTGCCCGGCGAGGTGCTGACCGCGGAACTCGTCGAGGACGTCTTCGGCCTGCCCTGCCGGGTCATCGACGATCCGGAGACCGGCACGCCGCTGGTGGTCCCGGCCGCCCGCAAACGCACCCCGGACGTATCGGTCACCGCCTGACCTTTTTCAAGGACAAGATCCTTTTTTTCGTGCGTCCGCCGGGGTACAGATCGTCGCTCCCGCCGGGACCCCTGCGGGCTCCGCAGGCCGCTGGCGCGGCCAGAACGCGGAGCCCTCCGGGGCGACGTCCGTGGGTGGGCACGGAAAAACCCCGTCACCCGAAGTGCGCGGCCACCACGTGCTCCGCGATCGCCAGCGACGACGTCGCCGCCGGTGAGGGCGCGTTGCGGACCGCCGTGATCGGGCCGAGCCGGTGGATCCGGAAGTCGTCGACGAGGCTGCCGTCGCGGTCCAGCGCCTGGGCGCGCACCCCGGCGCCGGACCGGTACACATCGGACGCGTGGATCTCCGGGACGTACTGCATCGCCTCGGCCATGTAGCTGCTCTTGGAGAGCGAGCCGCGGACCTCCTTGATCCCGGTGCGCCAGTGCTGGCGGGCCATCTTCCAGCTGCCCGGCCAGGCGGCGATCCCGGCCAGGTCACGCAGCGACAGGTCGGAACGCCGGTAGCCCTCCCGGGCGGTGGCCAGCACCGCGTTCGGGCCGACCTCGACCACGCCGGTGACCCGCCGGGTGAAGTGCACACCGAGGAACGGGTACCGCGGGTCCGGTACCGGGTAGATCATGCCGCGCACCAGGCCGGCCTTCTCCGGCTTGACCCGCATGTACTCGCCGCGGAACGGGACGATGATCGGTTCCGGACGGTCACCGGCGAGCTTAGCGACCTGGTCGCTGTGGATGCCGGCGCAGACGATCAGCTGGTCGACCACCACGCGGCGGTCACCCGAGGTGATCTCGGTCTTCCCGGCGTGCGTCGTGATGCCGTCGACCGGCCAGCTCAGCCGGACCTCACCACCGGCGGCGACGATGTCGTCGGCGAACGAGCGCGCGATCCGCGGGAAGTCGGTGATCGCGGTCTCCGGCGAGTGCAGCGCGGCCAGGCCGGCGGCGTGCGGCTCGATCTCGCGGATCTCGGTGTGGTCGACCCGGCGCAGCCCGGGCACCTCGTTCTCCCGGGCCCGCTTCTCCAGGGCGTCGAGCCGGGCCATCTCGTCGACCCGGACCGCGACCACCAGCTTGCCGCACTCGTCGTACGCAATCGTGCGGTCCTGGCAGTATTCCTTGAGCAGCGACCGCCCGCGCGTGCACAACTGCGCCTTCAGGCTGCCCGGCGGGTAGTAGATGCCGGCGTGCACCACCCCGGAGTTGTGCCCGGTCTGGTGCTGGGCGACGGCGTCCTCCTTCTCCAGCACCACGACCCGGGTGCCCGGCCGCCGCAGGGTGATCTCCCGGCCGATCGCCAGCCCGACGATGCCGGCGCCCACGATCCCGATGGTCTCGTCAGCCATCATTCCTCGCCTCTCTGCAGCGGTCGCCTCGACCTTGGTATACAACCGCATCCCCCCGGCGCCTCGGATCACCGGGGCGCGGACCGGCTGCCGTTCTTCACCGCGTACATCGCCGCGTCGGCGCTGCGCAGCAGCAGGTCAGGATCGCTGTCGCCGGCCCGGGCCAGCGCGGTGCCCACGCTCGCGCCGACCGCCAGCTCGACGCCGTCGACGAGGCACGGCTGCCGGACGGCGACCACCACCCGCTCGGCCAGCGCGGCCAGGTCCTCGGCGAGCGGGTCGGCCAGCAGCACCGCGAACTCGTCCCCGCCGAGCCGGGCGATGGTGTCGGTCTCCCGCAGGCAGGACCGCAGCCGCCCGGCGACGTGCCGGAGCAGCGCGTCGCCGGCCGCGTGCCCGTAGTCGTCGTTGATCGGCTTGAACTTGTCCAGATCGAGCAGCATCACCGCAACCGGCCGGTCCCCGGCGGCGCTGTCCCGGTCCGCAGCGGCCCTGTCCCGATCCGCGGCGGCGCTGTCCCGGAAAGCGGTGGCGCTGTCCCGGTCCGCGGCGGCGCTGTTCCGGAACGCCTCGGCCAGCCGCTCGTGGAACAGCGCCCGGTTCGCCAGCCCGGTCAGACTGTCCTGATAGGCAAGATCGTGGAGCCGCTCGGCGAGCGCGTCCCGTTCGGCGAGCGCGCCGCGCAGCACCGACCCGGTCTCCCGCAGCTCGGCCACCGTGACGTCCAGCTCGCGGAGCAGCCGGGCGTTGTCGGCGAACGACGCCACCTGCCGCATCACCACCACGGCCGTGCTCAGGCTCGCACCGGCCAGCACCGCGATCGACTGCGCGTCCATCCCGCGGTCCACCGACACCCGGACCAGCAGCACGAACGTGCACGCCACCGCCAGGTACGGCAGCACGCTGTACGGCCGGCGGGGCCGGTGCGGGTCCACGGCGTCCCGTTCCGGTTGCAACCACTGCAGCCAGATCGCCGCCGTCATCAGGGAGTCGCCGACCGCGCTCACCGCCAGCATCGCGTGGCCGGTCCCGCCGGCCACCGCGGACGGGGCCCAGACCCCGATGACACCGCCGATCACCGCCGCCGCAGCGCCCAGCAACCCGGTGTACGGCCCGAACGGCGGCCGCCCGGCGATCAGCAGTTTCGCCACCGCGAACACCGCCACCAGCATGGCGACCGGGCCGGTCAGCACGTTCAGCAGTCCCGGCGGCGAGTCGTCGACGGTGGTGAAGTACCAGGCGAACGCGGTCGAACAGATCATCACGGTGGCCATGTCGAGCCAGAAGCAGAACCGCTCCTGCCCGGAGCGGATCCGCAGCGGATAGGTGGACAGCACACCCACCACGACGACGGTGCCCACCCCGACGACCGTGACCGAGACCGGCCCGAGCACGAGCTGCTGCGGGCCGTGGGCCGTCACGAACTGCACCAGGTAGGCGACGCCGCTGGTCACCGCGCTGAAGCAGATCGCCCACCAGAACCGGCGGGCCGGGTCGCCCCGGCGCAGCCGCCGGACCAGGCGCCGCGCCGCGACCAGCGTCCCGGCGCTGAACGCGATCGAGGCGAGCCAGCTCAGCCGGGCGGCGGCGATCAGCGACAGCGGGGCGAACGCCACCACCAGGACGACGACGGTGATAACCGCGGCCAGGCCGGCCAGCAGCATCGTCCCGTCACGCTCGAGGTGAATGCGCGGAGCCTTCGACATCCCGCCTCCTGGCTGGGGGTTGCCCTCCAGAATTCCGGATGCCGGCGGCGCGGCACCCCGGAACGGCCAGATCAAGCCCGGGGCGCAGGCGGTCAGGGCCGGGCAGGGCAGCCGACCGTCCAGCAACGGGCGGTCAGAGCCGGGGCGGCATGGCAGTCGGCCGTCCAGCAACGGGCGATCAGAGACGAGGCAGCCGACCGTCCAGCAACGGGCGGGCGGTGGTCACGACCGCGTTGGCGCCGGGCCGGCCGGGCACTCCGGTCTGCACGTCGAGGAAGCCGGTCGGGTGCTCGATGCGCAGCACCGCCCCCGCGCCCGTGCGCAACCCCGTCGCCGCCGTGCGCAGCCCCGCCACCCTGGCCGGCCGGCTCATCTGGGCCGCCACGCTGCCGGGCAGAGCGGCCGCCGCGGCCACGCTCAGCGCGGACCGGAACCCGATCGCGGGCTGCACCTGGCCACGCACGACCATCCGGACACACAGCCCTCCCCCGGCGACCGGCGGTGCCACCAGGCACAGTTCCGGCACCTCCCGATCCGTCACGGCGCCGAGCCCGAGCAGCCGGCCGGCTCGCAGCCGCAACGCTTCGAGGGCGGCGCGGAGCCGGTCGTCGTACTCGAGGCGGGCCGGCGTCTCGTATCCGGTCACCCCGAGCACGGCGGCCGCGACCAGCACCACCGGCACACCGCCGCCGATCAGCGTGGCCGGCACGCCGCCGCCGATCAGGCTGGCCGGCGCGACGGCACCGATCAGCGTGGCCGGCACGCCGCCCAGGTCGTCGACCACCCGGCCGGTCGGCAGCAGCGCGGCATCCGCGCCATCCGCGAACTCGATCAGCACCCGGGCCGCGGTGCCCGGCACGCCACTGATCGCGGTGTCGCCCGCATAACCCCCGCCCGGCACGTCCGGCACGTGGACGGTCACCACCACACCGGTCTCCGCCACCCGAACCCGCACCGGAACCGACCCGGCTCCATCACCCGCCCCGGCTCCCACCCCAGATCCGGCGCCCGCTGCCACCAGCCCGCGTTCCAGCGCGAACACTCCGGCCCCGGCCAGCAGCCCGGCCCGGTCGGCCGCGCCACCCGGGAACTCGCAGTGGACATCCACCCCCGGCTCCGCGGACCGGCCCACCACCACCGCCGTCACGTCCCCCGCGTCGAAGGCTGCGGGCAGCTCCCCGGCGCGGAAATACGCCCCCTGAACCGTGCCACTGCGGATCACCAGCACCGAGACTCCGGACCGAACCAGCATGCCGTCTCCCCCTCCACCGCGAGTGTCACCCGCGCCGATGATTGTTGACAATCCTGTGAGCGCTGGGAAGACTTCCGGGCATCGATCGGCTCATCGATCCCACATCAACCCGCCCACGGCCCACCCATCGGCCCACCCATCGGCCCACCCACCGATCCGTCCAACGGCCCGCCCATCGATCCGCACATCGGCCCGCACATCGGCCCGCAGATCGATCCACCCATCGATCCACCCGGAGCTGCGCGGTCCGGGATCGCTCCGGCATGATGAGGGGCCCGGCACAAGCAACGACAGGAAGTCGACGAGTACAGATGGCGTCTGATCACGACACCGACCGGCGAGCGGCGCGCGTCACCGCCCCGAGCACGGCGACCCAGGCCAGGGACACCCTGCGCGACGCCATCCTCCGCGGTGAATATCTGCCCGGCGAGCGCCTGGTCGAGGCGCAGCTCTGCGAGCGTCTCGAGGCGAGCCGGTTCAACGTCCGGGCGGCCCTGCAGGACCTCGCCGCCGAAGGTCTGGTCGAGGTGCAACGCAACCGGGGTGCGCACGTCCGCAAGGTGTCGATGGCCGAGGCCGTCGAGATCACCGAGGTGCGGATGGTGGTCGAGGGCCTGATCGCGGCGCGCGCGGCCGAGCGGGTCGAGCCCGACCAGGCCACCGAGCTGGACGAGATCGGCGTGCTGATGCGGCGCGCGGTCGAGGCCGGCGAGTACCGCCGCTACAGCGACCTCAACGTCCGCCTCCACGCGCTGATCCGCCAGATCGCGGAGCACCGCACGGCCGACCGGATCGTCGAGACCCTGCGCGGCCAGCTGGTCCGCCACCAGTACATGCTGTCGCTGCTGCCCGGCCGCCCGCAGACCTCACTGCCGCAGCACGAGCGGATCATCGCGGCGATCCGCGACCACGACCCCAAGGCCGCCGAGGGCGCGATGCGCGAACACATAGCCAGCGTGATCGAGGCATTGCGCGGCATGGACCACTTCGGCCCCGCCTGAAGGGCGAACGCAGAACGCCCGTTGCACCCCCGAGAACCAGCCCGGGCCGCACCCTCCTCCCCGGCCGACTTCTCCCTCGCACGCTGCGTGCCGCGTCCACTCACGGTCGATGGCCAGCTGAGGCCGACAGCCCCGCGGGCCTGCCGAGCGCGTCCGGGTTGCCGGCAGCGGCGAACAGCCCGGCACACCACCAGCCACGCAGCATCCGCGCCCGTGGGGCGACCGGCCCAGCTGGTGCTCACGGTGGTATCAAGGCCGCCGATACGACCACCAGCACCAGCCCGACACGTCCAGCTGGTGTCCACGGTGGTATCAAGGCCGCTGATGCAACCACCAGCACCAGCCCGACACGACGAGCTGGCCCTGACGGCCCCCATCCACCCGCCATAAGGACCACCAGCACCAGCCGAGCGCGCCGCAACGCCACTCAGCCTAAGTTGATCATGGAATGCCGCAGCCGTTCGTCAGGTAACGCAGCCTGGATAGCCCCGGTGAGACGGGTGGCACCGACGGCCAGCCGTAGGCGGTGTGGGCAGCAGAACACTCACTGAATGCCGGCGAGACGGCAGGAGCACTCGTCGCATGCCAGCGGGGCGGCAGAACACTCGCCGCACGCCGGCGGGGCAGTAGGAGACCTCGCGTGGTGCGGGCAGGGCGGTGGCGGCACGCGATCGGTCGGGGGCGGGGGCGGCGGTCCGGTCGCGGGTGCTCCTGCCGCCCATCCTGGGGCGGTAGCAGGACGCGTTCCGCCAGTGCGGACGCCTGCCGCCCACCGGTGGGCGGCACATACACGCGATCAGTCAGCGCGGACCGATACCGCCCCGGCTGACGGCCGGGACGAGCGAGCCGGGGTCTCGGCGAGCTCAGGGTCACCGTCTCGATCACCCTGAGCTGGGCGTCATCGGGGCTCACCCGGCTGGTCGCGACGGCCGTCATGAAGGACGTATAACGGCGGTGCGTCCAGCCGGGGTCGCTCCGAAGCCGCTCAGCTCGGAAGCCAGGATTAGCCGAACTCCACCGTCACCCAACCACCCCGTCCCGGGTGTTGCGTGGGGAATTCAGGTGTCCAGCGCACCGAAAGTCCCCACACAAACCGTCCCCAGACACAACGTGGGGAATTAGGGCACCCAGCGCACCGAAAGTCCCCACACAAGCCGCGCCCAGACACCACGTGGGGAATTTGGGTGCGCAGCGCGCCGAAAGTCCCCACACAAGCCGTCCCCAGACACAACGTGGGGAATTTGGGTGCGCAGCGCGCCGAAAGTCCCCACGCAAGCTGTGCGCGCGCGGCGTGCCGAAAGTTCTCGCGCGAGTTGGGCGTGGATGCAGCGCGGCGGAAGTACCCGCGCAGGTCGCGGCGGGGGTCAGGTGGGTAGGCGCAGGGTGACTGTGGTGCCGCTGGTGGGGGCGGGGGCGGCGGTGACCGTGCCGCCGTGTTGGTGGGCGGTCTGGGCGACGATGGCCAGGCCCAGGCCGGAGCCGGGCATGGAGCGGGCCGCGGCCGCGCGGTAGAAGCGGTCGAAGACGTGGGGCAGGTCCTCCGGGGCGATGCCGGGGCCGGTGTCCGTGACCGTGAGCGCGGTCCAGCCTGGTTCGGCAGCGGACAGCCGGACCGTGACGGCGGCGCCGGGTGGGCTCCACTTGGCCGCGTTGTCCAGGACGTTCACCACCATGCGTTCCAGTTCGCCGGGGCGGCCGAGGACCGGGGCCGGGGACAGGACCACGTCGTAGGTGATGCCGGGCGCGCGGATCCGGACGCGGTCCAGGGCGGCCGAGACCACGTCGGCGAAGTCGAGGGGTTCGACCGCTTCGCGGGCTGCTTCCTCCCGGGACAGCTCGACCAGCTCGGTGGTGAGCGTGGCCAGTTCGCGGACCTGGGCGTCCAGGTCGGCCAGGAGTTTGGCGCGGTCTTCCGGGGGGAGCCGGTGGGCCAGCTCGGGACGGCGTTCCAGTTCGAGCAGCAGCTCGACGTTGGTGCGGATGCTGGTCAGCGGGGTGCGCAGCTCGTGGCCGGCGTCCTCGACCAGGGTGCGCTGGGCTCGGCGGGAGGCGTCGATGGCCGCCAGCATGGCGTTGACCGAGCGGCCCAGCCGGGCGATCTCGTCGGCGCCGCGCACGTCGATCGGGTGGTCCAGGTCCTGGGTGACCGCGACGTCCTCGACGGCCGAGGTGAGCCGTTCGACCGGGGCCAGGCCGGCGCGCGCGACGGTTCGGCCGAGGAAGGCCGCGCCGGCGATCCCGGCGGCGGAGCCGAGGGCGAGCAGGGCGGCGAACGCGGCGAGCACCTTGTCGCTGGGGTCCTCGTCCATGCCGACCTGGACCGCTCCCCCGCCGGGCAGCGGCAGGGTGAGCATCAGGTAGTCGTCCGGGCCGAGCGTGATCTTCTCCTGCACGGCCGCGCCGCTGGCGCCGGTGGCGATCGACCGGGCAGTGTCGGTGACCGGCAGCGTGGTCCGGCTGCCGCCGGAGGCCGCGCCGGTGGCGTCCAGGATCTGCCAGCACGGGCCGATCTCCCGCTCGTGGCGGCCACCGCCACGGCCGCCGCCGGGGCGATCGCCGGGCGACCGGGTCCGCGACGACTCGGTGGCCAGCCACTGCGCCGGGTTGGCCGCGATGGAGGCGGCGTCGCTGCTCAACTCGAGCGCGACCTGGTGCTGCTGAATCTCCCGGACGGCGATCCAGGCGCCGGTCGCGACGACCAGCACGGCGGCCCCGACCGCACCGGTGACCAGCAGGGACAACCGGGCGTGCAGGGTACGGGCGCGCCACCAGCGGCCGGGTGCGACCTTCACAGCGGCTCCTCCCACCACCGGCCGCGTGCGAGCTTCACAGCGGCTCCTCCCGGACCACGAACCCGACGCCCCGCACGGTGTGCAGCAGCCGGGGCTCGCCCTCGGACTCCAGTTTGCGGCGCAGGTAGCCGAGGTACACGTGCAGGCTGTTCGACCCCTCACCGAAGTCGTAGCCCCAGACCTGCTCGAACAACGCGGCCCGGGTGAGCACCTGACGCGGGTGGCGCAGGAACACCTCGAGGATGTCGAACTCCGTACGCGTCAATCGCAGTGACCGCCCGCCGCGCTGGACCTCGCGCGTGCGGGGGTTGAGCCGTACATCGGAGAAAACCAGGCACTCACCCGCCTCCGCCTCCCCCGGCGGCCCGCCGATCGGCGCGGTCAGCGCCGAGCGGCGCAGCAGTGCCCGGATCCGCGCGAGCAGCTCCTGCAGGGCGAACGGTTTGACCAGATAGTCGTCGGCGCCGGCGTCCAGCCCGGCGACCCGGTCGCCGACGCTGTCCCGGGCGGTGAGCATCAGCACCGGCAGCAGCACCCCCTCGGCGCGCAGCCGCCGGCACGCCTCGAGCCCGTCCATCCGCGGCATGCTGACGTCGAGGATCAGCGCGTCCGGCTCGCCGGCACGCACCGCGTCGAGGGCCTGCAGCCCGTCGCCGACCGTCTCCACCTGGTATCCCTCGAAGCGCAGCGTGCGCGCGAGCGAGTCGCGCACCGCCGCGTCGTCCTCCACCACCAGGATCCGCATGCCGTCCACCCTGCCAGCCCCGGCGACGGTCAGGACAGGTGGGCGGCGTCGAGCGCGGACTGCAGCGACTGGAGGTATCCGTCGCTGGTCACGGTCGCGCCGGAGACGGTGTCGATCTTCGCGCTCTGCGCGTCGAGGGTCTCCTGGACCAGCGTCGGAACGGCCCGTGCGTTGATCTCCTGGTCCCGGTGGTTCTCGGTGGGGTAGACCGGCACGGTGACCGCGGTGATCTTGCCGTCGGTGACCGTGATGGCCACCTGGACGTCGCCCCACCGGGTGGAGGCCGTCGACCCGGTGTAAGTGGTCCCGCCGGCGCCGTCCGACGAGGCGCCACCCGACGAAGTGCCGCTCGACGAACTGCCGTCCGACGAGGTGCCACCCGATGAGCTGCCGGTGGCGACCGCCGCGGCGGCGACCGGCGCGGGGCTGTTGGTGCTGGTCCGGTAGCTGAACATCAGCACCAGAGCGGCGACCGTGGAGAGCATCCACAGGGTGATGCGGCGCATGGAGGCGTCCTTTCTCAAACTCACCAGGCGAACAGTTCGGTGTGCAGCCGGTCGGCGGGCACCCCGGCGGCCAGGGCCGCGGCGCGGACCGGTGCGGTCCAGGCCTCCGGTCCGCAGACGTACACGTGTGCGGCGGCCACCTCGGGCGCGATCTCCCGCAGCACCTCCGAGTCGGCACGTCCGGCCAGGTCGGCGGGCAGCCAGGACGGCCGGTCGGCGCGCGGCCCGAGCAGGGTCACCACCCGTACCCCGCGATGCCGGGCGAACCACTCCAGCTCGCCCCGGAAGGCCAGTTCCGCTTCGGTACGCGCGCGGTAGATCAGGGTCGCCTCCCCCACCCGGTAGGGCAGCTCGCCGAGCAGCGACAGCAGCGGGGTGACACCGATCCCGCAGGCGATCAGCACCACCGGGCCACCGGAGTAGAACTCGCCGGTCAGCTTCCCGTACGGGCCTTCGACCAGCACCTTCGTGCCGGGGCGCAGGCCCGCGACCCGGGAGCTGCCGTCACCGAGGTCCTTCACGGTGATCCGCAGCTGCTCGCCGTGCGGCGTGGCGGAGAGCGAGTACGGGTTGGCCCGGCTCCAGCCCGGCCCGGCCAGGAAGCGCCACTGGAAGAACTGCCCGGCCCGGGCCGGCAGCTCGGCGAGCCGTCGCCCGCTCAGGTAGACCGAGGTCAGTCCGGGGCCCTCCGGCACCACCCGGTCGACGACCAGCCGGTGCCGCCAGTTGCGCCAGGCCGGCAGCCCGATCCGGTAGACCAGGACGGCGCCGGCCGAGACCCCGTACAGCGTCCACCAGTACGTGCGGGACGCCGCCGAGGCGACGAAGTCGGCGCCGGTCCAGAGCTGGTGCGGCAGCGCGAGGCCGACGCCGAGGTACGCGTACAGGTGCAGCAGGTGCCACGACTCGTAGCGCAGTTTGCGGCGGGCCGCCCGGATCGACGTGGCCACCACCATGACCAGCGCGAGGGTGCCGGCCGTGGCGAGCAGCATGCCGGGGTACGTCCAGATCATGTCCCACAGCTCGGCGAACGCGTTGGTGTCCGCCGCCGCCGCGTAGCCCAGCGTGATCGTCACGATGTGCACGACCATCAGCCAGAACGAGGTGAACCCGGCCCACCGGTGCCAGCGGGCCAGCCGGTCCTGACCGAACGCGCGCTCGACCAGCGGGATCCGGGCCATCAGCAGCACCTGGAGCAGCAGCAGGTCGGAGGCGAGCAGCCCGGTCAGCCGACCGGCCGCGGACACCGCTTCCGCGCCGCCGCCGGTGAGCTGCTGGACGCCGCCGTTGCCCACCCACAGCGCGACGACGATCAGCAGGCTGAAGGCGGCCGCGGTGCCACCCACGTCGGGATACCAACGCGGAGTGGTCCGGGGGTCGGCGCGAAGGACGGGCGCGGCGGTGGCGGTCATGGGATCAAATCTCGGCGCCCTGGCTAAGGACCGGCTTGGCGAACCGTAAAGGTTTTCTAAGAGCACCGTCTCTCAGACCAGGAACAGACGACGCACAGGTCCAGCCCAGGCGAGGGGCCCCCAATGGGGAACATCAAATGAACTTCGCCTGAAGGAAGCCTTGTGAACGCATTGCTCGCCGCCGTTGCGGACCTCGTCGCGATCGCCGTCCTGACCTTCGGCGTCTACTTCCCCCGGCACCATCGGCGCGACCTGGTCGCCGCGTTCCTCGGGGTGAACATCGGCGTGCTGGCCGTCTCCACCGTGCTCGGCTCGGAGAACGTCGGCGCGGGCCTCGGGCTCGGCCTGTTCGGCGTCCTGTCGATCATCCGGCTGCGGTCCGACGAGATCAGCCAGACCGAGGTGGCGTACTACTTCGCGGCGCTCGCGCTGGGCCTGCTCCCCGGCCTCGGCGGCCTGGACGCGATCACCGGCGGGCTGATGGCGCTGATCCTCGCGGCGCTCTGGCTCGGCGACCACCCGGGACTGTTCAAGCGGCACCGTTTCCAGATCGTCCGGCTGGACGCCGCTCACACCGACGAGACCACGCTGCGGGCGCACCTGGAACGGGTGCTCGGCGGCACCGTGGTCAACCTGTCGATCAAGCAGGTGGACCTGGTCAACGACAGCACGCTGGTCGAGGTCCGGTACCTGGCGCCGGCCACCGCCCGGGAGCGGGTGAGCGTCGGATGATCACCGCCTTCGCCCCGATCTCGCTGGACCACCTGGTCGCCTCGGCCGAGCTGCTGACCCGCGTCGACCGCAAGTACCTGCTGCCCGCGTCGGTGCTGCCCGGGCTGCTCGCCGGGCTGCCGCCGGACGTCCGGGCACTGGAGATCGACGGGCAGCGCGACTTCGGCTACCGGTCGATCTACTTCGACACCGCCGGACTCGACAGTTACCTGGGCGCCGCTCATTCCCGCCGCCGCCGCTTCAAGGTCCGGATCCGTACCTACGCGGAGACCGGGACGCACTTCGTCGAGGTCAAGACCCGGGGCTCGCGGGGGACCACGATCAAAGAGCGGATTTCGTACGAAGGAAATGGTCTTGATCTGGGCCCGGACGGTCGCGCCCACCTCGAGCGGGTGCTGGCCGACGCGGGCATCCCGGTCGACGGCAGCGCTTTCCGGCCGGTTCTGATCACCCGCTACCGGCGGCACACGCTCTACCTGCCGGGCACCGGCAGCCGGGTCACCGTCGACACCGACCTGGGCTGGTCGCTGCCGGACGGCACACGGATCCGGATGCCGGACCGGGCCGTGCTGGAGACCAAGTCCGGTGGCGCCGCGTCCGAAGCTGATCGGCTGCTCTGGCGGCTGCACCACCGGCCCTGCTCGATCTCCAAGTACGCCACCGGGCTCGCCGCGCTGCGCCCCGACCTCCCCGCCAACCGCTGGCAGCCCGTGCTGCGCCGCCACTTCTCCCTTGAGGAATCATCGTGAACCTGCGCAAGAAGTTCGTCGCCGCCGTCAGCTCGGCCGCCCTGGCCGCCGCCCTGCTCGCCGGCTGCTCCAGCAGCACCGGCTCCACCACCGACGCCGCCACCGGCACCACCGCCGCCGCCGTCGTCTCGGTCGACGGCACCCAGAAGGCGGCCGCCGTGCTCGCCGCGAACAAGACCGCGACGGCCGTCGCCGCCGTGAGCACCGACGGGGCCGCCACCATCACGCTCTCCGGCACCTCGGCCGGCTCCGACGCGGACGGGGTCACGGTGGACGGGTCGACCGTGACGATCACGGCGGCCGGGACGTACCGGATCAGCGGGACGCTCACCGACGGGCAGATCGTGGTGACCGCGCCGGACGCCGCGGTCACCCTGATCCTGGACGGCGCGTCGATCACCAGCTCGACCACGGCGGCGATCGCGGCCACCGACGTCGACGCGCTGACCGTGGTGCTGGCCGACGGGACCACCAGCACCCTCGCCGACGCCGCGTCCTACGCCGACGACGCGGACGTGAACGCGGCCCTGTTCAGCGCCGGCGACCTGAACGTCACCGGCACCGGCACACTCACCGTGACCGGCAACGGCAACGACGGCATCACCAGCAAGGACGGCCTGGTCATCCAGTCCGGGACGGTCACCGTGACGGCCAAGGACGACGGGATCCGCGGCAAGGACTACGTCGTCGTCAACGGCGGGACGATCACGGTCACCGCGGGCGGCGACGGGATCAAGGCGGACAACGCCGACGACGCCGACTCCGGGTACGTGGCGATCGCGGCCGGGACCGTGGCGCTGACCGCGACCGGCGACGGCGTGGACGCGGCCACCGACATCGTGGTCACCGGCGGCGACCTGGTGGTGAAGGCGGGCGGCGGCCACAGCGTCAAGGCCGCCGACGACACCTCGTCGAAGGGCCTGAAGTCCGGCGTGATCACCGTCCTCGAGGGTGGCACCACCACGGTGGACGCCGCCGACGATGCGATCCACAGCGACGGGGCGGTGCACTTCACCGGCGCGGCGGTCAGCGTGGCCAGCGGCGACGACGGGGTGCACGCCGAGGGCCAGGAGATCGTCGACGGCGGGTCGGTCGAGGTGACCGCGTCGAACGAGGGCCTGGAGGCGGCCGACTTCGTGCTCAACTCCGGGACCGTGCACGTGGTCTCCAGCGACGACGGCATCAACGGCGCCGGCGGGACCGGGACCACCGAGGACACCCAGGGCGGTGGCGGCTTCGGCGGCGGGGGTGGCGGTGGCGACGAGGTCGGGCCGTACAAGGTGACCGTCAACGGCGGCACCCTGGTGATCGACGCCGGCGGTGACGGGCTGGACTCGAACGGGACCGCGGAGATCACCGGCGGGACGGTCGTGGTGAACGGGCCGGAGGGCAACGGGAACGGCGCCCTCGACGTCAACGGGACGTTCACCATCAGCGGCGGGACGCTGCTGGCGGCCGGCAGCTCCGGCATGGTGGTCGCGCCGAGCACCGACTCGGAGCAGGGCTGGCTGTCGGCGACGCTGGACAGCACGGTCGCGGCCGGCACCACGATCCAGATCGCGGACAGCGACGGGAACCTGATCGCGACGTACGTGACCAGCAAGTCCATCCAGAACGTCGTGTACTCCTCCTCGAAGATCAAGAGTGGCTCGTCGTACACCGTCCACACCGGCGGGACGGCCAGCGGGACCAGCACCGGCGGGCTCGCGGCCGGCGGGAAGCTGGGCGCGACCGAGGTCGCCACGGTCACCGCGGACGTGGCCCCGGCCGGCCGTGGCGGCGGTGGCGGGCGCGGCCACTGATCAGCTCCCGGGGGCGGGCCGGTTCTTCGGACCCGGCCCGCCCTTTTTGCGGGATAACCCGGGTTTCCAGCCATAAAAAGTGCAATATTCGCTTGCAGCCATGAACCGGACGCAAGGGAGAAGAGCACGTGGCCACCGTCGCGAAATGGGCCCGGTTCGGGCTGGCCCTCGGCAGTCTCCTGCTGGCCCCGGCCGTCGTCGCCGAGCGGGCCGTGCACGCCGCCGCACCGATCCGCGGCCCGCTGAACGTCCTGCTGGTCGGCATCGACCCGCGCAACGACCACACCGCGCCGCTGGCCGACTCGATCATCGTGGCGCACGTGACCGCCGACCGCACCGGCGCGTACCTGTTCTCGCTGCCCCGCGACCTGATCGTGGCGATCCCGGCGTTCCCGACGTCCGGCTCCGCGGCCCGCCGCGACAAGATCAACGCCGCGATGGCGCTGGGCAGCCGGGTCGGTCCCGGCCGGTACAGCGCGGCGCAAGGCTACGAGCTGCTCGCCCGGACGGTCGGCGCGGTCACCGGGATCACCCGGTTCGACGCGGGCGCGGTGCTCAACTTCCGCGGCTTCACCCGGCTGGTCGACGCGGTCGGCGGGCTGAGCATGCCGGTCGATCAGAACGTCGTCTCCGAGCACCGCAAACCGGATGGCCGGCCCCGGGACCGGATCCGGCAGTGCCCGGGACACGACGACTGCCACCGCCCCTACACCGGGCCGCAGAAGGTCTATCCGAAGAGCGCCAAGCCGGTGCATTTCCGCGGGTGGGAGGCGCTGGACTACGCGCGGCAGCGCTACGGCCTGCCGCGCTCCGACTACGACCGCCAGCGCCACCAGCGGCAGATGCTCAAAGCCCTCGCCAAGAAGCTGAAGCGCACCGTCCTGACCAGCCCGGCCACCCTGCTGAAGGTCACCGCCACGGTCGGCACCTCACTGACCTTCCTCGGCGGCGGCCACAGCCTCGCCGACTGGGCCACCGAGCTGAAGACCCTGCACCTCACGGAGATGACCACCATCGGTCTGCCCGGCGGCCCGCTCTTCGAGAACAAGGCCTACCGCGGCGAACAGCTCCCCGCCACCACCCGCGACTTCTTCACCGCCGTCACCACCGACCGCGTCGCCGGCTTCCTGAAAACCCACCCCACCACGGTCACCGTCGACGGCTGACCGGCGTGCTTCCGGGTGGCTGGCTGGGCCTCAGGGGTGTCTCCGCGTCGCGGAGACACCCCTGAGGCCCAGCCAGGACCGGGAGGCGCGCGGCGGCCGGGGCGGCTGCGGTGCCGCGTGGTGAGTGGGGCGGACCTGGGGCGCGGCTGGGCGCCGGGCCGGGGCGGTCAGGAGGTCTCGGCGGCGATGGTGGTGTCGGGGCCGTGGCCGGTGTGGACCACCGTGGCGGCCGGGAGGGTGAGCAGGCGGGCGCGGATCGAGGCGACGATCAGGTCGGCGTCGGAGTAGGAGCGGCCGGTGGCGCCCGGGCCGCCCTGGAACAGGGTGTCGCCGGTGAAGACGCAGCCCAGGTCGGGGGCGTGCAGGCAGACCGCGCCGGGAGCGTGGCCCGGGGTGTGCAGGACCGTGAGCGTGCTGCCGGCGATCTCGATGCGGTCGCCGTCGGCCAGGTCCTTGTCCCAGGTGACGTCGGTGCCGTGGGTGAGCTCCCAGAGCGGGCGCTCGGCCGGGTGCAGCAGGATCGGCGCGCCGGTCCGCTCGCGCAGGGCCGGCGCGACCCGGACGTGGTCGTCGTGGGCGTGGGTGCAGACGATCGCGGTGACCCGCCGGTCGCCGACGATCGCCAGGATCGCGTCCACGTCGTGCGGGGCGTCGATCACCACGCACTCGGTGTCGTCGCCGATCACCCACACGTTGTTGTCGACGTCGAACGTCTGCCCGTCGAGGCTGAACGTGCCGCTGACCACGCCGTGATCCACCCGGGCCCGCACCTGCTGCATGGTCTGTCCCACTTCCTTCCGCCCGGCCCTGTGCCGAGCGCTTCATTCTCCCCCGCCGACGGGTCCGGCGAGCGTCAGGGGCACCGGGCGGTGGTCGACAGAGGGTGGACGGGCGCAGCACAGATGACGCACAAGATGCGCGGCTTCACTGCTTGTTGTGACCACTGAGAACGCATCGAAACGCCGGCTCTCCCGGCGCGGATTCCTGGGCGGCGGACTGGGTGTGCTGGCCGCCGTGGCCGGTGGCGGCGCCTGGGCGCTGGACCGCTACGTCGTCGACCACGTCGAGGTGAGCAGCGCGTCGAGCCTCGCCTCCGACACCGTCGTGGCAGCTCAGGCCGCCAGTGACGGGACCGCCACGGCGACGTCGTACACCAGCGACACCGCGAAGATCTCGATCGAGACGGTGACCACCGGGTCGGGCAGCGACACCGTGACGTATGTCGTCGCGGACGTTCAGGTCACCGACGCCACCATCGTGCGGTCGGCGTTCGCGAACGACGAATTCGGCGAGAACATCGTCGCGAATCCGTCGGTGATCGCGAAGAGCGTCAATGCGGTGCTGGCGATCAACGGGGATTACTACGGGTTCCGGGACACCGGGATCGTCATTCGCAACGGGGTGAAGTTCCGGGACTCGGGCGCGCGGCAGGGGCTGGCGTTCTACGCCGACGGGACCGCGAAACTGTACGACGAGACCACTACGACCGCGGACGAGCTGCTCGCGGCGGGCGTGTGGAACACGCTGTCGTTCGGGCCGGGACTCGTCGAGGGCGGCACGGTGCTCAGCGGGATCGACGACGTCGAGGTGGACACGAACTTCGGCAACCACTCCATCCAGGGGAACCAGCCGCGCACCGGTGTCGGCCTGGTCGCCGCGAACCATCTGCTCTGGGTGGTGGTGGACGGGCGCAGCAGCGGGTACAGCCGGGGCGTCACGATGACCGAGTTCGCCCAGATCTTCGCGGATCGGGGGGCGGAGCTGGCGTACAACATCGACGGGGGCGGGTCGTCCGCGATGGTGTTCCAGGATCAGCTGGTCAACAACCCGCTCGGCAAGGGCCAGGAGCGCGGGACCAGCGACATCCTCTACGTGGCGGGCTGAGTCGTGCTGGTGCTGATCCCCGCGTACCAGCCGGACGGACGGCTGGCCGACCTCGTGCACGAGCTGGACCGGCATCACGTGCTGGTGGTGGACGACGGGAGCGGTCCGTCGTACGACATGGTCTTTGAAGAGGCGCGGATGGCCGGCGCCGAAGTGATCCACCTGGACCGGAATCGGGGTAAGGGTTTCGCCCTGCGCACCGGTTTCGCGCACGCCGCGGCCGCCTACCCCGGCCACGACGTGGTCTGCGCGGACAGCGATGGGCAGCACCGGCCGGCGGACATCGAGGCGGTGGCGGCCCGGGTCGGGGTGACCCCGGCCGCGATGGTGCTCGGGGTGCGCCGGTTCACCGGGCGGGTGCCGGCCCGCAGCCGGTTCGGGAACGCCGCGACACGGGTGCTGTTCCGGCTGGTCACCGGCCTGTCAGTAACGGACACGCAGACCGGTCTGCGGGGCTATCCGGCACGGATGCTGGGCTGGCTGGGGCGGGTGCCCGGCGACCGTTTCGAGTACGAGCTGCGGCTGCTGCTGCGCGCCGCCCGGGACCGGCTGGCGATCGAGGAGGTCGGCATCGCGACGGTCTACCTGGACGGGAACAGGTCGTCGCACTTCCGGCCGTTGCAGGACTCGGTGCGGATCTACCGGCCGCTGCTCGGGTTCGCGGCGTCGTCGCTGCTGGCGTTCGGGGTGGACGCGGCGCTGCTCGCGGTGCTGGTGTCGGCTACTGATCAGCTGGTGCTGTCGGCGGTGCTGGCCCGGGTGGTCAGCGCGACGCTGAACTACTCGGTGAACCGGCGGGCGGTGTTCGGGGAGGGGGTGGCGCATCGGCGGGCAGCGCCCCGGTATGCGGCGCTGGCGGTGGCGTCGCTGAGCGCGAACGTGGTCGTGCTGGAGTGGCTGAACACCGCGCTCGGGTCGCTGGCCGTCGCCAAGGTGCTGACCGAGGTGACGCTGTTCGCGGCGGGGTTCGCGATCCAGCGGGCGTTCGTCTTCGGTCGCGGCCGCCCATCGGGAGGCGAGCCGGTGGCCCACCTGGAGCCGGTCATGGAGGCCACCGGCACCTGAACCGCACCCGGCCTGCCCCCGCATCGCCACCCGGGCCGGTGAGGCTTGCGGGATGAGTCAGGTCGTGGATGGGGCGAGGATCAGGCGGGTAGCGGCGTGGCAGGTGTGCCTCGGTGTCGCACCCGTCGTCATCGGTGTGTATTACCTGCTCGTCCACCTCGGGCTGTGGCCCGGCGCGCAGGTCGCCCTCTACGTCAGCGCCAACGCCACGTTCGCGGTGTGTGCCCTGGCGGCCGCGCGCCGGCAGCCGACGCTGCGGCCGGTCATGCTGCTGCTGGCCGGATCCGGCCTGGCCGGGGTCGCCGGTGACGTCACTTTCTACTTCCTGGCCCTGGTGCAGAGCGAGGTCGCGTACCCGAGCGTCGCGGACGTCGGCTACCTCATGGCGTACCCGCTGATGGCGGCCGGACTGCTTCTGATCATCCGGCGGCGCACCCCCGGCTGGGACGGCGCCAGCGCCATCGACGCCGCGATCGTCGCTGTCGGCGCCGGTTACCTGGTGCTCGAGCACGTCATCGCGCCGACCGTCAGCGTCACCCCGGGGACGGTCACCAAGCTGGTCTCCGCCGCGTACCCGATCGGCGATCTGATGCTGATCATGGTGGGTGCCCGGCTGGTGCTCGGCGCCGGACCGCGCAGCTTCGCCCTCCGCCTGATCGGCGTCTACCTGGCCCTGGTGCTCGGCGCCGACACCCTGTACAGCATCCAGTCGCTGAACGGCACCTACCAGATCGCCAACTACCTGGACGCGGTCTGGATGGTCTCCGGCTACCTGTTCGCCGCCGCCGTGCTCCACCCCTCAGCGGTGAAACTCGTCATGCGGTCCAG
Source organism: Actinoplanes awajinensis subsp. mycoplanecinus (assembly GCF_001509495.1). Lineage (NCBI taxonomy): Bacteria > Bacillati > Actinomycetota > Actinomycetes > Micromonosporales > Micromonosporaceae > Actinoplanes > Actinoplanes awajinensis. The sequence goes on along the minus strand of NZ_LLZH01000332.1, from coordinate 2,061 downwards.
CGCCGACATGCCGGACGCGACCACCGGCCGGCTGATCGTGCTGGCGGTGGCCGCGGTGACCGCGCCCGCCTCGCTGCTGATCCAGTACATCACCGGCCGGCATCCCCACGTGGCCGCCGCCGCCGCGGTGTGCATCGTGCTGTTCCTGCTCGTGCTGGCCCGGATGGCCGGGCTGGTCCGGGCCCAGCGCCAAGCCGCGATCACCGACGGCCTGACCGGGCTGCGCAGCCGCCGCTACCTGGAGGAGTCCCTCACCAACGAGGCGGCCCGCTCCCACCGCTCCGGTCAGCCGCTGAGCATGCTGCTGCTGGACATCGACCACTTCAAGCAGGTCAACGACACGTACGGGCACGGCGGCGGTGACCGGGTGCTGGTCGAGGTCACCCACCGGCTGCGGGAACTGGTCCGCCCCGGCGACACGGTAGCCCGTTACGGCGGCGAGGAGTTCGCCGTGCTACTGCCGGCCACCGACCCGGACGTGGCCCTGGCCGTCGCGGAACGGGTACGGCGCGGCGTGGCGAACGCACCGATCGCGGTCACGGAGGGCCAGCTGACCCAGGTCACCGTCTCGATCGGCATGGCCTGGATGCCCGGCGTGCCGACGGTGGACGAGCTGGTGCTCGCCGCCGACCGGGCGCTGTACGCCGCCAAGAACGCCGGGCGCAACCAGGTCGCCTCGGCCGGCACGCCCGCCTCCGTGCCACTGGCCGCCTGACCGGCCGGGCGGGCGGTTCAGCCCCAGACCTCGGCCGCCGTCTCCACGATCAGCGCGAGCTTGGCGACCTGCTGGTCGTACGAAAGAGTGTTGCCCTCGACGGTCGAGGAGAAACCGCACTGCGGCGAGAGGCAGAGCTGCTCGAGGGGGACATATTTGGCGGCCTCGTCGATGCGGCGCTTCAGGGTGTCCTTCGACTCCAGGGCGCCGCGTTTCGTGGTGACCAGGCCCAGCACCACCCGCTTGCCGGGCGGGACGAACCGGAGCGGGGCGAACCCGCCGGAGCGGTCGTCGTCGTACTCCAGGAAGAAACCGTCCACGGCCAGCTCGCTGAACAGGGCCTCGGCGACGAAGTCGTAGCCGCCCTCGGCCGCCCACGAGGACCGGAAGTTGCCCCGGCACATGTGCGTGGTGACGGCCAGCTCGGCGGGCCGGTCCGCGATCGCCGCGTTGATCTGCCGGATGTAACGCAGATGCTGGTGCTCGGCGTCGTCCCCGCGCTCGGTGAGCTGACGCCGCTGCTCCGGGTCGTTCAGATAGGCCAGGCTGGTGTCGTCGAGCTGCAGGTAACGGCAGCCCAGCGCGGCGATCCGGCGGACCTGGTCGGCGTAGGCGGCGCTCAGGTCGGCCCAGAACGACTCCTCGTCCGGGTAGACCAGCGGATCGATCGCGGCCCGCCCGCCCCGGTAGTGCACCATGCTCGGCGACGGGATGGTCAGCTTGGCGGTGACGTCCGGCCCGGCCACGCCGGCCAGGAACGCGAAGTCGTCACCGAAGATGGTCTCGGTCAGCCGCACCGGCTCGTCGATCGCCAGGGCCGCGGCCTCGAAGTCCAGCTCACCCCCGGCGTTCCGGAAATGCACCTGGATCTTCTCGTCGGTCGGCCGGATGCCCCCGAGCCGGTAGATGAAGTCCATGTGCCAGGCGGTTCGGCGGAACTCGCCGTCGGTGGCCGAGCGCAGGCCGACGTCGCGCTGCATGCGGACCACGTCGCGGATCGCGTCGTCCTCGATCGCGCGCAGGTCCGCGGCGGGCAGGTTCTTGGCACGGGCTTCGAGCAGGCGGGGCGGGCGGAGCAGGCTGCCGACGTGATCCGCCCGGAACGGAGGAGTCATCCATCCACTCAACACCATCTATGGATGTGACGGAACCGCCGCGGCGTGATGATCAGCAAGATCAAATTCTTTTTGTCGTGCGTCCGCCGGGGTGCGGACCGCCGCTCCCGCCGGGACCCCTGCGGGCTCCGCAGGCCGCTGGCGCGTCCCGAACGCGAAGCCCTCCGGGGCGACGTCCGTGGGTGGGCACGGAAAAGCGCTGGTGGTCACCTCGAGGGGGGCGGAGGCGCT
>NZ_LLZH01000331.1:0-209812 GCF_001509495.1 Actinoplanes awajinensis subsp. mycoplanecinus | reverse complement strand
CACGCAGATCATGCTCACCGCCCTGAAGACCAGCAACGTGGCCACCGGCAAGGCACTCGCCGACGCGATCCGGGCCACCAAGTACCAGGGCCTGCTCGGCTCGTTCGCCTTCGACCAGACCGGGGTCGGTATCTTCGCCACCTCGATCGGCACCATCAAGGGCGGCAAACTCGTCGCCGCCGCGGGCTGAGCGCATGCAGGTCTTCCTTCAGACCATCATCGGCGGGGTCAGCCTGGGTGCCGTCTACGCCCTCGTCGCGCTAGGCTTTTCGCTGGTCTACCGGACCATGGGCCTGGTCAACTTCGCCCACGGCAACGTGGTGACCGTCGGCGCCTATCTGGCCTCGACGCTGTATCTCACAAGTGAATTGCCGTTCGCGCTCGCGATGCCGATCGCCATCGTGCTGACCGGGGCGATCGGCCTGGTCATCGAGCGGGTGCTGCGCCCGCTGGAGAACCGCGATTTCGACTTGATGCTGATCGGCACGATCGGCTTCGGCATCGTGCTGGACGCCCTGGTGATCGCGATCTGGGGCGCCACCGGCCGGGCGGTGCCCTCACCGGTGCCGTCGCCGCCGCTGGACGTGTTCGGCCTGCGCATCCGCACCTACGACCTGGTCGTGCTCGCCATCGCGGCGGCCGCGACGATCCTGCTGGTGCTGTTCCTGTCCCGCACCAAACGCGGCGCCGCGATGCAGGCCGTGGCCATGGACCACGAGGCCGCCACCGCGGTCGGCATCCACGTGGGACGCTCCAACGCGATCGCCTTCATGATCGGTGGCGGGCTCGCGGCGCTGGCCGGCGGCCTGGTCGGGCCGCTGCTCTACGTCAGCCCGGCGCTCGGCGGCGCGCTCGGCATCAAGGGGTTCGCCGCGGCGATCCTCGGCGGGTTCGGCAGCATCCCGGGCGCGATCGTCGGCGGGCTGGCGATCGGCATCCTCGACGCGTTCACCGCCGGGCACTTCCAGGGCTATTCCGAGCTGGTCACGTTCGTCGTCTTCACCGTGATCATCATGATCCGCCCCACCGGCGTCTTCGGCGAGCGGACGGTGAACCGGGCATGAGCACTCCACCGGCCGCGGCGCCGCGCACGACCGGCGCACCGCGCATGAGGACCCGCATCGCCATCCTGGCCGCCGCCGCAGTCGCCGCCTGGCTGCTGCCCTACGGCCTGGACTCCTACGCCATCCACGTCGTCGACGTCATCCTGATCTTCGCGATCCTCGCGGTCGGGCTCGGCCTGGCCATGGGCATCGCCGGGCAGGTCAACCTCGCGCAGGTCGCGTTCTTCGGCGTCGGCGCGTATGCCACCGCGATCCTCACCACCCGCGCCGGCCTGGGCTTCTGGGTCTCCGCCGTGCTCGCCGTGCTGGCCACCATGGCGATCGGCCTGGTGGTCGGCACGCCGGCGCTGCGCGTCCAGTCGCACTATCTCGGCATCGTCACGCTCGGGCTGGCGCTCGCGTTCACCAGCTGGGTGACCAACGCCGAGATCAGCGGCGGCGCCGAAGGGTTACCCGGGATTCCGGTTCCGACGCTCCCCGGCATCGACCTGACCAGCGAATACCTCTACTACTACCTGGAGCTGTTCGCGTTTGTCGTCGCACTGGGCTTCGGCGAGTTCATCGTCCGGACCAGCCTCGGCCGCCGGATGCGGGCCATGCGCGACGACGCCCTCGCCGCCGGAGCGCTCGGCGCCGAGGTCCCGATCCTGCGGATGACCGCGTTCCTGCTGGCCAGCGTGTATGGCGGGGTCGCCGGGGTGCTCTACGCGGGGCTGATCCAATATGTGGCGCCGGAGTCGTTCAGCATCGCCACCATGTTCCTGCTGCTCGCCATGGTGATCATCGGGGGCCGGCAGAGCCTGGTCGGCTGCGTGGTCGGCGCGGTCAGCCTGGCCCTGGTCCGCGAAGCACTTGTCGATCACCCGACGATCGCCCAGATCGCGTACGGATCGGTGGTGGTCCTGGTCGTGGTGTTCGCCCCGACCGGCCTGGCCGGCCTGCCCAGCCGGATCAGGGATGCGGTGGCCCGGAGGCGGGGCCGGCGCGGCGTTCCCGCGCGCATGAAACCCTTTGTTCCGTACGAGATGAGCGCCGCCGCGGACCCGGACGCCCCGGCGATCCTGCGCGTGCAGGGGGTGACCAAACAGTTCCGCGGGCTCAAAGCGCTCGACGACGTCTCCCTCGACGTGCCGGCCGGCGAGATCCGTGGCGTGGTCGGCCCGAACGGCTCCGGCAAGACCACGCTGTTCAACGTGATCAGCGGGCTCTACCGGCCGACGAGTGGCCGGGTCGAGTTCCGCGGCCGGGACATGACCGCGCACGCGCCCTACCGGCTGGCGCGGGCCGGGATGTCGCGCACGTTCCAGAATTTGCGGCTGTTCGGCGCGCTCACCGTGCAGGAGAACATCCTGGTCGCCATCGACCGCAGCCACACCGCGGAGAGCTGGCGGTATCTGTTGCGCCCGATCAGCGTGCTGCGCCGGGACCGGGACCTGCATCGGCGGGCCCGGGAGGTGATCGACCGGTTCGGGCTGAGCGAGTTCGCCGGGCTGGCGCCGGGCGCGCTGCCGTACGGCACCCAGCGACGGGTGGAGATCGCCCGGGCGGTGGCCGCCGCACCGGCGTTGCTGCTGCTCGACGAGCCGGCGGCCGGGCTCAACGGCGAGGAGGTCCGCCAGCTCAGCGAGATCGTCCGTTCGATCCGGGACAGCGGCGTCACCGTGATCGTCATCGAGCACAACATGGGCCTGGTGATGTCGCTGTGCGAGCGGGTCACCGTGCTGGCCGGCGGCCGGGTGATCGCCGAGGGCACCCCGGCGCAGGTGGCCCGGACACCGGCGGTGATCGAGGCGTACCTCGGTGACTCGATGGGCGACCTACCGGAGGTGAGCGCGACGTGACGCTGGTGGTGGAGGGGTTGAGTGTCCATTATGGGGGCGTTTCCGCCGTACGAAATCTGGGTTTTGATGTTCCTGGCGGCGAAGCCGTCGGGGTGATCGGCGCGAACGGCGCCGGGAAGACCTCGACCCTCAAGGCGATCATGGGGTTGGTGCCGCGTCAGGTCGCCTCGCTGCGCTTCGGTGACATCGATTTGAGTACGGTCGCGGCGCGGAACATGGTGCGGCACGGTATCGGCTACGTCCCCGAGGGCCGGCACGTCTTCGCCGGACTCCCCGTCGAGAAGAACCTGCTGCTCGGGGCATACGCGCGCGCGTGGAACGCGGCGACGCGCACCACCCTGGCCGAGGTGTACGAGCTGTTCCCGGTGCTCGGCGAGATGCGCGGGCGGCTGGCCGGGGCGCTCTCCGGCGGGCAGCAGCAGATGCTGGCGATCGGCCGGGCGCTGATGTCCCGGCCGAAGCTGCTGCTGCTCGACGAGCCGTCGATGGGGCTGTCGCCGAAACTCGTCGAGGATATTCTCGCGGTGCTGTTGCGGCTGCGCGGCGAAGGAATGAGCCTGCTGCTCGTCGAGCAGAACGCGAAGCTGACCTTCGAGGCCACCAGCCGCTGCCTCGTGGTGGAGAACGGTGAGGTCGCGATGACCGGCACGTCCGCGCAGCTGCGCCACGACCCGCGGGTGCGGAAGATCTATCTCGGACTATGAGCGTGCAGGCGCTGCTCGCGGTGGGCGGCCATCCGGACCGGGTCGTTGACGAAGCCGTAACCGCGGTAACCGCCGACCCGCTGGACGATCTCGAGGAAGATCCGGCCGCCGATCACGGGGGTGAACAGTTGCAGGTAGTGGCCGTGGGCGTCCTCGTCGTACATGGCGCCGAGGTCGCGGATCCGGGTGCGCAAGGGCGGGTCCAGGGTGAGCCGGGCGTCCAGGTCGTCGTAGTAGTTGCCGGGGATGGCGAGCAGCGGCACACCGGCGCTGCGCAGGGCGGACGCGGTCCGGGGCAGGTCGTCGGTGGCCAGGGTGAGGTGCTGCGGGTGGCGGACGGCGGGTGCCCAGTCGCCGCGGCGCAGGACCGGGACGCTCAGGGTGATCCTTACCCGGCGCTCCGGGTCGCGGATCGCGAGGGTGCGGATCAGCCCGAACGGGGCGGCGAACTCGCTCGCCTCGTCGCCGATCAGGCCCAGGACGGTGCGGTAGAAGAGCGCGGCCTCGTCGTAACGGTCGAACGGCTGCGCCAGGGAGAGGTGATCGATCGCGGTCACGCCGGTGGTGGGCGCGGGGGTCTCGCCGGTCGGCAGGAAATCGTCGAGCCAGCCGTGCTGACCGAGCGGTGTGGTGCGGGTTGCGGCGGTCGGCGCGGAATCGCCGAGCGGTGTGGTGCGGGTTTCGGCGGCCGGCAAGGAGGGCGGTGCGGTGCGGCAGAAGAAGATCTCGGTGCCATCCGGGGCGGCGATCGCGGTGAGGTCGGCTTCGCTCTGCCGGCGGCGGCGGGGCAGCGGTGCGGCGAGCAGGTGGGCGGCGCGGCGGGCGGCAGCTTCCGGATCGGTGCTCTCCAAGGCGAACGCGTGGATCGCGGACTCGTGGACGCCGGAGTTCAGCAGGATGCGCGCGGTGTTCTGCTCCCAGAGCTGGACCGGTTTGGAGCGGTGCTGGCCGGTGTGGGTGAAGCCGAGCGCGGTGAGCAGGGTTTCGAGCTGGGGACCGGTGTCGGTGTCGTCACCGACACCGAGCTCGGCGAACGCGATGCCGGTGCTCACTGCGTTTCCGAGGGCGGCCTCTCCAGGGGTGTCGACCGCGTCCTGCAGGGCGATCAGGGAGCGCCGGGCGTCGACCGCGGTCCGGTGCGGGTCGGCCTGGCGGAAGACGTCGTTGAACACCTCCAACGACAGCGGCCCGGCATACCCCGAGGCCAGCACGGTGCGGGTGAACCCGGCCAGGTCGAGCCCGCCCTGCAGCGGGAACAGCCGGTGGTGCCGGCTCCACTGCAGCACGTCCATGTCGAGCCGGGGCGCGTCGGCGAGCTGGACGAAGAAGATCCGGTCGCCGGGCAGGTCGGCGATGCCGGCGAACCGGTCGGTGCGCGACAGCACGTGGAAGCTGTCCAGGCACAGGCCGAGGGCCGGGTGGTCGGCGCGGCGCACCAGGTCCCAGGAGTGTTCCCAGGTGGAGACGTGCCGGCCCCAGGCCAGGGCTTCGTAGGCGATCCGGATGCCGTGCCCGGCGGCCAGCTCGGCGAGCTGGCGCAACTGGTCGGCGGCCAGGTCGTCGTCGGCGATCGTGTCCGGGGCGACCGACGAGCAGATCAGCAGGGTGCCGGCGCCGAGCCGGTCCATCAGCTCCAGCTTGGCCCGCAGGCGGCGGCGGGTCGCGGCGAACCGCTGCGGGGGAGCGCCCTCGGCGTCGCGGAACGGCTGGTAGAGGCTGATGGTCAGGCCGAGCCCGGCGATGTGGTCGCGGATCTGCTCGGGGGAACGGGGCGAGGCGATCAGGTCCGCCTCGAAGATCTCGACGGTGTCGAACCCGGCGGCCGCGGCGGCGTTCAGCCGGTCCTCGAGCGTGCCCGAGAGGCAGACGGTCGCGATGCCGGTCCGGGCCATGGCCCCTCCCATGTCTGTACGAACTAGTACGTACACTGTAGGCCGTCCGGATGCGCGGCGGGGAGGGCGGAAATGAACGATCGCACGCGGGATCCCGAGCGCACCCGCGCCGAGATCATCGAGGTGGCCACCCGCGAGTTCGCCGACCAGGGCTATGCCGGGTCCCGGGTCGACGAGATCGCGTCCAAGACCCGCACCACCAAGCGAATGATCTATTACTACTTCGGTGGCAAGGAAGGGTTGTTCCTGGCGGTGCTGGAGCAGGCGTACCGGCACATCCGCTCGCTCGAGCAGCAGCTCGACGTCGACCACCTGGAACCGGTCGAGGCGCTGCGCCAGCTCGCCGGGCTGACCTTCGACCACCACGAGTCGCACCAGGACTTCGTCCGGCTGGTCGCGATCGAGAACATCCACTACGCCGAGCACCTGCAGCGTTCCGAGTCCCGCGAGGTGCTCGCCGCACCGGCCCTGGACGTGCTCACCCGGATCATGGAACGCGGCCGCGCCGCCGGGCTGTTCCGTGACGACCTGGACGCCCTCGACGTTCACATGATCATCAGCGCGTTCTGCGTCTTCCGCGGCGCCAACCGTTACACGTTCCGCGCCATCTTCGACCGCGACCTGCTCGACCCCGCCCTGCGCGACCACCTCCGCCAGATGATCGGTGACCTGGTCGTCGCCCATGTGACCGCAGGCCGATCCTGAGCTGTTCGCCGCTTGTCGCTAACGAACTGCGCGAAACGACCGAAATTCTCGATGGGGAGGGGTTCGAGTCATCCGCAGTCCGTGATCGAAAGGCTCAGCATGGAGCAATCGCCCGCCACTGCCAAGCAGCTGGGCACTGGCCCGCTCGGCTGGTTCGGCGACCTCGGTGTCGGCCTCAAGATCACCTTGGCGCTGGTGGTCGCGCTGGTGGCCGGCGCTGCCGTCGCTGGGGTCGGGCTGGCCGCGCTGAGCAGTCTGAACACCAGCGCAACCACCATCTACCAGGAGAATCTGCAACCGGCGCAGGCGCTGGCAGTCGCACAGGGTCAGTTCGACGACCAGTTGCTGGCGCTGAGTCAGTCCGCCAATGCGACGAGCGCCGCCGATGCGCAGATCGACCTCAAGAACGCCGCGGCCACGGGCGAGGCCGTCACCCTAGCTGTCGAGTCCTATGCGGCGCTGGGGGTGGACGACGCACAGCGCCCGCCCCTGCAGGCGATCAAGGAGGGTCTCGGTGCGCTGGCCGAGATGCACCAGACTCTCGCCGCTTTCATCACGGCGGCCGACAGCAACGGTTTCAACCAGGCATACGACACCCAGGCCGAACCGATCGTCGACAAGATAAACGCCGGGTTCGACGCGCTCAACGCGTTCGAGAGCGAGCAGGCGGCGCAGGCTGCGGCGGACGGCACCAGCACCTTCCGGAGTGGGCGGGTGACGATGCTGGCCACGCTGGGTACCGGCTTCCTTCTCGCCGGCCTGCTCGGCTGGACCACCGTCCGGCGCATCACCCGGCCGCTGCGCGAGGTCAACCTGACCCTCACCCAGGTCGCCGCCGGCGACTTGACCGGGACCGTCCGGATCCATGCCCGCGACGAGGTCGGCAGCATGGCGATCGCGCTCAACGGGGCCACCGGCACCATGCGCAGCACCGTGCAGGCGCTGGGCGACGCGGCGAACTCGCTGGCCGCGGCCGCCGAACAGCTGTCGGCCACCAACGGTCAGATCGCGGTCAGCGCACAGCAGTCCAGCGCCCGGGCCGGTAGCGTCGCCGCGGCCGCCGAGCAGATCCGGCGCAACATCGACGCGGTGTCGGCCGGGTCCGACGAGATGGGCGCTGCCATCCGGGAGATCTCCAAGAACGCGAACGAAGCGGTCGTGGTCGCCGCCCAGGCGGTGTCCGTCGCCGAGGCCACGAACCGGACCGTCGCGCAGCTCGGCTCCTCCTCGGCCGAGATCGGCAACGTGATCCAGCTGATCACCGCGATCGCGGGCCAGACCAACCTGCTCGCGCTGAACGCCACCATCGAGGCGGCCCGCGCCGGTGAATCCGGAAAGGGCTTCGCCGTGGTGGCCAGCGAGGTCAAGGACCTGGCCCAGGAGACCGCCCGGGCCACCGGCGACATCCAGCTGCGGGTCACCACGATTCAGACCGATACCAGCACCGCGATCACGGCGATCGGCGAGATCGGCGAGATCATCGCTCGGATCAGCGACTACCAGACGACGATCGCCGCCGCCGTGGAGGAGCAGACCGCCACCACCGGGGAGATGAACCGCAGCGTCAGCGAGGCCGCCGGCGGGGTCAGCGAGGTGGCTGACGGGATCGATTCGCTCGCCACCGCGACCAGGATGACCACGGAGAACGTCAGCGATTCACGGCGGGCCTCGGAGGAACTGGCCCGGATGTCCGGCGAATTGCAGACCTTGGTCGGCACCTTCCGGGTGTGACGATCCGGTCGGCGCCGAGCCCGAAGCCGCGGTGTGGAAACGAACTGTTCGTAGAGTTGCCCCATGGGAATCGACTTCGCCCCATCGGACAGATCGCGTCTAGGGATCGAATGGGAAATCGCCTGTGTCGATCGGCGCAGCGGTGAGCTGGCTCCGGCGGCGCCGGGTCTGCTCGCCGCGCTGGGGCCGGTCGACGGTTTTCCGCATGTGACAAACGAGCTGCTCACCAACACCGTGGAGATCGTCAGCGCGCCGCACCATCGGGTGCGGGACGCCGTCGCGGATCTCACCCGGCTGGTCGAGCGGGTGAGCACGATCGCCGAGCCGCGCGGTGTCGATCTGCTGTCGGCGGGGACGCACCCGTTCAGTCAGTGGTTCCAGCAGCAGGTGACTCCGGAGAAGCCGCGGTACGCGACGCTGATCGACCGGACCCGCTGGTGGGGGCGGCAGATGATGATCTGGGGAGTGCACGTGCACGTGGCGGTCGAGGACCGTCGCAAGGTGTTGCCGATCATCGATGGGCTGCTCACCTACCTGCCGCACTTCCAGGCGCTCAGCGCGTCCAGCCCGTTCTGGGCCGGGGAGAACACCGGGTACGCCTCGAACCGGGCGCTGATGTTCCAGCAGCTGCCGACGGCCGGACTGCCGCCGCAGTTCACCGAGTGGTCGCAGTACGAGGCGATGGTCGACGACCTGACGCACACCGGGGTGATCGAGGAGCTCAACGAGCTGCGCTGGGACATCCGGCCCGCGCCGAAGTGGGGGACGATCGAGATCCGGACCTTCGACGGGATCTCCAGCGCGTGGGAGATCGCCGCGCTGGCCGCGTTGAGCCAGTGCCTGGTCGAATACTTCTCCCGCGAGCTGGACGCCGGCCGGGAGGTGCCCCGGCTGCAACCGTGGTTCATCCGGGAGAACAAGTGGCGCACCGCCCGGTACGGGATGGACGCGATCATCATCCAGAACGCGGCCGGCGACGAACGGCTCGTCACCAAGGATCTCGAGGAGCTGCTGCCGACGCTCGAACCGATCGCCGGGGCGCTCGGCTGCACCGTGCAGCTGGAGAGCCTGCTCGACATCGTCGACCGCGGCGCGAGCTACCAGCGGCAGCTACGGGTCGCCGCGGACAACGGCGGCAGCCTCAAAGCCGTGGTGTCCTCGCTGGTCCGCGAGCTGCGCGAGGAATGCGGGTGATCGACCCGGCCGACGAGGTGGTGCGGTTCGCCAGCGAGCTGATCGCGATCGACACCACGAACGCCAGCGACAACGGCGGGCCGGGCACCGAGCGCCCGGCCGCCGAGTACGTGGCGGAGAAGCTCACCGAGGTGGGTTACGACGTCACGTACGTGGAGTCCGGGGCGCGGGGCCGGGGCAACGTGATCGCCCGGTTGCCCGGCGCCGACGCGGGGCGCGGCGCGCTGCTGGTGCACGGCCACCTGGACGTGGTGCCGGCCGACGCCGCCGAATGGTCCGTGCACCCGTTCTCCGGCGAAATTCGTGACGGGTACGTGTGGGGACGCGGTGCGGTCGACATGAAGGGCACGCTCGCGATGACCCTGGCGGTGGCCCGCGGGCTCCGACGCGAGGGCGTGGTGCCACCCCGGGACCTGATTTTCGCGTACGTCGCGGACGAGGAGGCCGGCGGCTTCACCGGCGCGCGCTGGCTCGTCGACCACCGCCCCGAACTGTTCGAGGGCGCGACCGAGGCGATCAGCGAGGTGGGCGGGTTCTCGGTCACGGTCGGCGACGGCGCCCGGGCCTACCTGGTGGAGACGGCCGAGAAGGGGGTGATGTGGCTGCGTCTGAAGGCCCGCGGGGTGGCCGGGCACGGCTCGCTGCTGCACACCGACAACGCCGTCGCGAAGCTGGCCGCCGCGATCACCCGCCTCGACCAGCACCGTTTCCCGCTGGTGCTCACCGGGCCGGTCCGTGACCTGCTCGCGGGGCTCGCCGAGATGACCGGGGTGCCGTTCGACCCGGACGACCCGGAGCCGGCGGTGGCCCGGCTCGGGCACCTGTCCCGGCTGGTCGGCGCGACCCTGCGGGACACCGCGGCGGTCACCATGTTCGAGGCCGGCTACAAGGGCAACGTGGTGCCGTCGACCGCGCGGGCCACCGTGGACGGGCGGATGCTGCCGGGGCGCGAGAAGGCGTTCGAGGCGGAACTCGCCGCGGTGCTCGGGCCGGACATCGAGCGCGAATGGGACAGTCTGCCGCCGGTCGAGACCACGTTCGACGGCGCGCTGGTCGACGCGATGGCGGCGGCGATCGGTGCGGAGGATCCGGGGGCGCGGCTGCTGCCGTACATGCTCTCGGCCGGGACCGATGCCAAGTCGTTCCAGGGGCTCGGGATCCGGCACTTCGGGTTTGCGCCGCTGCGGCTGCCGCCGGAGTTGGATTTCTCTTCACTGTTCCACGGGGTGGACGAACGGGTACCTGTGGAGGGGCTGCGGTTCGGCGTACGCGTCCTCGATCGACTGCTACGAAATTGTTGATCACACATCCACCGTTCCGGTGGTATGTATTGGACGTTCGGGTGGTTTGTGGTACCCGCGCGGGCGGGCATTACACCGCCGCACCACCTGACGTACTGGCAAGCTCGAGGAGTTCACTCATATGACCGCGATGGTTGACACCGCTACCCGCACGGAAGCCGCGACCAGCACCGATCGGGCCAGTGAGCTGATCAACGCGATGGCGGCGCTCCCCACCGAGCACCCGTCGCGCCCGCGCCTGCGGGACCGCGCGATCGAGGCCTGGTTGCCGCTCGCCCGGCACCTGTCCAGCCGGTACGCCAACCGCGGCGAGCCCCGCGACGACCTCTACCAGGTCGCCGTGGTCGGCCTGATCAAGGCGGTCGACCGGTTCGAGGCCGAGCGCGGTGTCGACTTCGCCGGCTTCGCGATCCCGACCATCGTCGGTGAGCTCAAGCGGCACTTCCGCGACAAGACCTGGTCGGTGCGGGTGCCGCGCCGCCTGCAGGAGCTGCGCCTGGCGATCACCGGCGCCAACAACGCGCTCAGCCACACGCTGGGCCGCTCGCCGACCGTCGCGGACATCGCCGAATACCTGAGCATCAGCGAGGACGAGGTCATCGAGGGCCTCGAGGGTGCCCGGGCCTACAACTCGACGAGCCTGTCCACCCCGATCACCGAGGGTGGCACCGAGCTGGGCGAGACGCTCGGCACCACGGACACCGGCTTCGAAGAGGCCGAGATGCGGATCGCGCTCGGCCCGGCGATGGCGTTCCTCGACGAGCGGGAGCAGAAGATCGTCAGCCTGCGGTTCTACGGCAACATGACGCAGTCGCAGATCGCCGACCAGATCGGTGTCTCGCAGATGCACGTGTCCCGGCTGCTGACCAAGGCACTCGGCAAGCTGCGCAACCACCTCGGTTCCGCCGCGATCTGATCACTTCATCAAGCTGGGGGCTGCGGATTTCGTCCGCAGCCCCCGCTTTGCGTGCGGTGACTACCGCGACGGACTCACGCGCGGCGGCGGACGACCCAGACGATCAGCGCGCCCAGCAGGGCCGTCGCGGCGACGGCGGCCGGTGCGACGGCCCGGCGTACCCGAGGGTCCTCGGCGGCCCGGACCCGCAGCGTCCTGGCCCGGCGCTGCATCGGAGCCACCGCGGCCTTGACGTCCTCGGACCGGCCGGCGAGTTTCTCCCGCGCCGTCCCGGCCGCCTCGGCGACCTTGGTAGCGGCCGTGCCGGCGGCTTCGGCGACCTTCGTGGTGGCGGCCGACAGCTGCTCCCGGCCGCGGTCGGTGGCGTCGGTGGCGGCCTGCTTCGCGCGGGCCTTCACGTCGGTCTTGGCGGCCAGGGCTTCGACTGTGGCGCCCAGGTCGGCGCGGGTCTGCTTGATCTCGGCGGTCAGGCGTTCCGGATCAGTCGACGGAGTGCTCACAGGTGGCGTCCTCTCTGGGCGGCGTTCTTGACGGTGCGCACGTCGGCCTGCACGCCGGCGACCGCGTCGGTCGGCATCGGCGGCACCGCGGCCTTCAGCTTGCTGCGGCCCAGCACGGCGGCCACCGCGGCGGCCGCGAAGACCACGACCATCACCACCAGGACGGCCAGCCACAACGGCCAGGCCAGATTCAGCAGTACGACGGCGAGCGTGAGCAGCAGCCCGAGGCCGAACCAGCCCAGCACGGCGGCCGCGCCGAACAGTCCGCCGCCGACCCCGGCGCGCTTGCCCTTTTCGGTCAGCTCGAGCTTGGCCAGGGTCAGCTCGTCCCGGACCAGCGTGGAAATCTGTGCGGCAGCCTGACTGACCAGATCGGCCGTCGATCCGCTGTTATGCGTAGCGTTTGTTGTCATCGGGTGCACCTCCTCGTTCCTGCGCTGCGAGATGCCCCTGCGGGCGATCGCCAAACGCCGGAACGGCCGCAGCGTGTCACCACGGCACGTACCATGTGCCGCCGATCACCCGAACCGGTGACCTGCGTCGTCGGGATCTTCGGCCTGCTCCGCCCGGTCATCGTCCGGCCCGGGGGAGTGCCCGGGGGAGTGGGCCGATTCCGGAACGGGCTCGGGATCCGGGTCCGCCGCGTCCGGCCGGCCGGACAGATCCCTGACCTCGCCGGTCGTGCTGGTCGCGGCCAGCGCCGTCGCGAACAACACCACCTGATTGATGATGTTGAGGGAGAACAGCAGCCCGACCGTCCCGGCCACCACCTGATACGTCGGGTTCGCCTCCACGTGCTGCACGAACACGTGGCCCACGGTCTTGAGCAGCTCCAACCCGCCCGCCACGATCAACGCCGGCACCGCGACCCGGCGCAGCGGCATCCGCAACCGTGGCAGCCCGGTCAGCACCGCCGTCGCGAGCAGCGCGTTCACCCCGATGCTGACCACGAACGCGACCGCGTCCAGCAGCCACCGGCTCTGCGCGGCGTTCACCGAGGTCGGCTCGATCAACTGGCCCGCCACCCAGACGGTCAGAAACGCCGTGCCGAGCGACGCGACCGCCAGTAGACCGAGACCGATCAGCACGAGCAGGTCGATCAGCAGCCGGTGGATCAGGGCGCCGGGGTACTCGGGCAGCTGCCACACCTTGCGGATCGAGGAGCGCATGGCGTCGATCCAGAACCAGCCGGTGATCGGCAGGCCGAGGAACGCGATCACCCCGATCGTGCCGCGGGCCACCCGGACCCGTTCCAGGTCGAGGCCGGGCAGGTTCTGCGCCAGGTAGCTCTGCAGCAGCTCCTGGACCGCCGGCCGGTCGAGGATGAACCCGAACGCGGCGAACGCCAGCAGCGCGCACGCGAACGTCGCGAAGAACGCGTAGTAGGTGACCGCGGCGGCGAGCCGGCCACCGTCGGCCTCGTCGTAGCGCACCACGGCCCGAGCCAGATGATCGAGCCAACTGTGGCGACTCCGGGCGCGCCCCCACGCCGTCGCACCCTGTCGCATCCTGTTTCCGACCGCCATGCCGCTCATCGTGCCTGCTGATCATCGAACGCGCGCGGTGGCCCCGCCACACGGCGAGACCACCCCCTATTTCGTACGAAATAAGCGCCCGGAAATCAGCCGCCGGTGAATGACGGAGTCGTACCGCACTTGGCGTGCGCGGTGATGCACACCTTGACCAGAGCGCTCAGCTTGGCCGGATCCCACGCGTTCATGAAATCGCCGTGGATCGACGACGCCATTCCGGACGAAAGGGCCAGGCCGTCACCGCCGAGCGAGTCGTAGTTGAGCATCAGCGACAGGCTCGGAATGGCGACCGGGTATGTGCCGGTGCACGCCCCGTTCGTCGACGGCCCCATGTGCGACTTGTGGTCGGGTGAGTCGATGTTCTTGCCGTCCCAGCAGTCCTCGAAGGTCAACTGGTAGATCAGGTTGCCGCCGGCCGCGCACTTCGGCCAGTTGCCGTCGGCGCTGCGCCCGATCTCCGCGCTGCCCGCGCACCAGAACTGGCTGTTCGCGCCCTTTGGCGTCGCCACCTGGCGCTTCGCGTCGCCGACGACCATCCGCAGGCCCGGCGGGAACGGCTTGACGGTCGCCGAGTCCTTGATCTTCGCGCCGTAGTACGCCCGGAAGTTCTTCATCTTCACCGGCGTGCCGTTGCGCAGCAGGGTCGGCGCCCAGTACGCGCTGTTGTCCCCGGCCGCGTTGCAGGTGGTCTTGCCGGCGAGCAGCTGCTCGTTCGTGCTGCTCGCGGTCACCTTCGGGCCGAAGAAGGTGTGCAGGTGCGACGCGCCCGGCATGTTCGGGAACACGATCGGGTCGTCGGGCGCCTCACCGGAGACGTCGCAGTCGGTGTGGAACTCGGGAACCATCGTGGTTCCGGCCGGGACCGCCTTCTTCGGCACGGCATCGAACAGCGCGAGCTCGGCCTTCCACGCGGCCGCGTCGACCGGGACGAACCCGCCGGTCGGAGCTGCCGTGGTAGGAGCGGCTGTGGTCGGCTTCGTCGTCGGCGTCTTGGTCGGTGCCGTGCTCGGAGCTTTGGTGGGCGTTGTCGTGGGCGCGGCGCTCGCGGACGGCGCGGTCCCGCCCAGCGTCAGGTAGTTGATGTTGACGAAGTCCGAGCGGGACGCGCTCTTCATGACCAGGACCAGGGTCTGCTTCCCGGCCGGCACGCTCGCCGCCGTGGCACTGACCGTCGTCCACTTCTGCCAGCCGCCGGTCGAGGCGACCGGGAACGTGGCCAGCAGCTTTCCGGCCGGGCTGCCGAGGTGGGCCTCGATCGCGCCGCCGTCGGTGTTCTGCGAGGCGATCCGGGCGGTCAGTGCGGAACCGGTGATGGACACGTCGCGGTACTCGAGCCAGTCGCCGTTCGTCAGCCAGCCGACGTTCTTGCCGCCGTCGGTGTCCGAGGTGCCCTCGGTCTGCGCACCGGACTGCGCGGAGTACTTCTCGGCCTGCAGCCGGCCCGGGACACTCACCTCGCCGGCGTCGGCGGTGGCGATGTAGATGCCGCTGGCACCGAGCGTCGCGACCACGGCCGCACCGAGAACCACCCGCGTCGTGCGGCGACGACGCCGCGGTTCCACCGAGTCAGTAGCCATGCTTATCCTTAATAAAAATGGCGTGAAGAGGTTGCGCGAGGAATTATGCATAACTCGCGGACGCGTTTCAACGCGAGAAGATAAAATTCATTTTCACCGTACGAGGTGACGCAGGTGGCCGCGTTTTCGCCATTCAATAACAGTTTTCCGCGACGAGTTGTCTTAAGTTTCCTTTAATTGGCGCGTCGCGCCGCCCGGGGTCAGAATAGCCCCATGATCTCGCTAACCGCCCGGACCGCCGCCGACGACCTGTACGAGGTGTACGCCAGCAACGCGACCTACTGGCGATACAGCGGCGATCTCGACCCGGACACCCTCGACCGGGCCACGGTCTCGGCGGTGCTGGACGCCCTGGGCCCGGGCGAGGAGTCCCTGGTCGCCCGGGACGACGCGGGCCGGCTCGTCGGCTACACGGAGATCCTGCGCCGGCACCCCACCGACGGCCTGCCCTGGATCGGCCTGCTGCTGATCGACGGCCGGTGGCACCGCCAGGGCCACGGCCGCGCGATCGCGCTGGCCGTCGAGGACCGGCTGCGCGCGGCCGGCCACCCCGCGGTCCGCCTCGGCGTCCTGACCAACAACCCGGAAGCGCAGTCCTTCTGGACCGCCCTCGGCTACCAGCAGATCGACCTACGCCCCGACCTGGCCAAAGGCCGCCCAACGCTGGTCCTGGAGAAGCCCCTCTGACCGATCCGCAACCCCCCACACGATCGTGGTGCGGACGTCGGGTGGGGTTTCGGATGCGGAGATTGACGCAAATCAATGTATATGCGACTTTATCCACATCGATTCTACTACTGTAGACGGTCAGAAGCGCTGTCGGAGCGAGCTAAATCAGCCGGTGTGCCGGAGTGGTCGGCGGGCGGGGTAGGCAGCAGTGTTCATCGCGGGTTTTGGCTGGTGGCGCGATGTCTGCCGGCCAGGGCGACGAATCAGTCGTCTTCAGTGCCATCGACCCGCGCTTCGACGACCGACTGATCACGATGCTCACCGAGGCGCAGGACTCAGGCCGAGTCCTGGTCACCTCAGCGCTGAGCCGCTACTCCCGCAACAGCGAGAAGCTGCACCGGATCCTGGAATTCCTCCTCGCGCACGGCGCGACCATCCTCACGACCAACTACCTGATCCGTACGACCGACGTCTGGGTGCGGCGAGGGACGCTCATCAAGCCCGACAGTCGGAAACCGTACGAAGGGATCGCCCAGACCCGCGGCCTCACCGGTACGCACCGGAAGATCGCGGAGACCCTCGCGCGCCGGCTGGCCTAGCCGGCCGCGAGCGAGGCTGCACTCAGCCGGCTGCGGTAGCTCGGGCGGGATCTGCCCGGCCTGTTGCGTACCGGCGGTCGCCTTGGCCGGCCCCGTCGATCGGGTGGGTGAGGTGTCCTTGGATTTCTGTGGTGCGTTACCGAGCGTGCATGTCCCGGCAGGTCTCGTCCCGCCACGACCGGGCGACCCCGCCTCGCCAAATGTTGCGTCGATTTCTGCGTCGATTTAGGTTGGGCGCTCGTCCCCAGCGAACCTCGAGGTGATCACGATGCGTCTTTCCGTCAAGAAACGTGCCGTATCCGCCCGCCGGCGCCGGATCGTCCGGATGACCGGCCCGCTTGCCGCCGGCACGTCGGCGGATCTCGAGCGTGTGCTGATTCCGGAGTCCCCCGGCGGTGAGGCCGAGGTCGAACTCGATCTCACTGGGGTCACCTTCATCAGCGCGGCGGTCGTAGCGGTGGTGTTCCACGCGCACTTCGTGTTGCGGCGCCGTGGCACGGCTCTGCGCGTCACCGGCTGCACCGGCCAGCCCCGGCGCCAGATGCTGGCCTGTGGGGCGTTCGAGCTGCTCGAGTCGAGTGACCGCGGTGACCGGCCCGGGGCCGAATCCCGGCCGGCCGCGTCGAGGTCCGCCGCATGACGTCGGCCGGTCGGCGGACGGAGACCGGCATGTCCGCCTCCACGGGCGCCGGACTGGTTCGAGAAGTGCGCCCGGCTCCGCGGATTGGTGTGCGGTGAAGCACTGTTCTGGTGGCGACTTCCTGCATCCATCGCGCGCCGCGAAGTCGAAAGCATGGTTATGCCGCCAACCGTGAGCTCTGTTCTGCACGAGGTACGCCACAGCGCGTCCCTGCTCGATGTCCTTCGTGACGAGCACAGTCTTGCCCACGAGGCCGCGCGCGGGCAGGCGCCGCCGGTGATGCGAGAGTTGGTCGCGGCGCTCGACGGAGCAGACGAACTGGCGGCTCTGTCCGCCGTGCACGGCATCGGGGTGGTCGTCGACGACGAGGCCGACGCCGTGCTCTCGCGGTTGTTGTCGCATCCGCGGGCTTTCCTGCGCGAACACGCGGCCTGGGTCCTGCGGTCCCGGCTGCCCCGGCTCGACGCCATCGACCGTCTGGTCCAGGTGGTCGCCGCGGGCGGGTTCTCCGGCATGCTCGCCCAGCGAACCCTGGAGAGCTGGGGCGGTCCGGCGGGCGACCACATCGCCGCCGACGTGCTGCGGGGCCTGGCCGAGGTGCGTGACCCGCAGGCCCGGGCCCGCCTCGTCGAGACCCTCGGCCTGACCGGCGCCGAGGCCGCCGACCAGGCTCTCAGCCGGATCGCTCTCGACCCGGCCGAGAGCCCGGCGGCTCGGGCCCGAGCCGTCGCCGCCCTCGGCGACCGGCGCGGTGAGGCCGGGATCAGGGTGGTCGAGTCCCTCTGGGCTGCTGACGGGGAGCTCGGGGCGGTGGTCCGGCTGGCCGCCACCGATCTGGGGATGCCGGCTGCGGACGCCCCGGACGACGATGAGCCCGGCCTGCGGATCGCCCAGCTGTTCCTGCATGCGGACATCGACCGGAAGCTGAGCCGGGCCGGGGCGGGCGACAACGGCGGGATCGCGACCCTGCTCGTTCGCCTCGGTGACGCGCTCGCGGCCCGGACCGGCGTGGGCAGGGTGTTGACCGTCTCCCGGGGCGCCCCGGAGCGAGCGTTGGCCGCGCTCACCGACCGGGAGCGGCACGTGCTGGCGACCGTGCCCATGCCGGGACCGGCCGTGAACGCGGTCGACGCCTGGCCGGCCCGGGTCGCCGTCCGGCGTGGCCTGCGTCGTCTGCTGCGCGCCCACCGGGTGGAGGTCCTCCACTTGCGGATGGCCGAGGTCGGCAGCCTGGCCGCCGCCGAGGTGGCCGCGGAGATGGGCATCCGGGTCGTGTTTACGCTGGCTCCCGACCCGCACGCGACCATCGCCGCCCTGGAACGCACGGGCGGGCTGCGCCGCGACAACTTCGGCGTGATCGACGAACGCGAGCACTACTGGTTCAGGGCCCGGCTGGTGCAACGGCTGGCGGCCGAGGCCGACCACGTCGTCCTCTTCCCCCGTCCGGATCTGGCCGATGACCTTCGGGCGCTTGTCGGCATCGAGATCGGCGACCCGGCCGGCCGGTACAGCGTCGTCGCGGAAGGCATCGACCTGAAGGTCAGCGCGGCGGCTGCCGCCGAGCTGTCGGATCCGGCCGGCTCGCTCGCCCTGACCGAACTGAACGCGCTGGTGGCAACGCTGCCGGCGGAACGCCACGGTCTGCCCCTGGCGATGAGCGTCGGCCGGCTGCACCGGGTCAAAGGCATGGCCACCCTGGTCCAGGCGTGGGCCGGGGAGCCCGCGTTGCGCGAGCGGTGCAACCTGCTGATCGTCGGCGGAGATCTGGCGGATCCGTCGCCGGACGAACGCGAGCAACTCGATCTCATCGCCGGGGTGCTGCGCGAGCACCCGGAGGCCGCGGCCGGGCTGCTGATGCCCGGCCACCGGCCCAACGACACGGTCGCCCGCTGGCTCGCCGCGGCTCACACCGGCATCGAACCACCGATCGCCTCCGGTGGCGTCTATGTGTGCGCCAGCCTGAAGGAGGAGTTCGGCCTCGCCCTGCTGGAGGCGATGGCCGCCGGTCTGGTGGTGGTCGGGCCGGACGCCGGTGGTCCGGCCACCTACATCGAGCACGGCGTCACCGGCATACTCGCCCGGACCGGTTACCCGGACGACCTGGCCGCCGCCTTCGTGGCCGCCCTCGACCTGGCCTCCCGGCCCGCGTCGTCGCGGGTCGGCCGGGCCCGCGACCGGATCAGCGACGGCCTGACCGTGGAATCCATGGCGGGTAACCTGGTCGGCGTCTACACGTCCGTGACTGACCCGGAGTCCCGCTCATGACCCTGCTGGTAATCAGTCCGGACTACGCCTCCCACCTGCTGCCGCTGGCCACCCTCGCGACCGCGTGGCAGTCGGCCGGCGAACGGGTGGTGGTGGCGACCGGCCCGGCGACCGCGGGGCTGGTCGAGTCGTTCGGCTTCGAGCGCAGCGACCTTCCGCTCGGCCGAGGGTCCAACCCGGGCGTGATCCGGGCCGAGCAGCAGCCGGCCGGCGAGGACGACGCGCTGCGGGGGTTCTTCGCCGCGACCTACCGCGGGATGGTCGAGACGTTGCGCTTCCAGGCTGAGGCGCGCCGTAACGACCTGCTCTGGGAGCCGGTCGACCGGGCACGAGCGGTGCTGAAGGTGATCGAACAGGTCCAGCCGGACCAGATCGTCGTCGACCATCTCGCTTTCAGTGCCCGGCTCGCCCTGGCCGCGGCGGCCATCCCGTACGTGGACGTCGTGCTCGGCCATCCGTCCGCCCTGCCGGTCGGTGACGAGGTCTACGGCTACCCGACGGCCTGGCCCGCCGCGTTCCGTCCCGCCGGCGACGAGCTCGCCGCGCTGCACCGGATGTGCCGCACCGTACGGGACGAGTTCACCGCGGAGTGGAACACCGCGCTGCACGCCCTCGCCCCGTCCGCCGCACCTACGACCGACGCGTTCACCGAGCACGGTGACCTGGTGCTCTACAACTATCCCGCCGCCCTGCACAACCCGGGCCGCGCGGATCTGCCGGTGCCGCATGCCTTTCTCGGCTCGGCCGTCCGCGACGAAACAGCCTCGGCGGACCTCCGGACGTGGCTGGACTCCAGCGATCAACCGTTCGCCTACGTCAGTTTCGGCAGCTTCCTGTCCGCCCGGGCGGACGTGCTGAGCACGGTCATCACGGCTCTGCGGAGTACCGGCCTGCGGGTGGCACTGGCAAGCGGTTCGGCCCAAGGCCTGCCACCGGTCCCGGACGACTGGCTCGTGCGTCCCTACCTGCCGCAGGCGGCGCTGCTGGCCCGCGCGTCGCTCGCGGTGACGCACGCGGGCAACAACAGCGTCACCGAGGCCCTCACCGCCGGTGTGCCGATGCTTGCGCTCCCGTTCTCCACCGACCAGTTCGCGGGTGCCGCGGCGATCGAGAGCGCCGGGGTCGGCGTCGTGCTGGACCCGAACGCGGCGACGGCGCGCGACCTCGCCTCCGCAGTACGGGAGGCACTCGACTGCGCCCCGGCCGCGCGCGCGATCGGGACGCAGCTGCGGCGTACCCCGGGCCGTGAGCGTGCCTATGCCCTGGCCCATGACCACCTGCCCAGACTCGGGCAAACACAAGCGGCACGGCGTGAACGTGCAGCTCATAGCTGACGCGGCCGGCCGGCTGATCTGGGCTTCGGCCGCGTTGCCCGGCCGCACCCATGATCTGAGTGCCGCCCGCCAGCTCGGCATCATCGACGCACCTCGAAACGGCGACCACCCAAGCCGGATGCTTTTGCCCTGTGCAGCAGCAGCCGGAGTGGCCGGACTATCCGCACGGCATTAGTACGTGCCGTGCTCTTCGGGGCTGGATGCGATCGAGGCGGCTGGACCTCGGCCTCGTTGAATACGGGGCTGAGGTCGCCGGGCGGTGGCTATATGTCGAACTCGCCGTCGCGGGCGCCGCCGAGGGAAGCTTGCCACTCGGCGGCGCTCTAGGCGATCACTTCGGCGTTGGGCGTTGGCTGTGTCGGACCGCGACGTAGCCAGGGGTGTCGGGTAGCTGGATGGCGTCCGAAAGCCCCACGCCCGGGGACCGGGCTACTCGGTGCGTAGGGCGGTGGCTGTTCGGGTTCGGGCGGCCCAGCCGGCCGGTAGCAGCGCGCCGAGCAGGGCCACGGCCGGGCCGCCCAGGGCCAGGGCGGCCAGCAAGGCCGGGCCGTAGACGTCGAGCAGGGACGCAGGTAGGTGCAGGCCGCCGCTGGCCGCCATGGACGGGACCACCAGGCGTTGCATCGTGATTCCCAGGGGCACTCCTAGCAGGCCGCCGACCAGGCCGACGCCGGCTACCGAGGCGATGACCATGGCGATGGTCTGTTTCGGGGTCATGCCGAGGGCTTTGTGGATGCCGAGGTCGTGTACCCGGTCGCGGAGGTCCAGGACGAGCATGTTGAGGACGCCCAGCGCGGCTACCGCGAGCAGCAGCAGTGTCAGGGTGGCGGTCAGGCCCTGTATGAGCAGGAGCATCGGGTCGACGTCGGCGCCGGTGGGCCGGGCGGTCAGGGCCTGTGCGGTGAGTGCGGCGGTCAGCTTCTCGGCGTAGGCGCCGGCGTCGGTGCCGTCGGTCAGCGCGATCGGGAACTCGGCAGGCTGCAGGCTGGGGACCGTGGCGGTGCTGGTGAACACGCTGGGACTGGACTCGAAGACTTCGCCGACGATGTGCAGGCTGATTGTCGTACCGTCGTCGGATCTGACCGTGAGGGAATCGCCGACCCGGATGCCGGCCGCCTTCAGCAACGGTGCGCTCGCCACCGTCTCGCCGGGCGCGGTGAACCAGCGGCCGGAGACCATCTCGAAGCCGGCCCAGGACGCGTCGCCGGTGAACGCGGTGAGCCGGACCGGATCCGCGATGCCGACCACCGTGACCGGCGCCTCGGCGACACCGTAGGCAGCCCGGGTGCCCTCCTGCGCCGCGATCGCCGCGAGTACAGCCGCGCTGTCAAAAGCCGGCGCAGAGCCGCCCGGTGCGCCGCCACCCGGCGGGCCGCCGGCCGAACGAGACACCGTCACATCCGCGGTGTTCTGATCCAGAGCGGTCTCGATCCGCACCAACGACGTCCCGAGCCCACTCGCGAACGTCACCGC
This sequence comes from Actinoplanes awajinensis subsp. mycoplanecinus, assembly GCF_001509495.1. Taxonomy (NCBI): domain Bacteria; kingdom Bacillati; phylum Actinomycetota; class Actinomycetes; order Micromonosporales; family Micromonosporaceae; genus Actinoplanes; species Actinoplanes awajinensis. The sequence continues at coordinate 187,875 of NZ_LLZH01000331.1, read as the reverse complement.
CGCGGCGCCGGCCGCCACGGCGAGCAGGATCGCGGCGGTGCGTACCGGGCGGGCGAGCGGACGGGCCAGCCCGAGCCCGATCGGCCGCGGCACCGGCAGCCGTGCCGCCAGCCGGGACGCCCAGCGCCCCCGCACCGGACCGGAGGCGCGGCCGACCGCGATCGCGTCCACGGTGCGCAGCCGACCGGCCCGCAGCGCCGCCGCCCACCCGGTCGCCGCCACCACGGCGAGCACCCCGCCGGCCGCCAGCAGCGTCACCCACCAGTCGATCGTGGTGTTCGCCGAGCCGTAGAGCTCCTCGGTTTCGGCCAGCACCGGCAGCGCGATCAGGTTGCCGACCACCGCACCGGCCAGGGCGCCGATGGACGCCGGGATCAGCGCCTGCGCGACGTAGGCCCGGACGATCCCGCCCGGCGTGCAGCCGAGCGCCTTGAGGATGCCGATCCGGCGGGTCGCCGCACCGACCGTCCCGGCGATCACGGTGCCCACCACCAGGACCGCCATCACGATGCCGAGCAGCGCGAACGCGACGAGGAACGGTACGAACACGGCCGCGTCCTCGACGGCGTCCTGCCGGACGTCGAGCCAGGAGCGGGCACTGACCACCGCGCCGGCCGGCAGCGTCGCGGCAACAGCGTCACGGCCCGCGGAGACCTGGGCCGGATCGGTCAAGCGGTAGAGCATCTGCAGCCCGTGCGTGACACCCGGCTCGTCGAGAGTGGCGACCGCGGACGGCGCGATCCAGCCGCCGGCCGTGTCGCTGACCGAGCGGGCCGTGCCGACCACGGTCAGTTTCGTGCCGCCGGCCGTGGTGACCGTGTGGCCGGGCGGCAGCCTGACCATCCCGCCGCCCATCACCAGCTCGCCCGGCCCGGTCGCCCAGCGGCCGCCGATCAGCTCGACCCGGTCGACGGCACCGCCCGGATCGGCCCGGGCCACCAGGGTCAGCGGCGGCAACCGCAACCCCTGCGACCCGGTGCCCATCGGGACCACCAGCAGCGGATACGGACCGGCCGCGTCGGACACGCCGGAGGCCGACGCCGACGCGGTGAGCTGCGCGGCCGTCACGTGCGCCGGGTCGGCCTGCACGGTCAGGTGCGGGCCGCGCTGGGCGGCGAAGGCGTCGTCGAACGGTGCCTCGGACGCCACCAGCAGCCCGGCGCCGAGCACCGACGCGGTCACCGCGGCCGCCGCGACCAGCGCGATCACCACGGTCTGCACCCGGCGGCGGCGCACCCCCGACCGGATCACCCGGTTCAGCCCGCTCATGCCGGCACTCCGGCCTCGACGCGGCCGTCGCGCACGCTGATCGTCCGGGTCGCGCACGCCTCGGCCAGCCGCAGGTCGTGGGTGACCAGCACGATCGTCTGCCCGCCGGCGTGCAGGTCGTTGAGCAGGTAGCGGACGTCCTCGCCGGACGCGGTGTCCAGCGCGCCGGTCGGTTCGTCGGCCAGCAGCAGCGCCGGGCGGTTGACCAGGGCGCGGGCCACCGCGACCCGCTGCCGCTCACCGCCGGAGAGCCGGCCCGGGTAGGCGCCGGCGTGCCGGGCGATGCCGAGCGTGTCCAGCAGCCGGGCCGCGTGCTCGCGCGACGCCTTGTCCCGGGCACCGGCCAGCTGGGCCGGCAGCAGCACGTTCTCCAGCACGGTCAGATCATCGAGCAGGTTGAAGAACTGAAAGATCAAGCCCACATGGGTACGACGGAAGCGCGCCGACGCCGCCTCGCCGAGCGTATCCACCCGGGTGCCGGCCACCGTGACCGTCCCGGAGTCCGGCCGGTCCAGCCCGGCGATCAGGTTGAGTAGTGTCGACTTGCCACTGCCGGACGGGCCGAGCACGGCCACGCACTCGCCCGGAGCCACCGACAGTGACACGTCGTCCAGGGCGGGCGGCCCCTCGTCGTAGCGGCGGGAAACTCCACGCAGGTCGATCACGGAATCGGTCATGGCCGGGACGCTATGGCCGTTCCCGGGTGGGGCGCGTCGGCCGGGCGGGGCATTGGTCGTACCGTGAGAAGTGGAACTTGAAACGACGTCATCCTTGCGATGTACGCGGTCTGCACACCACGGCCGATGCTGGTTCTCGCCGCCGGAGGCGAGAATGTGGCGATGTGGAGCTTCCGGCCGGAAGGGCCGCTGCCGAGACCGGGGTGGCGGGCGCTGCTGCTCGACGGCGCGCTGGCGCTGGTGCTCGGGTTCGTCTGTTTCCAGAGTGCGATCGACGACGCCGGGCTGCCGCGGCCGACCATGCCGTTGCCGCGGCCGGGGGTCAGGCCGCCGGTTCCGGTGCCGCTGCATGACCTCACGCCGGTGCAACCGGGCTCCGCGCTCGGGGCGTTGCTGCTGGTCTTCGTGATGTGCGCGCCGCTGGTGCTGCGGCGCAGGTATCCGCTCGCGGTGCTCTGGGCGACGATGGGCGCGGCGTCGCTGGTGCTGGTCACCAGCGGGGCCGAGCAGCCGAACCTGTATCCGTGCGTGGTGCTGGCCTGCCTGGTCGCGGTGTACAGCGCGTTCGCGCACAGCCCCTACCGGCTGCCGGTGCTGGTCACCGTCCCGGTGGCCGCGCTGCTGGTCACGGTCCTGCGCGGGTGGATGCTGATCTCGGTGCCCGCGGCTTACCTGCCGTTCGTGCTGCTGTCGCCGGTGGTCGCGGCGGCGGGTGGCTACCACGTGTGGCGGCGCCGGATCGGTGAGGACCGCCAGCGGCTCGACCTGGAAGCCCGCGCCCAGCAGCAGGCGCTGCACGACGCGGTCGCCGCCGAACGGGCCCGGATCGCCCGGGAACTGCACGACGTGGTCACCCACCACGTGAGCGTCATGGTGATCCAGGCCGGTGCGGCGCGCTCGGTGCTCGCCGCCGAACCGGACCTGGCCCGCGAGGCGCTGCTCAGCGTGGAGTCGACCGGGCGGGCCGCGCTGACCGAGCTGCGGCACGTGATGGGCCTGCTGTCCGAACCGGAACCGGACAGTCCGGAGGCGCCGCAGCCGGGCCTGGACGGGCTGCCCGAGCTGGTCGGCCGGATGCACGAGGCCGGCGTGCCGGTGCGGCTGACCGTGGCCGGCGAGCACCGTTCGGTGGCCTCCGGGATCGGGCTGACCGCGTACCGGGTGGTGCAGGAGGCGCTGACCAATATGGTGCGGCACGCGCCGGGGGCGGCCGCCACGGTGGTGGTCGAGTACGGCGCGGAGACGTTGCGGATCGAGATCCGGAACACCGAGGCCGGGGAGCCGGCGGTCAGCGCGCCGACCGGCGGGCGGGGGCTGATCGGGTTGCGGGAGCGGCTGGCCGTCTACGGTGGAACCCTGCACGCCGGGGCGCGTCCCGGCGCCGGCTACCGGGTCGAGGCCCGGATCCCCCTGGAGGCGGTGTGACGGTACGGGTGGTGGTCGCCGACGATCAGGCGCTGGTCCGTACCGGGTTCCGGATGATCCTCACCGCCGGGGGAGTGGACGTGGTGGCCGAGGCCGCGAACGGCGCCGAGGCGGTCGACGCGGTACGCCGGACCCGCCCCGATGTGGTGCTGATGGACGTACGCATGCCGGAACTTGACGGTCTTGAGGCCACCCGCCGCATCCTGACCGGCGGACCTGGCGCCCCGCGGATCATCATCCTGACTACTTTTGATCTGGACCGGTACGTCTACGCCGCGCTCGCCGCCGGCGCCAGCGGCTTCCTGCTCAAGGACGTCACCCCGGAGCACCTGGTCGCCGCGGTCGGCATCGTGCGCGACGGCGACGCGCTGCTCGCCCCGTCGATCACCCGGCGGCTGGTGCAGCGGTTCGCGAACCGGGACCCGGAGACCGCGTCGATGCACCGGGACCTGGCGGCGCTGACCCCGCGGGAGCTGGAAGTGTTGCGGCTGCTGGCCCGGGGGTTGAGCAACGCGGAGCTGGCCGCGACGCTGCAGCTCGCCGAGGCGACGGTGAAGACGCACGTGGCCCGGATCCTGGGCAAGCTCGGGCTGCGGGATCGGGTGCAGGCGGTGGTGGTCGCCTATGAGACCGGCCTGGTCAGCCCGGGGTCCTCCTCTTCGTCCTCTTCGTCCTCTTCGTCGTCTTCGTCGTTGGAGGAGTTTTAGCCGCGCGGCGCCACCAGCAGGGGTTGGGCGATCCGGCACAGCAGACCCTTGTCGTCCGAAATTGATCCCTGCGCGATGCCGGTGCCGTCCGGGCCGATCGTGCTGGCGGCCTCCAGGAACAGCCACTCGGCGTCCGGCTCGCGCTGCACGGTGACGGTCAGCGTCGGCGGGATGAACAGCCACTCGCTCATCGGCATCTCGCCGGACAGCCCGTTGGCGGAGTCCGCGATGAGCATCAGCCGCTGGGTGCCACTGGTCGGCTCGGCCTCGACCAGCGGGATCTTCGCCCGGGCCCAGACCTTGGCCGGGCCGAGCGTGTCGAAGTCACCCGTCGTGAACCGCCAGTCGATCGCGTGCCCGTATCCCCAGTCCTCGTCGACGCCGTCGAAGAACCTGGCCGGAGTCGGTGCCGGCACCGGCGGCGGGAGCACCGCCGGCGTCGCCACGTGCGCGGTGGTGCCGGGCTGCCGGCGGATGCGCCAGGCGCTCGCCCGGACCGCGAGCTTGTCGTTGGCCCAGAGCTCGGCCTCGACCAGCTCGACCCGCTTGCCGGGACGCACGATCCGAGCCTCGGTGCGGATCCGGCCCTGCGGGATGCCGCCGAGGAAGTCCACGGTCATCCGGGCGATCGGCATGGCGTCGACCGGCTCGCAGTATTCGATGGCGCGGGCCAGCAGCGCGGCCGGTGGTCCGCCGTGCTGCAGCGCGGAGTCCCAGGGGCTGGCGGTCGCCGGGGTCGAGGTGAACTCGGTGTCGCTCACCGGCAGGTAGAACGCGGGATGGTCGGACACGGAACTCCGATCGTGGTCGTCGGTACGCGGACAGCGTGGCATGCCGGGGCGGCCGGGCTGGCGGCGGTCACGTTGAATGGGCGCTTCACGGTCATCGCCTGGGTCTCGCTCAGGTGCTCGGCGACCACGGGGGAGAGGTGACCGGCGATGGGCAGGCGGACTCAAGCGGGGAAGGTGGCCAAGGCTCATCAGCGTCGCGTCGACAAGTGGAGCTGGAGCATTACCGCGATCCTCGTGGTGCTCGTGGTGCTGCCGGGGTATGCCCTGATGTTCACCGAATTCGAGCGCTTCGGTGCCCGCTCCGGCGACGTGTTCAACTCCGGCGCCGCAACGGTGCGCAGCTGTTCGCACCGCGTTCTCGGCGCACCCTACCGATGCGATGTGTCCGTGAGCTGGCGCCAGCCGGGAGAATCGCCGGTCAGTGTCTCCGTCCGCTCGCTGCGTCCGCTCGCCGGCACGGCGGAGGTGGTGCATCGCGAGTGCGGCCGGCCTTCCACGCCGGGCATGAGATGTCCGGTGTACACCGCCGATTACCCCGACCCGCCCGGCCTGCTGTACCTGGTGCTGGCCCTCCTGGTCTTCGGCCTGTTCTTCGTCGTCATGTATGCGGCGAACCGTCTCGCGCACCGGATCGTCGGCCCGCTGAAACCGGCGGTCACCAGCTGAGTGCCGGTCAGTGCCGGTCGCTCACCAGGCGGGCCAGCAGGTCGCCGAGTGTCTGCAGTTCCTCGGCGTCGAGCGGGGCGAACGACTCGATCAGCACGCCTTCGAGGATCTCGCCGGCCTCGACCCGCAGCGCCTCACCCTTGGCGGTCAGCCGGTGCCGGATGGCGCGCCCCGGGCCGGGCCGGCGCTCGATCAGCTCCCGGTCGATCATCCGGGTGGCCAGGGTGCCGAACGACTGATCCGTCTGGAACGTGAGCTGCGCCAGGTCGTGCAGCGACGCCTCCGGGTTCTCGTGCAGGTGGCGCAGCGCGTCCCACTGGACCAGCGAGATGCCCAGCGGGGCGAGGCGCTCGTTGGCGGTGCGGTGGTGGCGATGCTGCAGGCGTTTGACGGACAGGCCGATCTCACGGACGTCTCTGGGCACGTCACGACATTACCAGGTTGCTTATATCAACATACTGATCTAAGGTTCCTTACATGACGACGATCGAGATCTCCGGTGTTCTGCTGTCCTTCACCGAGCGCGGCGCGGGCCGCCCGGTCCTGCTGCTGCACGGCGGTGGCGGCCCGCTGACCGTGGCCGGCTTCGCCGACCTGCTCGCCGCCGAGCGCCCGGCCCGCGTGATCACCCCGGTCCACCCGGGGTTCGGCGGCACCCCGCGGCCGGACGGTCTTGCCACGATCGGCGGCCTCGCGGCGCTCTACGTCGCGCTGCTCGACGAGCTGGGCCTCGACGACGTGACAGTGGTCGGCAACTCGATCGGTGGCTGGATCGCCGCCGAGATGGCCCTGCTCGGCTCCGGCCGGGTCCGGGACATCGTGCTCGTCGACGCGGTCGGCATCGAGGTGCCCGAGCACCCGGTGGTGGACTTCTTCGGGCTGAGCTTCCCGGAGATCGCCCAGCTCAGCTACTTCGCGCCGGAGAAGTTCCGGATCGACCCGGCCGCCATGACGCCGGAGCAGCAGGCGGTGCTGGCCGGCAACCGCGCGGCGCTGGGCACCTACGCGGCCGCGATGACCGACCCCACCCTGCGCGACCGCCTGGCCGCCGTCACCACGCCGACCCGGGTGATCTGGGGCGACCACGACCGCATCGTCACCCCGGAGTACGGCCGCGCGCTGGCCGCCGCGATCCCCGGCGCCGAGTTCGTCCTGATGACCGAGACCGGTCACCTGCCCCAGTTGGAGTCCCCGAAGCGCCTGCTCGCACTGCTCGACTGATCACCGGGGTGAGCGGCCCGAGCGCCGGTCGCGTTGAATGGACCCTTCATGGGGAGGGGTGCCGCGATGGTGTTCGGACGTGATGGGGACCTGGCCGATCCAGAACGGTGGATCCGGGAGCAGGAGGAGCGCACCGCGCGGCTGACGGCCGAGTCGAGCCGCGCGCAGGCGGAGCTGGCCGCGACGCAGGTCGACGCGAGCAGCCGGGACCAGAGCGTGTCGGTGACGGTCAACCCGTCCGGCGTGCTGCTGGCGGTGCGGTTCACGCCGCGGTCGGAGGGGCTGACCCCGGTGCAGCTGTCGGCGCGGGTGATGGAGGCGTACCGGCTGGCGTGCGCCGAGGCGTCCCGGCAGATGCTGCAGATCATGTCCGGGCTGGTCGGCGAGGACTCGTCGGCGATGGCGTTCCTGAAGAGCACGATGCCACCGGTCGAGGACGAACCGGAAGGTGGTTCGCGATGACCGGGTTCTCCGTTTCGCACGAGCAGCTGGCTGAGCACGCCGCGCAGGTCCAGAGCGTTGCCGCAGCGGTCGCCGAGTGCCGGGCCGCCGGCGATGCGGTCGGGTTCGGTGGTACCGAGGCCTACGGGTTGTTCCTGCAGGGTCTTCTCCCGCCGGTGTTGGAGTTCGCCCTCGGTGACACCTGCGGGCTGCTCGGCAAGGCGGATGAGCTGGCACAGGCCATCTCCACCGGTGTCCAGGCCAACAACGAGTCTTATCTCCGCAACGAAGCGGAGCTTGCCGATCTGCTGCGCTCCATCGCCAAAGAGGGTTGGTGACCGGCGTGTCGGATCTTCCGCTGATTGCGGCGCCGGTGAGCGTGTGGGACAAGTCCCAGAAGTGGTCCGGCGCCGGCGTGTTCGACAGCGGCAACAGCGCGTGGGACGACCTGGTCGATGACGGTGACTTCAGCGCGCTGACCGTCGGGGTCGACGTCCTCTCGGTCGGCCTCGATCTGTTGTCGATCGCGCTCAATCCGTTCGGCGAGCTGGTCAAGGCCGGTGTCGGTTGGGTGCTGGAGCACGTGGCCTTCCTCCGGGAGCCGCTGGAGTTGCTGACCGGCGATCACCGGGCGATCCAGGCTGTCGCGCAGACGTGGGACAACGTCGGTAAGCGCCTGGTGAGTACTGCGGACAAATATGAGCAGGCGATGTCCACGGTTGCCGGTTGGACCGGCGACGCGGCGCAGAGTTACCGCGCCGCGGCCTCGGAATACATTCAGGGCTTGCGAGCGCTGGCCGGGCACGCCGACAACACCTCGCAGGGCGTTGCGATCGCCGGTGTCGTGGTCGCCACCGAACGGGCGATCGTCTTTGACATGATCTCGTCGTTCGTCAGCCGGGTGATCACCGAGGCGTTGATCGCCGCGGCCTCCTCGGTGGTCACCCTGGGCGGCTCGGTCGCTGCGTTCCTGACCAGTGTCTCGGTCGACGCGACTCTGCTGGCCACCCGGCTGGCCAAGCGGCTCGCCAAGCTCCTCACCGTCATCAAGCGGTTCGCGAAGAAGTTCGACGAGCTGGGTGCGGCCAGCAAGAAGGTGTCCAAGGCGCTGGAGGGCAAGTCCCAGTCGATCCACAACTGGGCCGACAAGCTGCAGCGGTCGAACTTGCGCACGAAACGGGACCTGCTGCCAGAAGGCAGCGGAGCCTTGCGGTACACCCGCTACGTCGACCGGGCCGCCACCGGTATCGGCGGCACCATCGCCGACAACCGGGGGATCTTCACCGGCAAGGAGGGTGCCAAGGCCACCAAGGACAATGCTGATGAGCTGGCCGATGGATAGACGACGAGGACGCGACTGATGGGTAGGAAGACTCGGGCGAGCAAGGCGGCCGGGAAACAGCAAAACCGGGCTTTCCGGTGGAATTTCGGGCTTTTCCTGGCTTTCCTACTGCTCATAGCCCTGCCGGTCATCGGTGTGCTGTGGTCCGTTTCGGAGCGGTTCGGCACCATGGCCGGCCCGGGGGTGCTGACCGCCGGCACGGCCACGGTGAGCCACTGTGACAAGCACGTCCTCGGCGCGCCCTACACCTGTGAGGCGACGGTGAGCTGGCACCCGGACCAGGTGTTCGGCGAACCTGCCGCCCGGGTCACCATCAGGTCGGTGCGGTTCCTGGCCGGCGAGGTGGAGGTTCAGGAACGGAAGTGCGGCCGGCCCAACCGGGTGAGTAGCCATACCTGCGCTGTGTTCGCCGCCGACTATCCGACGCTTCCCGGGGTGCTGTACGCACCGCCGATCGTCGTCTTCATCGGTCTGGTCCTCGGCGGCTGGCTCGTAGCGAACCGGATCGCCCGCCGCATCGCCGCGCCCGCCCCGCCCGCCTGACCCGGATCGGTCAGGCGCGGCGGGCGCGGAAGGCGACCATGTTCATCCGGTTGCCGCAGCGGACCGTGCAGAACCGTTTCGAGCCGTTGCGGGACAGATCCACGAACAGCCCGGTGCAGTCGTCGGCCGCGCAGACCCGCAGCCGGTCCATCTCGTTCATCCGGATCACGTCGATCAGGGCGAGGGCGGCCTCCACCCGGATCCGCTCGGCCAGCGGCGCGGTCGGCTCGGTCGCGTGCATGTGCCAGTCCGAGCCGTCGTGCCTCGTCAGGTACGGCAGCGCCCGCGCCTCCCGCAGCATCCGGTTGACCACCGCCACCGCGTCGTCGCGGCCGAGCGTCCACACCTCCCGGATCTGTGCGCGGGCCAGCGCCACCTCGCGCCGCTCGGCCTCGTCGTGGTCGATGCGTCCCGAGTACGGCGCGTCCGCCAGGAGTTCGCCCAGCTGAGCGACGGTGGCGATCTCGTCGGTGCCGGAGCGGGAGGCGCCCGCGTCGGTGTTGGCGAGCACCACCGCGAACGCCAGAGCCTCCTCGGTGTCAGGGGCAAAATGCAATTTGACTCCTCACTGAGCCGAGCCTAGCGTCAGGGGTCTAGATGAGTTAGCCCATGACATCTTAGTAGGGGAGGCGCCGTGAAGCTCACTCCGCAAACCACCGGGCTCGCGGTCGCGGTGCTCTCGGCCGCGTCGTTCGGCACGTCCGGCGCGTTCATCAAGCCGCTGCTCGAGGCGGGCTGGTCGCCGGCCGCCGCGGTCACCGCGCGGACCCTCACGGCGGGCTTCCTGCTGCTGCCGTTCGTGCTGTTCTCGCTGCGCGGCGAGTGGCACGCGCTGTGGCGGGCGCGCTGGCGGGTGGTCGGCATGGGTGTGGTGGCTGTCGCGTTCACCCAGGTCGCCTACTTCGCGGCGATCAGCCGGGTGCCGGTCTCGACCGCCCTGCTGGTGGAGTACCTGGCACCGCTGCTGCTGGTGCTCTGGGCCTGGGTGAGCACCCGGCGGCTGCCGCGCCCGGCCGTACTCCTGGGGTCGCTCCTGGCGATCGGCGGTCTGATCCTGGTGATCGGTCCGGGCGCGCTGCAGGCCGTCGACCCGGTCGGGCTGGCCCTGGCCTTCGCGGCTGCGGTCGGTTGCGCGGTCTACTTCGTGGTCGCTGCCCGGCCCGCCGACGGGTTGCCGCCGGTCGCGCTGGCCGGTGCCGGGCTCACGCTCGGCGGTGTGATGCTCGGGCTCGCCGGGTTGGCCGGGGTGGTGCCGATGCGGGCCACGTTCGGCGACGTGGCGCTGTTCGGGTCGATGGCGCCGTGGTGGGTGCCGCTCGCGGTGGTCGCGGTTTTCGGGACTGCCATCGCGTACGCAACGGGGATTTTCGGGTCGAGCCGTCTCGGGTCGCGCTTGGCGTCGTTCGTCGGACTGCTCGAGGTGGTGTTCGCCTCGATCCTGGCCTGGCTGGTGGTGGGGGAGGCGCTGTCCCCGCTGCAGATGGCCGGTGGCGCGCTGATCCTGGCCGGCATCGCCGCGATCCCGGCCGAGCCGGTGCCCGCCGCCGTCCCGGACGCGCCGGCCGAGTCGCCGGCCCGTCCGGAACTGATCACCGGCTGATCAGTGCCAAGGGTGGTAGTGAGGATTGCTGGTGCAGTCGCTCATCACCTCGGTCTTGGTGGCCTTGTCGACCGGGCAGACGCCGATCACGTACTCCCGCCGGATGCCGCCGGGGAAGGCGACCTCGAGCTGGTCGGCCCACTTGTGGGTGTCGCCGATCGTCTTGTTGACGTCGACCCCGCCCGGAGCGTCGATGTAGTAGTTGAACCCGGACTTGTACCAGGTTTTGTACAGATCGTGGTCGTAGCTGGTGGAGACGTACGGCGAGGGCTGGTTGACCAGGACGTACTTGGCGATGTCGTACTGGCCGCCGGCCACGTCCTTGGCGGTGAAACCCTGCGCGAAGACGATCTCCGGGCCTCGGCTGTCGCTGCGGTAGAGCGTGCCGCAGCCCTTGCGCCACACCGGTTTCGGGGTGATCCGGTCGAGGTGCACGCCGCGGTCGGTCGCCGCCTGGACCTTGTCGGTGACCAGGGGGCACGACGGCGCCGCGGCGGCGGCCGGCACGGACGGGACGACGGTGGTCAAGCAGAGCGCGACGGCGGCGCGCCGCCACCGGGCACGGAAGTTGATCATTGATCGTACGATGCCGGAGCGCGGCCGACACGCGACGGATCGTCACCCGATCGTCGGCGTGTCCACGTTCCGGTCCGGGGCTGGTCCTCAGGGGTGCCTCCCGTTCCCGGAGACACCCCTGAGGACCAGCCGGGATCAGCTCTCGGGGACGGCCGGCATGGTGAACCAGATCGAGGAGCCCTGCGCGACGTCGAGATCGAGCCAGATCCGCCCGCCGTGGTACTCGACGATCTTCTTGACGATCGCCAGGCCGATGCCGGTGCCCTCGTACGCGTCGCGCGGGTGCAGCCGCTGGAAGATCACGAACACCTTGTCGGCGAACTCCCGCTCGATGCCGATCCCGTTGTCCCGTACGTTGATCTTCCAGAAGTCGCCGTCGCGTTCCGCGCTCACCGTGATCACCGGGGGCACGTCCGGGCGGCGGAACTTCAGCGAGTTGCCGATCAGGTTGGCGAACAGCGTGGTGAGCAGTGGCTCCTCGCCCTCGACCACCGGCAGGTCGGCCAGGGTGATCGTGCCGTCCACCTCCGCGGTGCGGGCCTCCAGCTGTGAGGTCACCTCGGGCAGCACCGTCGCGAGGTCGACCTGCTTGAACCCGGCGGTGATCCGGCCGATCCGGGAGAACGCCAGCAGGTCGTTCATCTGCCCGGCGTAGCGGCGCTGCAGCAGCTGGCAGAAGCTGGCCACCTTGCGCAGCGGCTCCTGCAGGTCGTGCGAGGCGACGTAGGCGAACTGCTCCAGGTCCCGGTTGGACCGGGTCAGCTCCTCGGCCTTCGCCTGGAGCTCCTCGTTGATCGCCACCACCTCGGCCCGGGCCTCGCGGACCTCGGTCAGCTCGGCAGCGATCTGCCGGCGCATGCCGTCCACGTCGGTCGCCAGGCGGCGCAGCTCGGGGGAGCCGGTGCTGGTGATCGGCCGTTCGAAGTCGCCGCCGGCGACCTGACGGACCTGCGCGGCCAGTTCGGTGACCGGCCGGTTGACCAGCCGGTCGAGCAGCACCAGCAGCGCCGTGCCGACCAGCAGGATGATGACCGCCGCGGTGATCACCAGGGTGACCAGCACCGAGGAGGACTGCTGAGCCGCGTCGACGGCCTTGTTGCGCAGCGCAAGGATGCTGCCCTGCAGCTGGTTGACCGCGGTCCGCAGCGCGTCGAACTGGGCGGTGCCGGTGGTGCCGGCCGGATCGCCGGCCCTGGTGGCGGCGATGGCCGGCTCGGCCACGTTCTGCCGCCAGTCGGCGGCCCGCTGCCGGACCAGCGCCAGGTCGGCCCGGATCGCCGCGGTGCCGGCGGCGTCGTTCAGCGTCTCGATCTGGGCGAGCAGGTCGCGCTCGGTGGTCAGACCCTTCTGGTACGGCTGCAGGTTCTGGTCCGACCGGCTGAGCGCGTAACCGCGTATCCCGGTCTCCTGGTCCAGATAGGCCGAGTACAGCTCCTGCCCGGCGATCCGCATCGGCCCGGTCTTGTTCAGGATCACGTCGAGGTTGTCGTTGCTGTCGACCGCGGTCACCGCGGCCGTCGTGCCGATCCCGCCGAGCAGGATCCCGGCGATCACGAACAGCACCGCGACCCGGCGCCGCAGCGTCCAGGAGCTCAGGGATACGCGGCTCAACGGGACTCCTCAGACAGCGGCGGTGGGGGCACCGCAGTATGCCGCACCGACCGGCCGGATCGCCGCTGGACCGTGGGGTGTCACAGACCGGGCCGCTGTTTCGTCCTTGCGGCATGACATCGCGAACGTGGCTGCGAGCCGGGATCATCCTCTTGATCGCGCTCGACGGGCTGGTCGGCATCTGGCAGTACTTCTTCCCGCGCTCCTTCTACGAGGACTTCCCGACGGTGCGGCTCGACCCGCCGTACAACGAGCACCTGGTGTCCGACGTCGGCGGCCTCAACATCGCCCTGGTCGGTGTCCTGATCATCGCGGCGGTGTACCTCGAGCAGCGGCTGGTGACCGCGGCACTGACCGGTTTCGCCCTTTACTCGCTGACGCACTTCGCCTTCCACGTCCGGCACTTCGACCACTTCTCGCTGCGCGACGCCGTGGGCGTCGGCACCGGCCTCGGCTTCGAGCTGGTCCTGACCGTCGCCCTGCTGGTCCTCAACCTGCGGATGGGCCGGCGGGTGGCCCCGGTGGCCGCCCGGTGACCCGGCTCCGGCGAGCCCGGTCGGCTGACTGGGCTCGCCGGGGACGGTGGTCGTGACGTTTCGGGCGTTGCGGATCGCCGCGAGCCGCACTCAACCACAGCACATTTCGGGACGTTCGGCCCTGTTCGAGCCGTCGACAGTGACGGAGTGTCAATCCAGCAGTACTTTCCGCATTGTTTGTGAGCCTTTCGGCGGCACGCAGCGTTTTGCCAGCAAAGAGGAGCCATGTCTCAGCTACGCACGCACGTCACCGACCACCTGATGCGGGCGGCCACCTTCGCCTGTCAGGCGCCGTCGCTGCACAACAGTCAGCCCTGGCGCTGGCGGGTCGACTCGGACAACCTCGACCTGCGGCTCGAAACCGGCCGGGTGCTCGGCACCACCGACCCGGATGCCCGTCTTGCCGTCCTGAGCTGCGGCGCGGCCCTGCACCACGCGCGGATCGACCTCGCCGCGGCCGGGTGGCGAACCGGCGTCCGCCGCATGCCGGATTCGATGGACGCCGACGTGCTCGCCAGCCTGTGGATCAGAGGTCGTTCACCGATCGACTCGTCCGACGCCAGGCTCTGCCAGGCCGTGGCGCACCGTCGCACCGACCGGCGCAGCACACCGGGTGCACCCCTTGACCACGACAAGCTCCGGACCATTCAAGCCGCCGTACGTCGCGAGGGTGCCGACCTCAGGCTGCTGCGTCCGGGTCAGGTCTTCGCTCTGGCGCAAGCCTCCGACCGGGCGCGCGGCGTCGAGGCCGACGATCCCGAGTGGCAGGTCGAACTCGCCGGCTGGATCGGTGATGCCCCGACGCCCGGCACGGGGGTGCCCCGGGCGGCCCTTCCGGCCGGTTCGCTGGTCGACCGTGCGCCGGGCCGGGCGTTCCGGCAGCCCGGATCCACTCTCATCGAGGAGTCGCACCACCATGCCGCGGTCTTTGCGATCCTCCACGGTGCCGGCGACGAGCGTCTGAACTGGTTGATCGCCGGCGAGGCGCTGTCCGCCGGCTGGCTGACCGCCACCGGATTGGGGGTCTCGGTCCTGCCGCTGAGCATCTTTGTCGAGGTGGCCGGCAGCCGCGACATGATCCGGCGGTTGCTGGGCGGGTACGAACTGCCGTATCTGGTGCTCCGGTTCGCCGCTGCGGAGCCCGGCGGAGACGACGAGCCGCGCACGCCGCGGCTGGCACCGGAGAGGACCATTCGGGTCGCCGGTTAGCGCATCCGCCCGTGGGTGTCCCGTAGTCGAAGCGGTGCTCGGCGACCCGTTGCAGGGCGATGACGGCGGCCGCCGCGGGTCAGCGGCGAGGACTAGATGGTGGGGCGAGGGCCGGCGCCCGGGTCGACGGCGAGCCACATCATCGGGATCCGGCGCTCGGTGCGACGCAGATATCGGGCGTAGTCCGGAGCCGTGTCGAGGACGCGGGGCCAGAACGCGACGGTCTCCTCGGGGGTCAGCGGTGCGGCCCGGACCGCGAGGGTGCGGCCGGCCACCTCGACGCTCGCGTGCGGTTCGGCCATCAGGTTGAGGAACCAGGCCGGAGCGACGTCCAGGCCGCTGTTCGCGGCGACGACGACCAGGTCGTCGCCGTCCGGGAAGAACTGCAACGGCACCGTACGGGGCCGGCCGGACCGCCGGCCCCGGGTGGTCAGCACGAGTACCCGCCGGTGCCAGAGGTTGCCGATCCGGCCCCGGGTGCGGCGCAACAGCCACGCGGCCAGACCGGCCGACCTGGTGTCCACCTCGTGCTCGAGGCGGGTCAGGAACGCTTCCCGGCGGGTGCTCGGGGTGGGCATGGTCGTCTCCGATCGGCGGTCCGGGTCACGGGACGGCGTTCATCCGGCTGGGCGGAGTGGTGCCGTTGACCGGCGGGCTGCCGGCCGTGGCGGCCGCGGACTCGTGGGTCAGGAAGTTGCCGAGCTCGCCGATGGTGCTCATCAGCGGTGCCGGGAACACCACCGTGGTGTTCTTGTCGACCCCGATCTCGACCAGGGACTGCAGGTTGCGCAGCTGCAGCGCGAGGGGGTGGGCCATCATCGTGTCGGAGGCCTCGCCGAGCGCCGCGGCCGCGAGCGACTCGCCCTCGGCGTTGATGATCTTGGCGCGCTTCTCCCTCTCGGCCTCGGCCTGCTTGGCCATGGCCCGTTTCATCGCATCGGGCAGCTGGATGTCCTTGAGCTCGACCAGGGTGACCTCGACGCCCCAGTCGACCGTGGTGACGTCGAGGATCGTCCGGATGTCGACGTTGATCCGGTCTGTCTCGGCGAGCGTCTCGTCGAGGGTGTGCCGGCCGACGACCAGCCGCAGCGTGGTCTGGGCGATCTGGTTGATGGCGGCGTTGACGTTCTCGATGGCCACCACCGACTTGATCGCGTCGACGACGCGGAAGTAGGCGACGGCGGAGACGTCGACGCTGACGTTGTCGCGGGTGATGATGCCCTGCGACTGGATCGGCATGGTGACGACCCGCATCGACACCCGATGCATGACGTCGACGATCGGGATGATCAGTCGCAGCCCCGGCTCCCGGGCGCCGATGACGCGGCCGAGCCGGAACAGCACGCCGCGCTCGTACTGCTTGACGATGCGCACCGACAGGATGAGCAGCAGCAGTACGGCGGCGGCGACTATGAGGACGACAGTCCAAGTGTTCATCGCAGACTCCTTCGGCACTCCCCGTGGTCGCGGGCGTGCGCTCGCGTCCGGAGCGTGCGCCTTCACCGTCCCGCCGGTCACGGACGCGCGGAAGGGCCGACCGACCCGGTGCGCCGGGCGATCGTCACGACCGCCCGGCGCGGCCCTCAGGCGGACCGGGCCGACCCGGGGACCGGTGCCGGCCGGACCGGCCGGGCGGCCCGGAGGGAACGTCGCGCCGCCGGTCCCCGGGCCATGGCCAGCTCCCGGATCTCGGTCGCCACCGTCGCGGCGAAGTCGCCGGCCTCCGGCACCGTGGCGAAGTCGCTGGTGACGCCGATGGCAGCCTGATCGCGATAGGTCAGCGCGGCGACGCCGACCCGCATGTGCTCGGCGATCGGGACGTACGGCAGGATCTCGCGGATCGGGCGGCCCAGCAGGTAGAGCGGCACCGGCGGGCCGGGCACGTTGGTGGTCACGGTGGCCAGCCCGCGTTGCGGCATCCGGAACGCGGCGCGGATCAGGAACGAGACCATTGCGTACGGTTCCTGGTCGGCCAGGGTGAGCAGTTCGGCGCCGGCCTCGACCTCGTGCCGTTCGCGCAGCCCGGCGATGCGGTCGTGGACGGCGCGCAGCCGGCCGGGGGCGTCACCGATCTCCACCGGCAGATCCAGCAGCATCGAGGACAACCGGTTGTCGAAGACGTGCCGGGCATCGGTGGTGCGCACGTTCACCGGTACCAGGGTCCGGATGGCGCCGGGCACCGGTTGCTCGGCGCGGAACAGCAGCAGATGACGGAACGCGCCGGCCACGGCCGCGAGGTACACGTCGTTGATCGTGACCCGGTGGGCCCGTGCCGCCGCGGCGATCTCGGCCATCGGCACCCGGGCCAGGGCGTAGCGCCGGGCCCGGCCGAGCGGGCCGGACAGCGAGGTGGGCGGGGCGGGCAGCAGCGCCTCGGTGAGCGCGGTGGCGCCGCGGACCAGGTCGGTGAGGCGGCGGACGGCCCCGGCCGGGTCGGCGGCGGCGCGCAGCAGGGCGCGCGCCTGGTCGAACGGGAGCGCGGCGAGCCGGCCGAGCGCGTCCAGGGTGAGCGCGGTGCCACCGGTGGGCTCGGGCTGCCAGTCGTCGGGTTCGCCCGGCCGGGGTTCCGGACCCGGATCGCAGATCAGCCGGTACAACTCGTTGCCGGTGACGCCGTCCAGCATGCTGTGGTGCACCTTGGAGAGCAGGGCCCAGCGGCCCTCCGGCAGGCCCTCGATCACCCAGTCCTCCCACATCGGGCGTTCCCGGTCGAGGCGCTGGGACATGATCCGGCCGATCAGGTGCTGCAGCGCGTCGTCGTCGCCGGGCGCGGGCAGCGCCGTGCGGCGCAGGTGGAAGTCGAGGTCGAAGCCGGGATCGTCGTCCCACACCGGCCGGCCGAGGTTGAACGGCACCCGGCGGACCTTCTGCCGGTAGCGCGGGACCAGGGCGAGCCGGCCGCGCAACGCCTCGGCGAAAGCCGCCTGATCGGGGGCGGGGCCGTCGATGACGGCGACGGAGGCGATGGCCAGGGAAGCGTGCGGATCCTCGTCCTCCAGGTCGAGAAAGGACGCGTCCAGCGGGCTGAGGTACTCCATCGGACCCTCCTCGGTCGGTACCGGTCACCTGCCGTCACCGTCCCGCCGGGCCGGGTCGTCCCGCCAGTGCCGACCGGCCCGAGG
This sequence comes from Actinoplanes awajinensis subsp. mycoplanecinus, assembly GCF_001509495.1. Lineage (NCBI taxonomy): Bacteria > Bacillati > Actinomycetota > Actinomycetes > Micromonosporales > Micromonosporaceae > Actinoplanes > Actinoplanes awajinensis. The sequence goes on along the minus strand of NZ_LLZH01000331.1, from coordinate 170,139 downwards.
AGGTGACGTCCGGCCCGTGCCGGTGCCGGTGATCCGCACCAGGCTGGAGGTATGGCTGCGGGTATCGCGCGGCACGGCCGCATCACGATTGCGTACGAGGTGGAAGGCCCGGACGACGGCGTCCCCCTTCTGCTGATCATGGGACTGGGGCTGTCGATGTCGTTCTGGCCGGACGGCCTGCGCCGGCTGCTGGTGGAGCGGGGCTTCCGGGTGGCCCGGTACGACAATCGCGACGTCGGCGCCTCGACCCACCTGACCGAGCTGGGGATGCCCTCCCCGCTGGTCCTGCTCACCCGGCGCTGGGACGGTTACACGCTGGCGGACATGGCCGACGACGCGGTGGCCGTGCTGGACGACCTGGGCTGGCCGAGCGCCCACGTGGCCGGGGTGTCGCTGGGCGGCATGATCGCGCAGACCCTGGCCTGCCGGCATCCGGCGCGGGTGCGCACGCTGACCTCGATCTCGTCCACCCCGGCGTCGCACATCGGGCGGCCCCATCCGCGTGCGCTGACCGCGCTGGCGACGCTGCCGGTCCGCGACCGGGACTCGGCGGCCCGTCAGGTGGTCCACGTGTTCCGGGTGATCGGCTCGACCGGCTACCCGCGCGACGAGGACTGGATCCGGGAGGCCGCGCGCCGCGGCTACGACCGCGGCTACGATCCGCACGGTGTCCGGCGGCAACTCGCGGCGATCATCTGCGCCGAGGACCGGCGTCCGCAGTTGCGCGAGCTCCGGGTGCCCACGCTGGTGGTGCACGGCGCCGACGACATCCTGGTCGGCCCGTCGGGCGGCCGGGCCACCGCGCAGGCCGTTCCCGGCGCCGAGCTGGTCGTGTTCCCCGGCATGGGCCACGACCTGCCCGCCCTGGTGCAACCCGCCATCGCCGAGGAGATCGCCGCGCTGGCCCGGCGGTGGGTGCCGGCGGGCTGAGTGATCCGCGAGATCACTTGCGGGCGGCGGCGTTCAGGAAGGTGCCGAGATCGTCGGTGACCGCGTGCACCTTGTTGGCCGCCTCGGTCAGGTTCCGGGTGATCTCGCCGTTGGTGGCGGTCTGCTCCTCCACGGCGGCGGCGACCGAGTTCTGGTTGTCCCGGACCGCGTCCACGATCCCGGCGATCTTGGTGATCTCCTCGCCGGCCAGGCTGCTCAGCGCCTGCACGTTCGCGATCAGCTCACCGATCCGCCGGGTGGCGGTCTGGGTGGCGCTGGACAGGTCCTTCACCTCGCCGGCGACCACCGCGAACCCCTTGCCGGCCGAGCCCGCCCGGGCCGCTTCGATCGTCGCGTTCAGGGCCAGCAGGTTCGTCTGCCGGGCGATCTGCGAGATGGTGCTGACCACCTCGTCGATCCGGCCGGACGCCTCGGTGAGACGTTCCATCGTGCTGGTCGCCGAGTCGATCGCGGCCACCGCGTCGACGACGACCTCCGCGGCCTCGCCCTCGCTGCGGGCGATCTCGGTCACCGACGCGGTCAGCTGTTCCATGGCGCTCGCGACCGAGTGCAACGAGGCGCTGGCGTCCCCGGTCTTGGTCAGGGTGTCGCCGAGCTGGTCGGTCAGCGCGCGGGAGGTCTCCTGGGCTGCCGTCCGGGCGGTGACGTCCTCCCAGGCCACCACGTAGCCGATCACCGCGCCCCGGTCGTCCTTGACCTGGTTGATGTGCGTGTCGAGGGTGATGGTGCCGAACGTGAAGGCGGCGTCGCGGGGCTGGAAGGCCGGGTCCTTCAGGATGCGGTCGATCCGGCCCGGGTCCTTGTGGAACCGGTGGATGCTGCCGTTGAGGATGTCGGCGATCCGCACCCCGAAGACCCTTTCGATCTCCGGCCCGACCTGCCGCAGCGTCTGCAACGCCTTCGGGTTGGCGTAGACGATGGTCAGCGCGAGGTCCGCGACGAAGATGTTCCCCTGTGCCGAGTCGAGGATGTGGCGCGCGCCGATGCCGGCGAGGCTTTCCGCGGCGGCCGGGTCCGTCGCCGCGCGTGCGTTCTTGCGGCCGTTGTCCGAGGTCCGGGACAGCAGAGTGATCATTCGGCAACCCTCGATCTCTGGTGGGAACATGAGGTTCTGCGCACCGATGTCGGGCCGCCTGACAGGCCCGCGGCTCCTCGCCCGAATAGCAGCTTTTGTAAATTTCATCCGGAAATAGCCACTCGGCCTAGGGCCTAAAGTCCCGTGCCGGTCGTGTTCATCGGCTGCGGTGGGGATCAGCGGTGCCGCATCTCCAGGAGCCACTCGGCGGTGCCTTCGGCGTCGAGCGAGCCGAGCGGGCCGTAGTTGCGGGGCGCCCGGATGCCCCAGTCGGTGAACACGACCGGGATGGCGCCGGCGAGTTCCAGCCGGTCGGCGCTCCGGCGCGCGGAGACCTGGGCCACCACCGGACGGGTGACGCCGTGCAGAGAGAGCCGCCCCGCGACCGGCGCGGTGACGGTGGTGCCGGTGCCGAGACCGGTGGCGGCCACCGGACCGGTCAGGTCGAAGGTGGCGACCGGCGCGTCGGTCACCCCGGCGCTGGTCGCGAACTGCGGCTGGGTCTTGCCGTTCACCAGCAGGGTGCGCAGATCCATGCTGAAGTGCGCGACGGTGAGGGTGTCCCGGACGAACGTGGCCGTACCGGTGATCTCGCCGGTCCGGCCGGCGATGCCGCTGCGCGCGCCCAGCACGGTCTGGACCACCCGGAATCCGCCGGTGGAGCCGCCGGCGACGGTCCAGGTGCCGTCCAGGGCCGTGGCGTCGGGGGCCGCGCCGCCCGGCGGGAGGGCCAGCGGCGGCGTCCCCGGCCCGGGGCGTGCGGCGAACAGGGCGAGGCCGCTGAGCAGGACGAGCACGGCCAGCGTGATCAGGATGATGCGGGGCCACCTGCGCCGCCGTCGCGGGGAGGTGTCGTCACGTCCGGGTGTCGAGGTACTTGAGATATCGTGTCTCATAGGAGGACGGTATGAACCAGGCGGACGAACGGGCAGGGCCGTTGGGCCCGTCTTCGCGGCGGCGCAGGATCAGCGACGGCGAGACCGCCCGGCGGATGCTGCAGGCGGCGATCACCCGGGTGAACAGCGCGGGTCTGACCGTCAGTCTCGACCACATCAGCTTCGAGGACGTCATCCGCGAGGCGGGGGTGTCGCGCAGCACGGCGTACCGGCGCTGGCCGTACAAGGATCTGTTCTTCGCGGACCTGTTGCGCGAGCTCGCTCGCGGCGCCGCGCCGGCCTCGACCACCGGCACCGCGGCGTTCGAGCGCGCCCTGGCCGACGGTCTGCTCGCGGCGGGCCCGGCCCTGGACCGCGCGGACCGGCGGCACGCGCTGCTCACCGAGGTGCTGCGGCGCAGCGCCGACGCCGACTTCGACGCGGTACGTGCCGCGACCGAGTGGCACACCTACCTGGCCCTGCAGGCGACGTTCCTGGGCCTGCCGGACGGTGCCCTGCGCGAGGAGATCCGTGCCGGTCTCGCCGCCGCCGACCGGGGCTTCGTGGAACGCATCGGGCGCTCCTGGGCCGCGGTCTGCGCGGTCTTCGGCTACCGTCCGCGCCCGGGGTCCGGCGCCGGGTTCGCGACGATCGCCTTGCAGGTGACCGCGTCTCTGCGTGGCTTCGTCACGATGGCCACGGTCGATCCCGAGGCGGTGACCGCCCGGCTCGTCGCGGACCCGTCGGGTACCGGCGCCGCCGAGTGGACGGCCGCCGGGCTGGCTGTGGCCGCGATCGCCTTCACGTTCCTGGAACCCGACCCGGAGTTCGTGTGGAGCGCCGACCGGCTCGCCACGCTCCTCGGCGAGCTCGGCGCGGAGCGGTCCGCCGCGGTTTTCCGGGACCTTCGGCTCTGACCCGGGCCCGGCCGCGGTGGGCATGGTGGTGGCATGTATCGGTCGATCGCGGTCGGGGCCGGCGGCACGGGCAGCTGGCAGGCGCTGTCCTGGTCCGTCGAGGAGGCGGAGCGTACCGGCTCACGGCTCGTCCTGGTGCACGTCTGCGAACCGGGCTCGCCGCTCGACCGGGGGGACACCGAACCGGCGCCGGCCGAGGTCGAATTGGTCGATCCCGGGCTGGCCCGCGCGCTGATCAGCGTCCGTGCCCGGCTCGGCGGCCGGCGTGCGGTGCTCAAGGTCTACAGCGGCGACCCCGCGACCCGGCTCGTCGACGCCTCGACCGGAGCGGGACTGCTGGTGATCGGTGCGGGCGGCGGCGACCGGACGGTTCGCCAGATCGTGCGGCACGCCCTCTGTCCGGTCGTGATCGTCCGGCCCGGCGCGGCCGGCACCACGGACCGGACCGACCGGGTGGTCGTCGGGGTGGACCGGAGCGTCGCCGGCCGGATGGCACTGGAGTTCGCGGCCGGCTTCGCCGACCAGCACCGCCTTCCGCTCACCGCCGTCCACGTCGTGGAGCCCGGCCGGGAGGGCCGGTCCCCGGAACGGATCGGGCCCGCGGACGGGCCGGAATTCCTCGCCGGTGTCCTGCAGCCGTGGACCGCGAAATACCCCGGACTGGCGATCACACCGGTGGTGCTGCCGGGTCCGGTCGCCGACGCGCTGATCCAGGCCGGGCACGGCGCGCCACTGCTCGTCGTCGGCGACAAACGCCGCGGCGCCGTCGGGCGGATCCGGACCGGCGATGTCCCGCTGACCGTGACCATGGACGCCCCGTGCCCGGTCGCGGTCGTTCCGATCGACCAGCGTGAGGAAGTGCCATGGTGAACGACGTTCCCGCCGGCATGCGGCGCGCGGTCCGCGGGACCGTGCTGTGGCGAGGACTCGGCGTCGCGGCCCTGCTGGTCGTGGCCGCTTGCTCGCCACCGGTGCGCCGCCGGTGCCTGACCTACGGTGCGACCGCCGAGGAGGCCGCCGCAGCGCTGCCCGGCGACGATCTGCTGCCGCGTCCGGACGTGGTGTCCACCCGGGCCGTCACCATCGGCGCCGCGGCGTCGGCGGTCTGGCCGTGGCTGGTGCAGATGGGCAGCGGGCGGGGCGGGGCGTACACCTACGACTGGATCGAGAACCTGTTCGGCCTGGACATGCACAGCGCCGACGAGATCCTGCCGCAGTTCCAGCGCCTCGCCGCGGGCGACGTGCTGCCGCTCGGGCCGGACGGGCCGGGCATGCGGGTGGAGATCTGCGATCCGGAGACCACGCTCGCCTTCCGATCCGACGACGGGCGCTGGGTGTGGACCTTCCATGTGCGTACGAATGAGCAGGGCACCCGACTGATCAGCCGCAACCGGATCGCGTCCGGAGCCGCCCCGTGGCTACGCCGCGTGATCCAGCGCGCGGTGATCGAGCCGGGCAGCCTGATCATGGAACGCCGGATGCTGCGCGGCATCCGGGACCGCGCCGAACGTGGCGCGGCGCCGGTCCCGGTCCCTGCGCGGTCGTCATGAACGACCGCGAGCTGCTCAGCGGCTGTGTCGAGGCGGCCACGCTGGCGCCGTCGCTGCACAACAGCCAGCCGTGGCGGTTCCGGATCGTCGGGGACAGCGTCGAGGTGCGCGCCGATCGGTCCCGCCAGCTGCAGGCGCTGGATCCGGACGGCCGGGAACTGATGATCAGCCTGGGTGCCGCGGTGTTCACCCTGCGCGTCGCACTGCGCGCGGCGGGCTGGATTTCCGGTACGTCCCTGCTGCCCGACCCCGGCGACCCGGACCTGGTGGCCCGGGTCAGCCCGCTACGGCCGCAGGAGCCGTCAGCGGACGCTCGCCGGCTGGCCGCCGCGATCAGCCGGCGGCACACCAACCGTGGCCCGTTCGCCGACGCCGTCGTGCCCGCCGACGCGATCGAGGAACTGCGTGCGGCCGCGTCGTTCGAGGATGCCGAGCTCATCGTGGCCACCCCGGCCAGCCGCCTGATCATCTGCGGGCTGGGCCGGATCGCCGAGGAGCGACTGCGTTCCGACGGCGGCTACCGCGCCGAACTCGGACGGTGGACCCGAGGGCCGCGCGGCCGGCGCGACGGCATTCCGGCCACCGCATTCGGGCCGTGGGATGCGATGGAACGGCTCCCGGTCCGTGACTTCGGCCTGGTGCACCCGCAACCGTCCGGCCGGAGGGAGCGGTTCGAGCCGTACCCGACGATCGCGGTGCTCACCACCGCCGGCGACCGGACCGCCGACTGGCTGCGGGCCGGCCAGGCGCTGCAACGGGTGCTGCTGGTGGCGACCCGGCTGGGCCTGTCGACCACGCCGATCAGTCAGCCGGTCGAGATCCCGTCGATCCGGGAGACCCTCTGCGACCCGGGGGCCGGCCGGTGGGCGCAGATGGTGCTGCGGCTGGGGTTCGCTCAATCGGCGTCAGCGACGCCGCGCCGGACGCTGGACGAGGTCCTGGCGCCGGGATAGCCGGGTCAGGGGTGCAACAGAGGCGGCGCGACGGATGCGACGACCGTGTCGACGAGCCCGGTCTCCAGCCGCAGCACGTGCCCGGAGACGGCGGCGACGAGATCGCTCGCCAGCAGTGGGCTACCGAGGATCTTCGCGACATCGTCGCGCACGGTCACGACCGGATCGGTCACGGCCTTCGCGGCCAGGCCGGCGTCGCCGAGCCCCGAGCGGTCGGCATAGGCCCGGCGGAAGTCCGGATCGGCGAGCAAGCCGGTACCGCACTGGGTGTGGTGGATCACCGCGATGTCCATCCGCACCCCGAAGCGCATGGCGAGGTACGCGATGTCGTCCATCACCCCGTCGTCGACCCGGCCACCCGCGTTCCGCAGCACGCCCGCGTCTCCCGTGGTCAAGCCGAGGAAACCGGCTGGCTCGACCCGCGGGTCGAGGCAGGTGAGCACCACCAGCAGCCGGTCCGGCAGGACCGCGGGCATGGCCAGCCTCCGGAGGTCGACCCGTGCCGCGAAATCCCGGTTCCGTTCCAGCAGCTCACTGATTCCGGCCATGCGATCCTCCTGTGGTGTATCTGCAACACTTGTGACGGGGCTACCCTACAGGTCGGAGGTGCATATGCAACAGGAGCCCGGGAGCGGGATGCGTGAGCAGGCGTTGTGGATGGCCGACCGGTGCCTGGGCCGGCGGATCGCGCGGTTGCACCGGCTGGTCTCCCGCCGTTTCGACGCGGAGCTGCGAGAGTCCGGACTGACGCTTCCGCAGTTCGAGGTCCTTTCCGAACTGGCGCTCTTCGACGCACCGGCTCGCCCGTCGGAGATCGCCGGCTGGCTCGGTCTCGAACGGTCGACGATCAGCCGGAACCTCGACGTCCTGACCCATCGCGGGTACGTGCGCGTCGCCGCGACGTCCTCGACCGGCCGGACGACCCGGGTGGTCGTCACCGAGGCCGGCTATCACGCGCTGGCCGAAGCCGGGCCGGCCTGGCAGCGGGCGCAGGCCTGGATCAGCGGCGCGGTCGACTCCGGCGCCGTCGACGCGCTCGATCGGTGGTTGACCGCGCTCGACCTCGACCAGCAGCGGGGCTGAGCCGGGTCATCGGCCCGGCTGCGGTCCGGTCGTGGTGAGCCGCAGGCGGAGGTTCGCCGCGACGATCCCGTTCGGCCCGGCGTGCAGGGGGTTGAGTTCGAGTGCGGCTATCTCCGGATGGTTCTCGGCGAGGCGGCCGAGTCGCAGCAGCAGGTCCTCGACCGCGGACGGATTGACCTCAGGGATGGCGTCCTGGCCGGTGCGCGAGGACGGCCAGGGCAGGCTGCGGCACATCCGGCCGGCGTCGAGGTCGGTCAATGGCACCAAGTGTGCTGCCCGCCGGCCGGTCCGCGCCCCGTGCTCGTCGGCGAGGCCGAGCTCGACGATCGCACCGAAGACCGGCTCGTCGGTGATCGAGGCGATCAATTCCACCGGCGCGGACGGCTGATGTTGCACGAGGACCTGGTCACTCCGGCAGCCGGACCGGGTGAGTTCCTCGAACGCCGCACGGACCGCTGCGGCGGTGGTGAGACCGCGCCGCACGTGTCCGAGGCGGCACGGCGTCGCGCTGCCGGTGGCGCAGGTCAGCATGACGGGGTAGCCAACACGTTCCGCCGCGGCGATCGCGGTCATCCCGGTGCCGGCCCAGGAGGCCGGCAGCACCGTGATGCCGTACGCGGCCATCAGGTCCGCCGCCGCCCGCCGCGGAACCCAGCCTCGGCTGTCGGCCCGCGCTCGCTCGATCACCGTCGTGGCCCGGCCGGGCTGCAGGCCGCCCAGTGCCGGCCGCCGCCCCAGCGGTTCACGGCGCCAGACCGCGTAACGGCAGGCGCGGGCCAGAGCCCGTAGCGCCCGGTCGGGTTGCCGGTAGACGGGCGTGCCACGGACGCCGATCCGGTGGATGTCGTCGGCGCTGCCGGTGAGCACGACCGCGGTGGTGAGCGGTGGCTGGGCCTTGTCGTCCAGGACGCGACCGAGCGTTCTCATGATCGCGGCGGGGACGTTCGCCCGGGTCCCGGCGATCACGACGAGTACGACGTCGACCTCGCCGCTCCGGGCGACGATGCCGAGCGTTTCCCCGATCATCGGCGCCGTCGCTTCGACGCCGAGATCCACCGGGTTGCCGGCACCGCCGGGCAGTTGCCGGCGCAGGGCCGGCGACAGCGGGACGACGGTGAACCCGAGGGCTCTGGCGGAGTCGGCGGCGAGCCGGGTGAGCCCGCCGGCATTACCGACGATGCCCAGCCGATCACCCTTCGGCAACGGCTGATCCACGAGTAGCCGCGCGGTGTCCGTCATCTCGTCCACACTGGCCACGTGGATGACGCCGGCCTGAGCGAAGAGCTCCTCGTCGCGGTCATGGGTCGGTCCCGTCCCGATGCTCCTGCCCGGGATCACCAGGACGGGTTTGCGGCGGGACAGCGCGCGGGCGCCCCGGGCGAAGGCGTGGTGGCTGTCGGGGGTCTCCAGGCACATCGCGACGGCGCGCACCCGTGAGTCGCTGTACCAATCGGTGATCAGGTCGTCGACGGCGACGTCGAGCTGGTCACCGAGGCCGACGAAGTCGGCGACGCCGCACCCGTTGCGGGTGGCGTGCTCCAGCAGCGCGATCCCGACAGCGCTGGACTGCGCGGCCAGGGCCAGCCCGCCGGCGGCGGGGCGGGCCGGGGAGAGGCTCGCGTTGAGCCGGACCCGCGGATCGGTGTTCAGGACGCCGAGGCTGCCGGGGCCGATCAGGCGCATGCCATGCTCGTGGGCGATCCGCAGCAGATCCCGCTGAGTTTTTCCGGCGTCGCCGGTGACCGGGTATCCGGTGAGCACGACGGCGCTGCCCACGCCGTTCTTGCCGGCCTCGCGCAACGTCTCGGCCACCTCAGCGGCGGGTGTCGCGATGACCAGCAGGTCGACCGGTTCGGGCAGGTCGGCGATGCTCCGGAACCCCGGTACGCCGTACACCGGACGGCCGGAGTCGTTCACCGGGTACAGCCGGCCGCGGAAGCCGTAGTCGCGCAGTGCCCGGAGCACCTCGAAACCGGTGCTGCCGTGGCCCCGGATGGCGCCGACCACCGCCACCGACCGCGGGGCCGGCAGCGGGCGCCGCGTGGGTTGCCATCCGGCGCGGTCACGGGCCTGCACCGCCTGCTGGACGGCGTCGCTGCCGATGAGCGTCACGCCCGGTCCCGGCATGGCGCTGCCGGAGGAACGCACGTCATCGAGGAACCGGGTGATCCCGGCGTGGCGCGCGCGAGCGGTGAGATGCTCCACCAGCACGGTGCCGATGCCGCGGCTGCGATGTGCCTCGGCGACCCGGACGGCGATCGTCGCGGTCGTGCTGTCCCCGCAGTGTCGAGTGCAGGAGGCGACGCCGATCAGGTCGGGGCCGTCGGCCGCGACGTCCACCAGCCGGTGCGGATCCGGCCGGCACAGGTCGTCGAGCTCGGTCGCTGTCGTGGCCGGGCCGGCTCCGGTGACGAACCGGGCCGTCAGCACCGCCCGATCGCCGGGCTGGACCGGCCGTACGGTGATGATCGAGCCGTCGCAGATCAGGATGTCGACGCCCTGCTGGCCGTCGACGGCGGTGAGCGGTGATGTCGTCACCACGACCTTCCTCTCCAGCATCGATTCGGCGGCGATGGTCTGCACGCACCCGGTGGCCAGCAGCCCGAGCCGCCGTGACGGGGCTCTGATCGTGCCGTCCCACCGGTCCGAGAGATGGGTGCCGAGTGAACCCCCACCACCGACTATTCGCCACCGGGCACCGTGGTCACCTGGGCTGGTGTCCCTGACCGCGACGGGACGATCGGCCCTTGACCCGGTCACCGGAACACCATTGCCAGGATCGGCCGGGGCCGGTCGCCTTGCTGTCGGATCGAGGACTGCGCACCGCGCAGCGCTGCTCGGCGGAGAACGGGGCACCGGTCAAGGGCCATTGTTCTCTGTCGATTGCTCAGATGTTTCGGGCACGGTCGGCGGCAGTGCGGTCGTGTGCCGGAGGAGGCAGCTATGCGAGTGCAAACGTCGTCCGTCGCTGATCCGGGTGCCCGCGGCGTCGAATCGGCCACGCGGCGCCCCCACAACCTGGTCGGGATCCGCAGCACCGTCGAGCTCGGCGCCCTGCACACGTTCCCGCGGCTCATCCTCCCGGTGATGACGTCCGCACTACGCAGGACCGGGAAACGCCCGGCGGGGCCGCCGACCGCCGTGTTCCGTCCCCGCGTCGACGGAACCTTCGAGGTGACAGCCGGGTATCCGACCGTGGGGCGTCACGTCCTGGGCAGGCCGTTCACGAGTGAGCGGTTGCCGGGTGGCGACATGGTGCAGATCATGCACTGCGGGTCCTGGAGCACCCTGCTGTTCTCCTACGACCGTCTGAACGAGTGGCTGTCCGCTCGACGCGTGTCGCTCGTGTCCCTGATGTGGGAGGAATACGTCGTCGGGCCGGACCTGGTCGCCGACTCGGCCGCGTGGCGCACCCGCATCGTGGTGCCGCTACCCGCGCGGCCCGCCAGCCGGTCGGCCGCCTGCCGTTTCAGATCGGCGTGAGCCGGCCGCGCCGTCACCGCGACGGTCCGCTGACCCGGCCTTGCGGTCGCTCAGCCGGTGTCCGTTCACTGGCCGCGACAGGCGTCCGCGGCCACGATGTCTCCGGCCCTCAGTCCGTGGCGTCGGTGATGGCGGCGAGTCCCGCGACGATGTCAAACGGCGTGGCGGCGCGTTTCCACAGGCGGCGCTGGCGTTCGGCTCCGGTGCCGTGCTCGCGCAGCCGGGCCAGCTGGGTCGCGACGGTCGCGGTGTCCCCGAGGGCGGCCAGCGCCGCACCGACGTGGCCGACCAGGACGGAGACGAGGTCCCAGGCCGGTACGGCATCACCGGTGAACGGGTCGATCCCCGGGCCGGCCAGTCCGTTGTGAGCCGCGGCGAGCAGGCTCCCGATCACCCACCGGGGTGCGGCCGGCGGCGGGGGCAGCCCGGCCCGGACGTCCGCGGTGGCGGTGACCACCAGAGCGCGTACCAGCGCGGCGAGCAGCAGCGTCGTTCCCCGATCCAGGCAGGTGTCGGCGACCCGTACCTCGACGGTCGGGTACCGCGGCGACAGCCGGGCGAGGAAATAGATGCTGCGTTCGTCCATCGCGGCCCCGCGGCGCAGGAGACGCTGGACGGCGCGGTCGTAGTCGGCGGCGTCGCGCCATTCGTCCGGCGGCCGGGCGGTCGGCCACTGCGAGACGAGGTCGTAGCGGTGGCTGGCGTAGCCGGTGTCATGACCGCCGGTGAACGGGGAGTTGGCGCTGATCGCGAGCAGGGTGGCGAGCCAGGGGCGGAGCCGGGTCAGAACCTGTGCGCCGAGGTCACGGGAGGGCACGCCGACATGGACCTGGCAGGCGCACACACCGGAGAGCGCGGTCAGGGTGGGATGGCGTGCGGCGAGCCCGTGGTAGCGGGGCGCGTCGGTGATCGCCGACAGCGCGGGTGCTCCGTAGGGCGCGACGGCGGTGGCGACGAGCCGGCAGCCCCGGGCGCGGGCCGCTTCGGCGGCGAGGGCCCGCAGCCGTCGCAGCTCGGCGCCCAGCTCGTCGGTGCCGGTGCAGACCGCGGTGGCCGTCTCCACCTGATAGTTCATCAGCTCGGCGCGTGGACCTGTCTCGTTGCGCAGCATGCGCAGCACCGCCGGCGCGGCCGGCACCGGCCGCCCGTGGATCGGATCGAGGAGCAGGAACTCCTCCTCGACACCGAACGTGGGGGCCGTCAGCGGATCACCGCCGGGCGCCGTGCCCGGCGCCGCCGCGTTCGGGAGCTGTCCGGAAGTCATGACTGTCACGTGACCGTCCCTCCGAGGAAGTGTGGTTCGCCGTCTCCAGCCTGTACGGCCCGGTGGTGCGGTTCCCAGGGTCCAACGGCCTGTCAGTGGCCGCCGCGCCGGTCACGCGTGGGCCGGCTGCCACCGCCCGAGGAGCACCCGTTCGCGATCATGGTGCGACGGCGCGCGCAGCAGTAGTCCGCCGGCCGAGACCAGTGTGGTCAGGCCCAGGATCACCACGCGATCTTCTCCGTGGGTGCCCCCTCTGGCGATGGCTGCTATTCCCAACGTCCGCCCGCCGGGGTTGAGTGAACAGGGTCAAGGGTCCTCACGGATCCGAGCCGGGCTCCTCCGGCCCGGCCGGTCCGGGCCGCCGAGAGGAGTGACCGTCCAATGCTGATCATGGTGCGCGTCGTCACCGGGCTTTTGTTGCTGGCACATGGGCTCGTACACCTGCTCTACCTCGCCCCGGGAGTCCCGGAGTTCGCCATGGACCGGTCCTGGATCCTCCCGGAGGCGGCTCGCCGGCCGTTCGGACTGAGTCTGACCGCGGCGACGGTGGCCGCCTTCGCGCTCCTGGCCCTCGCGGTGTGGGGCGTCCCCGGACTGACCGTGGTCTGGCCGGTGCTCACCGCCGTGGCCTGCCTGCTCTCGGCGCTGCTCCTCATCGGCTTCTGGAACAGCTGGCTCGTGCTCGGCGTCGCCATCGACGTCGCCCTGCTGGTCGCCGCCGCGACGCGCCCGCACTGGGTTCAGCAGCTCTTCGGCGGGTAGGTCTGATGCACGGCTACGCCTCTCGTGCATACCCAGCGGGGTATAGTTCGGCCACTGGGCAACGGCGCGGGAGGCACGGCATGGAGCTGGAGAAGGACGCCCTCGGTGATGTCATCAAGCGTCTTCGGCGTGCGGAGGGTCAGATCCGCGGTGTGATCGCCATGCTGGAGCCCAGCCTGGACGTGGCGCGGCTCGAGAAGCTCTTCCTGTCCCTGGCCTGACCGCGCTGTTTTCAGTTCTCGAGCGTGGCCAGGGCCGCCCGCAGGCGCGCGGTGGCCTCGTCGGCCACTTCCTTGAGTTCCGGCCGGCCGGTGAGCTGCACCATCGTCTGCGGGTCGAGGGCCTGCACCACCGTCGAGCCGGGACGGTCACCCCGGACGACGACGTTGCAGGGCAGCAGCAGGCCGATCTCGCGGTCGACGCCGAGGGCCCGATGTGCCAGCGACGGATTGCAGGCGCCGAGGATCAGGTAGTCCTCCATCTGCTCGCCGAGCTTCTCGCGCAGCGTCGCCCGCACGTCGATCTCGGTGAGCACGCCGAATCCCTGCTCCTGGAGCGCGGCGCGAACGCGTCCGACCGTCTCGGTGAAGGGCGTCGCCACCCGCACCGTCATCGCGTAGGTCATCGCGTCATCACCTTTCCTCGTCGGTCCTTGCCCTCACGATACCTCCAGGGGTATCGCGCCGGAGCGAAGCGGAAACGAACCCGAGGGGTCCGCTCGCCGGACGCCCCACGTCACGGCGTGGCGAGGTGTGCCGTGAAGAACGCCGGGATCCGCCGGCGGGCGTCTTCCGCTGACGGTTCGTGATAGCCGGACGGTCCGCCGAACGCGCCCATCATCCGGAAGACCATCGGGTACGGGTCGCCGGCGCCAGGGTGGTCGTGGCGATCGGGCAGGCGCCGGACAGCGTACGGCCGGTGTACACCTCCCGCGTTCGTCCTGCAGCCGGGCTACGGGATCGGCGCGGTCGCCTGCGTCGCCGGCGCGCGGGCACGCTGATCGGAGCCGACCTCACTCACCTGTCCGCGATCCGCCGGATGGGTGCGCCGCTGGCGTCGATCGGCGGTGCCGGGACCTTCGACGGAGTATTCCTCTCCGGCGTCATCGCCGTTCTGCTCGCCGCGGCCATGTAGGGCGGCGGTTACCCCCGGCGGTGTCACCATTCCCGCGGATCGGCCTACTCGTCGAACAGGACAGCCCAGACGACCTTGCCGGTCGGGGTCGGTAGCGCGCCCCAACGTCGTGCGGCGGCGTCGATGATGCGGAGTCCGTACCCCCGTTCCTGCCCCAGCTCGAGGTAGCTCATGTCCGGCGTCAGAAGGTGAGGTAGACGCGGGTCGCGGTCGTACACGGCCACACGTAGCCCGCGGGGACCGCGGACGAGGCCGCGCTGTCGTGGGCCCAGCCGGGTGACGACGAGATCGATGAGAGTGCCGGCATGTTCTATGGCGTTACCGACCAATTCGGATACCACGAGCCGGGCACGAGACAGCGACGCTGTGATGCCCCACTCCTCGCAGGCTGTCCTGATCACTTCGCGGGCCACCGCCGCGGCCGTCGGATCGGGAGCGAGCTGGAGGTGGACCTGATCGGTCGGAGGCCGGCGGCTACTCAACGCGGTGCGCGCTTGCTCACGATCGGCGTGCACGCCGAGACCATAGTGTCTGCCCTTGCGCTCCAGCCGTGCGGCCAGGGCGGACCCGGCCGGCAGGCACGTCGCGATCGGGATCGATGGCTCCAGATGGGTCGTCTGCAGGCCCGCATGGAGCCACAAGGGTGCGCTGCCCGCGGAGTGATCCGTCAGGCGCATGAGGTCGAGCAGCAAACCGGCGGGGTATGCCGACAGGCTCCTGCGCAACATGTCACGGGCTTGTAGCCAGAGGCTCCGGCTCCACTGCCCGGTGACCGTGACCTCGATGATCGCCGACTCGCGGTCTCCTACCGCAACGACCTGATGCTGCATTCCAGGGCCTCCGGCAGGTGATGACGACCCGGCTCTGGCCGGGCCGTAATCACCGAATCACATCGACGTAAATAGATGTAACGGGGTGTCGCTGATCCTGCAGATCGTCAGAGGCGTCGGTGAACACACCCGGAGCTACCGCTGGTGCCCGAGGGGACGGGCGTGCGTCATCGAGCACCTCTCCGCGCCTGCCCGTGTCGGCCGGGCGGAGAACACGGCCACGGTCGGCGTCGCCAGGGGCGTTCGGCCCTGGATGTCGCCACCGTCGTGTGCGGAGGCTGGAAGATGACAGCTCGGAGCGAGGTGACACGATGAGAGGACTTCGTGGTCTGGCCGACATGATCGGTGCGAGGCTGGGTGGCCTGGCCGGGATCCTGGGTCCGGTGGACTACACCGCACCGGTGCGGTACCGGCGGACCCCGGCGCTGTACCGGCGGTTGCAGCCGTTGGGAGTGACATTCGTGCGGCACGGCCTCAGCCCCCGGTATGCCGTGGTCCTGGAGGTTCCCGGCCGGCGCACGGGTGTGATCCGGCGGACCGTCCTTGTGCGGGTGTCCCTGGACGGCACCGACTATCTGGTGTCGCTGGCGGGCGAATCGGAGTGGGTACGCAACGTGCGCGCGGCCGGCGGTCGGGCGACCCTCGGCCGCCGGGAGCGCCGGTCCGTCCGGCTCGTCCCGGTACCGGAGCACCAGCGCCCGGCGGTCATCCGGGCGTATCTCGACCGTGGCGGGCGGCGGGCCCGGTCCTGGGGGACGGCCGCGGAGGCGCGGCACTACTTCGGCGTACGCCCGGCGGCGTCGCCGGACGAGGTGGCAGCGGTTGCCGATCGGTATCCGGTGTTCCGTGTCGTCGAGCAACTGGGCTGGACCGGAGCGGCGTCGAGGCCCGCGGCAGCGCAGCAGGCCGCCTCGACGGCGAACGGATAGGGCTCGCGCCGACCTGCACCGGGTGGCGTCAGGTCCGGGATCGTCGCGACTCGCGGCTCGTGGATCACACGGACCCGCACGCTTCCACCGCCCGCCCTCCCCGCCGTCGGGGTCCTCAGCCCGTGTCGGGTGACCTGCTCAGCGGCCGACGGCCGATCAAGCCGGTGACAGGGTGGTGACCTGCAGGAACTGCGCGATGCCCAGTCGTCGCCACACGCGGCGGCGGCTCGGCCGGACGAGCGGCAGGGCCTCGGCGGCGTCGATGACCAGTGGCTGGCCCACGGTGAGGTGGCGGCCGTGGATGTCGAGCGTCGCCGTCCCGGCAGCCTCCAGATTGCGCAGCCAGTCCACTGCGGTGCCGTACGGCAACGGCACGACGAACCCGCCCGGCACCGGCTCGGCCACCACCGGGGTGAGGTGGACGTGGCTGGTGCGACGGCCGGTGGTGTGCAGCACCGACGCATACCAGTACCGCCGGCCCGCCACGGTCAGCATGACCGGGTTCAGGACCTTCTTGTTGAACCTCTTCACCGCCTCGAGGCGGTGCTGATCGCGGGTCTGTGTCATGGCGATCCCTCCGATCCCGTCGATCACCTCTCTCCAGCGCACCACCGCGGGACCCGGGCCGCCAGGGTCCAGCGTCCCGAGTAACCGTGCGGGCCGTGGCTGTCCGGGCTTTACTGGTAAATGTTTCCGGAGTAAAAACGGGTTGAGTCCGAGTCCCCGGTGGACCCCGACGGCGGGAGCACGTGATGGACCACGCGAAGCAACGCCTCACCGCCACGGCCACCCGATCATCGCCGACCGTCGTCGTGGTCGCGGTGACCGGTGAGCTCGACTTCAGTACGGTGACGTCCCTCGGCCAGCAGCTGAGCGCCGTGGTCACCGGCCAGCGGGATCGGCTGTGCCTCGACCTCTCCGGACTCGAGTTCTGCGACGTGGCCGGGCTTCGGGCGCTGCTGGAGATCGGGCGTGTCCGGCCCGGCACCGAGGTCAC
Source organism: Actinoplanes awajinensis subsp. mycoplanecinus (assembly GCF_001509495.1). Taxonomy (NCBI): domain Bacteria; kingdom Bacillati; phylum Actinomycetota; class Actinomycetes; order Micromonosporales; family Micromonosporaceae; genus Actinoplanes; species Actinoplanes awajinensis. The sequence goes on along the minus strand of NZ_LLZH01000331.1, from coordinate 153,336 downwards.
GGCGGCGGGCTCCGCTGTGGACACGGTGATGCAGCTGTGCGATCTGCCCACGCTGCTGGGCTACTCCCCGGGGCGTCACCCGCACGGGCTAATCCGATGAACCGGCGTCCGGTGCCGCGATCCGCACGGTGAACCGGCCCGATCGTCGGTCCGCCGGATCGAGCGGCCGAGATGGCGAGACCGGCGCCCTGACCACCCCGGGAGGGGCCGCCGGCTCATCGGCGTCTGCGTCGCGTCCCAGGCCGCCCTAGGGCGACCTCGCCGTCCTCGGCTTCCTCAGGAGCTGGCTTGACCAGGCATTGCTCTGGTCGTATCGGAAAAACTCCGGAACCGGCGGCGGTGGCGGTGCCGACCGCCGGCAGTGATGGGAATCGGTGTCCGGTCCTGGTGATCACATCGACGGGGGCCGGTCGTTCCGGGTTGCCGCAAGCGCCGCCCGATCATCGACGCCCCTGACTCTGTCGGTTGATGGACTCGTGACAAGGGGTTGTGATCGTGGACTTCCCGGCGTTTGGTGTGACTGGTGCGGGCTGAACTCGATGAGCACGATCTCTTGGCGACGTTGTCGGACACCTTGCATTCGCCAGGGGCCTGCCAGTGTTGAGGGCAGTGACCGAACAGAATGTGACCACCGGCGTCACCAAGGTGTGCCTCGCCGGTGAGCTGAGCCCGGCCACCGTGCCGACCTGTCGCAATGTCATCGGCAAGGCGGCCGCGCAGTGCCCGGTCGCCGTGATCGTGGACCTGTCCGACCTGGACCGGGCCGAGACCCGGTCACTCCGGGTGTTCGCCAAGGCGACGCTCAAAGCACAGCAGGAGTGGAGCGTGCCGGTGCTGCTGTGCGAGCCAGGCGCGGAGATCCGCCGCGGCCTGGAGACGTTCCGCACCCTGGTGGCGGTCTACGACCATCACTGGCAGGCGTCGCTCGCGGTGCGGGCCTACGTCCCGCGCTGGGTCCGGCAGCGCTTCGCGCCGCTGCCGGAGAGCGCGGCCGACGCCCGGTCGCTGATCGGGCAGGCATGCCTGGACTGGGGGTTGCCGTCGTTGCGGGACACCGCGCGGCTGGTGGCCTCGGAGCTGGCGTCGAACGCGATCCGGCACGCCGCCACCGACTTCGACGTCATGGCCAGCTTCACCGGGCGGTACCTGCGGATCGCGGTCCGGGACGGCAGCCCGGTGATGCCGGCACTGGTGGAGCGGGCACCCACCCGGAGTTCGATCATGCCGGCCGGGTCGGGCCGCGGCATGCGGATCATTTCGGCAGCCGGTTCCCACTGCGGTGTGATCCGTGTCGCGGAAGGGAAGACCGTTTGGGTACTGATATCCGCCGATCGATGACCGCCGGGCGGGCCCGGACCCGCGGACCCGTGGTTACCCTCAAATGTGTACATGCCGCCGCTGGTACGGACCGTCCCGGGTGGCTACCATGTGCTGGTAGTGAGCCGTGCCGCCGAGAGTCGTCACATCGGCCTTCCCGGCAACGGCCATGGCGCTGCTCCAAACCCCGGCGGCTGCCTTCGTGGTTCGTAGGCGCGTCCGTTTGTGGAGCGGTCATGGATCCGTCACGTCATCCGGCCAGACCGGACGATCAGATGCGCCGAGTGGATGGCGCCAACCTCAATGAACAGGCCGACGGCGGCCCAGGCGATCAGTGGGACGACGCCCTTCTGCTGATCGTCGACTTCGGTATGGCGGACATGCGCGAGTTGCGTTCCGCGGTGCGGGACCGGAGCCGCAGCTGGGGGCTGACCGGTGAGGAGCTGGCCCAGTTCGTCCTGGCGGTGCACGAAGGGTGCGCGAACGCTGTGCAGCACGGCGGAGGGCAGGGCCGGCTGGCGCTGTGGCGGCAGGGGCACCGCCTGCGCTGCCGGATCACCGACAAGGGCGCCGGCCTGCCACCGGATTGGCAGCTGGACGGTCACCGCGGACCGCCCGAGGTGCTCCCGTCACGCGGATTGTGGCTGATCAACCGGGTGTGCGAGCAGGTGGAGCTCAACAGCGACCACACCGGCACCTGCCTGCTGCTGAGCTTTCGCCTACCGGCACCCTCCGGCGGGTAGCAGCGTGGCGTGAGTATTCGGGACGGGCGGCGTTGCGGAGTTGCCGTGCGTCTCGCCTTTCAGCATGCTGTCCGTTGTGCGATGGACCGGCCCGGACGTGACTCCCGCCGGCGAGAGCGTTTGCCAGGAGTCGGGTCTGACGTGACAGGCGTAAAGTGGGAAAATCCAGGTGATCTGGCAGGCCTGACAAGCTCCAGACCGCGGTGCACAACCAGCGGACGGAGCCAGCCGTGAACTCTCAGCCGAGCACACCACCCGATGACCGAAATCGGTTGATCGCCCGGGCGTTCGTCGAGCTCACGGCGACCGGCAGCCAGGGTGGTCACGTGCTGGACGTCGCGCACACCCTGGCGCGGTGGAGTCTGCGGCTCCTCGACGTCAGCGGCGCCGGAGTGATGCTGCCCGACCGGCGCGGGAGGTTGACATCGATGGCGGTGTCGTCGGAGGCCGTGCGAGTGCTCGAACACGAGGAGCTGGCCGCCGGGCGAGGTCCGTGCGTGGAGTCGCATCGGCAAGCGCGTGAGCTGGTGTTCGCCGACGTCGACATCACCGATGCGCGCTGGCCGGATTTCGGGGGGTCGGCCCGGGCCAGCGGGATCCGCGCGGTGCATGCCTTCCCGATGCTCACCGAGGACATGGCAGTCGGGGTGCTGAACCTGTTCCGGCCGAGCACCGGTGGGCTGGCCGGCCCGGATTCGCACCTGGCCCGGTCGATGGCGGCCGCGGCCGGCGACACCGTGCGACGGCTCCAGCGGGAAGCCCAGGCCCAGGTCAGGATCGACGAGTTGACCACGGCGCTGGCCGAGGCCACCAGTGTCGAGCGCGCCAAAGGCATGCTCGCGGTCCAGTTGCGCCTCGATCTGGACACCGTGTCGGCGGTGCTGCGGCACACCGCCCGCGCCCGGGGCCTGCGGGTCGGTCAGCTCGCCGAGGCGGTGCTCGCGGGCACCGCGACGATCGACTTTCCCCTGGTGGTGAGCCCGACGGATGACGACGATGGTGCGTGACCGGGCTGCTGCCGCACGGAGGGCCACGACCGCACCGGGGAGGGGGCGGCGATGACGGATGACGCGACCGCGGGCGTATCGGGCCCTGATCACCTCAGCTCCGCTCTGCTGGAGATCATCACTGCCGGTGCCGGGGGCGACGACCAGCTCGAACCGGTACGCGCGCTCCTGCGGTCCAGCCGACGGCTCCTGCACGCCACCGGCGCCGGCGTGTTCCTGGCCGACCCCGAGGACCGGCTCCGGGTGGTCGCGGTGACCTCCGCGGCGGTCGGCCGCCTCGAAGCGACCGAACTGGCGAGCGGACGCGGACCGTGCGTGGAATCGCACCGCAGGGCGGTACCGGTGGCGTACCCCGATGCCGACGTCGTCGACCCGCGCTGGCCCGGCCTGGGACCGGCGATCCGGGCGACCGGCGCCCGCGCGGTGCACGCCATCCCGATGCTGGGCGGCCAGGGCCGTCCGTTCGGGGTGCTGAACCTGTTCCACACCGAGCCCGGCCGGCTCGACGACGAGACCATCACCGTGGCCGGCGCTCTTGCCGAAGCCGCCGCGCACACCGCGCGCCACCTCGACGCGCTGCGCCGCAGCCGGCTGCGTATCCAGCACCTGGAGACCGCGCTGGCCAGCCGGGTGACCATCGAACAGGCCAAGGGCATGCTGGCCGTGCACTGGCGGATCAGCCCGGATGCCGCGTTCACCCGGATCCGTCAACTGGCCCGGGACACCAACCAGAACCTTCACGAACTTGCCGGGGAGATCGTCTCCGGAAGGTTCCCGTTACCCGCGGATGACGGCGGCCCGGAACCCGGGCAAAGTCCATGACGACATCCGACAGCCGCTCAGCGCAGCTGCTGCATCAGTTGGTGTCCGGGCTCCGCGCTCGCGGCGGCATCACCGCGCTGGCCACCGACTGCCACCAGCAGTTACCCGACCTCGGCGGGGTCACCCTCAGCGTCTCCGCCGGTTCGCAGGGCTGGCTGCTGCTCAGCGACAGCGGCACCCGTTCCGAGCAACTGGAAGACCTGCAGAACCAGCTGCATGAGGGACCACGCTTCGACGTCGTCGCGCTCGGTGAGCCGGTCGTCGCGGCGGACCTGGGCGCCCCGGCGGCCGTGCGACGCTGGCCGGCGTTCGCCCCGCAGGCGCTGGCCAGCGGCGTTCGTGCGATGTTCGCCTTCGCCGTGGTGCACGACGGCCATCCGGTCGGGGTCCTCACCCTTTACCGCGCTACCGCCGGAGCGCTGACCGCCCTGGCCGGTGAGTGTGCGGCCCGCTACGCGCTGGCCGCCGCCACCCTGCTGCTCGATGCCGTCAGCACCAACGGCGCCCGGCACCCGGCCGTGACCATGCCCGCCGGCGTCGCCGCGGTGCAACAGGCGGTGGGCATGGTCATGGCGTACACCGGTGCTGACGCCGAGGTGGCTCTGCACCTGCTCCGCGCTTATGCCGAGGAGCACGCGCGGCCGATGCACGAGGTCGTCGCCGAGACCCTCGCCGGCCGATTGATCTTCGGTCCGGGTGCCGGGGAAGAGTAGAAACGACGCCAGCACCGGGTGGCTGGTGCCTGCGGGGCGGGCCGGTCGGGTGCTCGCAGGGATGGCGCCGGTCGCGGGTCTCAGCCCCCGCCGGACTCGGACCGGGTGTCGCTGGGCGTCCTGAACTGGATGCCCGGTTCACCTCTCATGTAGTCGGCGACGGTGTTCCACACTGCCGGATTCACGATGGTGTGGCTCATGTGCTGGGTGGTGCTGGGCCAGTCGGGGTCGGCCAGGTAGCCGGCGACGACGAACGAGGTGGTGCCCAGGACCAGCGCGGCGGTCCGCTGGTTGTCGGTGGTGCCGGTCTTGCCGAAGACCGGGTGCCCGACGGCGTCGCGGGCTTGCGGCGCGGTGCCGCTACCGGCGCAATCGCCCAGTTGGGCGTCGTCGCCGACCGGGCAGCGGGCGGCGTCCAGCGCGGTGCGTGCGACGTCGGGTGTGGTGGCCTGCCGGCAGGTCGGCTCGCCGGCGTGCAGGATGCCGCCGTCGGCCGTTTCGATGCTGGAGACGGGGGTCGGCGCACAGTACCGGCCATCGGCGGCCAGCGTCGCGTAGGCGCCGGCCAGGTCCAGGGGCGTGGACGCGGAGACCCCGAGGGTGAACGCCCCCCATTGGGCGGCGGCCCGTGGATCGTCCGCGATGGCGGCGTCGCCGGGTGCCCGGAACTGGATGCCGAACCGTTTGGCCACGTCCACGACCTTCTGTGCGCCCACCTGTTCCTCGAGGGGGACGAAGTAGGTGTTGACCGAGTGGCCGAAGGCGGACCACATGTCATAGACGCCGGCTTCGCTCTCCCCGGCGTTGCCGGGACAGTAGAAGTGGGTGCCGGGGCATGCGGCCGGATTGGCCGGGTCGATCGGATAGTGCGTCCGGGCCCGGGTGCCGGCGGTGATCGTGGTGCTCAGCGGGAGCCCGGCCTCGAGTGCGGCGACGAGTGTGAACAGTTTGAACGTCGAGCCGGCCTGGTAGCCGTCGACGCCGCCACCGCCGGTGATGATCGGGTTGACGGTGTCGGGGTAGGTGCCGCGCAGCCCGCGCGCCCGTTTGGCCGGGTCCGACGACAGCTTGTTCGCCGGCCGGCCGGGGTCGTCGACCGCGAATCGCCGGTTCGCCGCGAGCGCGAGCACCCGCCCGGTGCCGGGCTGGACCGCGGCCAGCATCAACGCGTCCCGGTTGTGGTCGGAGATCTGCTGGTGGATCCTGCGGAACGCCGAGGCGGTGGCGGCCACGTCCATGGTGGTGGTGATGCGGTAGCCGCCGTTGCGTAGTAGTTGCTCCCGCTGGAAGGTTGTCGCGCCGAAGGCAGGCTGGCTGTCCCACCACCGACGGAAGTAGTCGCAGAAGAACCCCCACCGGTGCGATGCCGCGACCAGGCAGCCGTTGCCGACCGTGGCGACGTGGCGTGGTATCGGCTCGGCGAGCGCTGCCGTGGCTTGCGCCGGGGTGATCGCGCCGGTCTTCACCATCGCGTCGATGACGTAGCGGCGTCGTTGCACGGCTTGCGGGTAGCCGGCCGTGGTGGTGGGGTCGAAGCCGCTGGGGGCCTTCACCATGCCGGCGAGCAGGGCGGCCTCGCCGACGGTGAGCCGCTGCGGGCTTTTCCGGAAGTAGATCCTGCTGGCCGCGTCGACGCCGTAGGCGCTGTTGCCGAACGGGGCGAGGTTCAAGTACCGGTTCAGGATCTCGCTCTTGCTGAGCTGTTTCTCGACCTGCACCGCGTACGCCATCTCGCTGACCTTGCGGCCGAGCGTGTCCTGGCTGGCGTCGAGAACCTGCTGCGGCGTTGTCGCCGCCGCAACTCGGACCATGCGCACATATTGCATTGTCAACGTCGACGCGCCCTGCCGTTGCCCACCTTTCCCGTTGTCTACGAAAGAACGGAACACGCCCCGAAGGTCGACGCCATGGTGGTGATAGAAGTTGCGATCCTCGGCGGCGACGATAGCGTTCTGCATATTCTGTGAAATGTCGCCAAGTGGGACGTCGGTGCGAAACTCGTTGAAGAAGACCGCTAGGGGAGTGGTGCCGTCAGCGGCGTACACCCGGGATGCCTGCGGAGGCCTGAAGGTCAAGAAATAGCTGGGCAGGCTGTCGGCGGCGCCGCCCGCCGGAGAAGCGAGCCGCGGCGACATGACAGCCACGGGAAACAGTGCGGCGGCGAGGAACAAGCCGATCAGGCCACCGCAAAGAATCATCGAGGCGGCCTTGCCGGCGAAGCCGCGGCCGCTCCGGCGCATCCGGGCATTCACCAATCCAGCCTACGGCGGCCTCGTGGCCCGGCAAGAGTCCGATCGCTGTTTATCGACGTCAGTGAACGGTGCCGCTTTCTCATTGTGGTCTCATGTCCGCGTAATGGCCGGAGCCGGTGATCGCCGAACTGCCCGGGATGGGTACTCCGGGTCCGGATTGCGGGACCAATGGCTCTGGGCGGCCGGACTGATGCCGCTGAGGATCGGGCCATGGGGCAGGCCTTCGCGGACGGACTGCGCAAGGACAGTGGACGTTCCGCGTGGTGGACGGCCTCAGCTTCGGCTCCGTCACCCATCGCCGGCGGTCTGGTCCACCCGCGACCTCGATCGCGGACGATGTCCCGGATCGTGCGCTGGGTGCGCCGGCCGACCGCGGTCTTGGCGGCGCGCACATCCGGGCGAAGCCACCTCGTCGCCGTGACCTACCTGCTGCTGGCTTTCTGGGTCATGCGTGACCTCTGGGCCGGGCCGTCGGGCCGGACACTCTCCGGCAACCGCGGTGACCACACGTTGTTCCTTTTCCTGCTGGCGCACGGAGAGCGAGTGGTCTACCACGGCGCCGCCCTGCTGCACTCGGAGCAGTTGAACGCGCCGGCCGGGGTGAACATGATGGCCAACACCTCCGTGCTCGCGCTGAGCGTTCCGCTGGCGCCCGTCACGCACCGGTACGGCCCCGGCGTCACGGCGGCGCTGTTGCTCACGCTGGGCCTGGCGGGTTCGGCACTGGCCTGGTACTGGCTGCTGCGGCGGCGGATGGAGCTGGGCCGACCGGCAGCCTGGATCGGCGGGTTGTGGGGCGGCTTCGCGCCCGGCTGGTTGTCCCACGCCAGCGGTCACATCAACCTCGTCTGCGGGTTCGTGCTCCCGTTCGTCCTCGACCAGGTGCTGAGGCTGCGGTTGCCCGGGCGGGTGTGGCGTGGTGGTGTCGCCCTCGGCCTGCTGATCATCCTGCAGGTCTTCATCAGCGAGGAGACGCTGCTGCTCATGGCGATCGCCCTGGTCGTCTTCCTGATCGCCTACGCGGTGATGGATCCCCGCACCGTGTGCGCCTGCGCTGGTCGCTTCGGCGCCGGGGGAGCGGTGGCGGCGCTGGTGGCGGGGGCCTCGCTGAGTTATCCGCTCCACTATCAGTTCTACGGTCCTGGGCACTACCGCGGGCAGCCGTTCGTGCTCGACCGGTTTGCCACCTCGCTCGGATCCCTGGTGACCCTGCCGCGTGAGTCGCTGTTCGGTTCCGACGCGGTGGCGTCGCGATTCAGCGCCAGCGCGACCGAGGACACCGTGTTCTGGGGTCCCGGCGCCGCCCTGATGTTCCTCGTTGCGATCGTGGTGTTGTGGCGATCGGTGGCGGCGCGAGCCGCGGCCGTCACCGCCCTGGTGTTGCTGATCGTATCGTTCGGGTCGCACTTCCGGATCGACAGCCGGCCTGGCGGCAGGGCCTCACCACTGGCCTGGACCATGCGCGTTCCGCTGCTCGACCTGGTGACCACCCCGCGCTACGCCCTCGTCTCGACCGCGATCGTGGGCATCCTGCTGGCGTGGGCCTCCGACAAGGCCTTCCGGCGCAGGCGGTGGCGGGCGAACGCCCACGCCCCCACCGGCACGGACAGGGTGCCGGCGTCCGGGCTGGCGAAGTCCGTCCACGTCGCCGGTCTGATGGCCGCCCGCGTGCTCTCGCCACGGGTGCTGTTCGCCGCCGGTCTGATCGCGGCCCTGGCACCGCTTCTACCCCGACCGGCACCCACACAGGCCGAACCGCCCGCGCCGGCCTTCTTCACCCAGGCGATGTGGCGGCCCTACCTGCGCGGCAGCGACCGCAGCATGGTGATCGTGCCGTTGCCCAACCGGGACGGCGGCCGCGAAGCCATGCGCCTGGCCGCGTTGAGCAACTCGGCGTTCCCGATGCCGGGCGGCTACTTCATGGGTCCGGCAGACCCGCCCCGCGACATGACCGGCGCCTGGACGTCACCGCCCCGATACACATCGGCGCTGCTGAACACGGCGGTGGCCACGGGCCGGGCACCGACGACGCTGACCCTGACCGACCGCGCGAAGATACTCGACGACCTTCGATATTGGAACGCCGGACTGCTCGTCCTGCTGCCCGACACCCCGCACTGGGCGACACTGTTCCGGCTGCTGACCCAGTTGCTGGGACCACCGGTCGGCGTCGGTGGGGTCACGCTCTGGGCCGACCTGCCGCGGTGAGCAGCAAACGTGAGCGCCACGGCGGCCGGCTGATGCCGGCCGTCGCTGTGACCGCGAGTTAGGCTGGAAGTCCGGCGAGCCGGAGCTTTCTGAGTGACCGGCATGCCGCGAAAGGCGGCGGTGTCATGACGAACCACGTTGCCGGGACCACGGACTCGCCGACTCGTGCGTGGACACCGGGAGCCGCGCATCCGGGCCGTCACCCGCAACCGCACGAACGGCCCCCGTGCTGGCTGTTGTCCGGTACCGACGTCGGACGGGCCCTCGGAGGGTCCGGTCTGAGCGCGCTCGGGTATCCCATCATGTGTGCCGCCCCGCGCGGTGACGGCCATCCGGTCCTGGTGCTGCCGGGACTGGGTGCCAGCGACGGTTCCACCGTCGTCCTGCGGCGCACCCTGCGGCGGCTGGGATATGCGGTGCACGGCTGGGACCTGGGCCGCAATCGCGGCCCGACCAGCGAGGTGCTCGAGCAGATCCCGGGGCAGGTCGTCACGCTCGCGGAGCGGTACGGCCGGCGGGTCAGCATCATCGGCTGGAGCCTCGGCGGAATCTACGCCTACGCCGCGGCGCGCGCCCATCCTGATCTGGTCCGTCAGGTGATCACCCTCGGCAGTCCGGTCCGGATGTCGCATCCCGCACAGACCCGGGCGATGGCCTACTACCGGTGGAACGCCGACCTGCACGTGCCTGAGCACCTGCTGCCTCCCTCGGAATGGGAGCAGCCGCCGCTGACCGTGCCGGCGACGTCGATCCTGTCCCGCTGGGACGGCATCGTCGCCTACCGGGCATCGCTGCTGCCGCCGGGCGGGAACCGGGAGAACATCGCCGTCGTGAGCAGCCACTTCGGTCTCGGACAGCATCCCGCGGTGTTCTGGGCGGTCGCCGACCGGCTGGCCCAGCCGGAGGGCGCCTGGCGACCCTTCCGGCCACCGGCGGTGTTGTGCCTGTTGTTCCCGCCACCGCCGGATGCGGCCGTCGAGGGCGTCTGACCGCCACCGTGACCGTCAGCGGAAATCACGTCGGCTGGCGCGTGACGTCAGCGATGTCCGACCGCGAACGGCTGATCATCGGAACGAGAGGGTAAGTGCCACCGGCGCCGGGAGCGGCGGGTCCGTCCATGTCTGAGGCTGACGGCGTGCTACCCACCCACGCCGGATCCGATGATCACGAAGGTGGCGCCGGTCCGGTCGCTGCGTGCCTTGCCCGCCGACGGCAAGCGCATCATGGTGAGTGCGACCTCGCGTGGCCACCACCGGGTCGGCTCCCGCCAGGTGCACTCGACGATCGTGGCCTCGAGGTCGTCGGCGCAGTCGCCGACCTGCTCCCAATGATCGAGCTGCGTGGCGACGAGCTCGCGCGACTGAAGCCACGGTGAGCCGGGCGGCATCGCGTAGCTGCGCACAGTCGCCCGCCCGCGATCGCTGCGCAGCCGGAGCGCGATGAGGGCGCCGCGGTCGGCGACGTCCCTCTCGTACTCCGGGCCGAGAAAGGACGGTGTCGCCGCCCCCGTGGGCGGGACGAGTGCGTGTGCGACGCCGGCGGCTTTCCACCGCACCAGAGCAATCGCCCCCAGAGCGATCACCAGTACCAGCCCCGCAACAGCAACGCCCAGAAGCCGCCGACCGATCCGCACCGCCGCAGTTTAGGAAGCACGCGCCATCCTTCGTGGATCCCGGCCCGGCGATTTTGCAACGGCATTCCCGCGTACGTGTGCGGAGGAGACCCCGGACGCGAACCGATCTGACCGATGGGCGACGTTTCCGGTGCCGACCGGCGCAAAGCCTTGCCGCGAGCGGGTGAGTGCAGGACCCTCGACGGCGAACTCCATCACCACGTCGGACGGACGGGCGGGCGGGCGGCCGGTGGATGCCGCCGGGTGGGTCGCCGTCGCCGATGCGATGGTGGCCGTGACGCATCAGGGAGGTTCGATGAACGCGTCGCCGGAAGTCGCCCTGCGGGTCTCCGCTCTCAGCAAGTCCTTCGGCAGGGTCACCGCCCTCGACGGGCTCGACTTGACTGTCATGACGGGTGAGGTGCACGGCTTCCTCGGGCCGAACGGCAGTGGCAAGACCACCACCATCCGGATCCTGCTCGGCCTGTTGCGTGCCGACTCGGGCACGGTGTCGATGCTGGGCGGTGATCCCTGGCGCGACGCGGTCGACCTGCATGCCCGGCTCGCCTACGTTCCCGGCGACGTGACGCTCTGGCCGGGCGTCACCGGCGGTGAGGTGATCGATCTGCTCGGGCGGATGCGCGGCCGGGCCGACCGGCGCCGCCGTGACGATCTGCTGGAGATGTTCGACCTCGACCCGAGCAGGAAAGCCCGCACCTACTCCAAGGGCAACCGGCAGAAGGTGGCCCTGATCGCCGCGCTCGCCTCGGACGTCGAACTGCTGCTGCTCGACGAACCCACCTCCGGACTCGACCCGCTGATGGAGTCGGTGTTCCAGCAGTGCATCCAGGAGGTCCGGAAACAGGGCCGCACCGTGCTGTTGTCCAGCCACATCCTGGCCGAGGCGGAAGCGCTGTGCGACCGGGTCAGCATCATCCGGCGGGGCCGGACGGTGGAGACCGGCACGCTGGCGGAACTGCGTCACCTGACCCGGACGTCGATCACCGTAGAGACCCGGGACCCGATCACCGGCGTCGAGACGATGCCCGGCGTGCACGACGCGGTCCTGGAAACCCGGCACGCCCGCTTCGACGTGGACACCGCGCAGCTCGAGGCGGTGGTGTGTCGGCTCGCGCCGCTCGGTGTGCGCAGCCTGACCAGCACGCCACCCACCCTGGAGGAAATGTTCCTGCGGCACTACGGCGCCGACCCGGCAGACGGTGGGGCAGGCGGGGCGTCATGACCGGGACGCTGGGCCTGCTGCGGTTCATGCTGCGCCGGGAACGTCGCGGGCTGCCCTGGTGGCTGCTGGGTGTGGCGCTGCTCTGGCTGACGCAGTCCGGGCAGAGCCAGAATCTCTATGGCACGCCGGAGGACCTCGCCGAACTGCGCAGCACGGCCGAGGGCAACGCCGCCGTCGTCGTGATGAGCGGCCCGACCCGGCTGCTCGACTCGATCGGCGGGGAGATCGTGTTCGAGATGTTCGGGTTCGTGGCGGTCGTCCTCGCCCTGATGAACATCTTCATGGTCGGCCGGCAGACCCGCGGTGACGAGGAGACCGGGCGGGCCGAGCTGATCCGGTCGGCCCGGGTGGGCCGCCGCGCCCCGCTGGCCGCCGCGCTCGCCCTGGCCGGTGCCGCCGACCTGGCCGCCGGGGTGATCGTCTGCGCCGTGGTCGTCGGCACCGGCCTGCCGCTGGGCTCGTCGGTGCTGCTCGGCGCCGCCACGGCCGTGGTCCCCGCGACCTTCGCCGCGCTCACCGCGGTCACGGCCCAGCTGTTCGAGAGTGCACGATCGGTGTACGGGAGCGCCGCGGCCCTGCTGGGCGGCGCATTCGCTCTCCGCGCGGCCGGCGACGCGGGCAGTGGCGCCCTGTCCTGGCTGTCGCCGATCGGCTGGGGTCAGCGCACCTACCCCTACGTCGCCGACCGGTGGTGGCCGCTGCTGCTGCCCCTGGCCGCGATCGCGGTGTTGACGACGATGGCGGTCGCGCTGCTCGACCGGCGCGACTTCGGTCACGGCCTGGTGGCGCCGAGGCCCGGCCGGCCGGTGGCCTCGGCGGCCTTCAGCAACGCGTACGGGCTGGCCTGGCGGCTGCAACGCACCGCGCTGACCGGATGGCTGGCCGGCCTGGTGCTGCTCGGCCTGGCATACGGGTCGATGGGCGACAGCATGCAGCAGTACGTCGACGACCATCCGGAGATCGCGGAGTTCCTGCCCGGCGGTGCGGCGCGCGTGCTCGACTCGTACCTCGCCCTGACCATCGCCCTGTCCGCGCTGATCGCCTCCGCGTACGGGGTCAGCAGCGTGTTGCGCACCCGCGGCGAGGAGACGTCGGGGCACGCCGAGTCAGTCCTGGCCACCCGGACCAGCCGTCTGCGCTGGCTGGCCGGCCACCTCAGCGTGACTCTCGCCGGCACGACGCTGGCGCTGGTGGCGATCGGCCTCGGTGAAGGCGTGGCGTACGCGCTGAGTGTCTCCGACGCCACCCAGGTGCCCCGAGTCGTCGGGGCCGCGCTCGCCTACCTGCCGGCGGTCTGGTCGGTCGCGGCGGTCGGCGTGCTGGCGATGGGCTGGCTGCCGAGGGCGGCGGCCGCCGCGGGGTGGACGGTGGTCGGATACTGCGCGATCGTCAGCCTCTTCGGCGACTCGTTCGACCTGCCGGGCTGGACGAGGGCCGCGTCGCCGTTCGACCACACGCCGCAGGTGCCGCTCGACGCACTCGATGCCGCCCCGCTCGTGGTGCTCACGGTGATCACCGGGGCGCTGCTGGCGGCCGGATACGCCGGGCTGCGCAGGCGGGACATCGGCTACTGAGAGTTCGTCGGCGGGCCGGCCGGTGCGCATGGCTGCGGTGGGCTCCTGGCCTGCTCAGTCGTGCGTCAGCCGGTAGGTCAGCGCGTGGACGCCCATCAGGATCGCCGGGCCCGCGATCGCCACGGCGGCCGCGGGCCCGTCCACCTCGGCGATGCCGTGCCGGGCGAGTTCGCGCCGGGCCCACAGCCAGTACGGGATGACGATGACGGGTGCGGTGGCGGCCCCCGAGACGTACCGGCCCGCGACGGCTGCCATGCCGAGGTGGCCGAAGCCGTGCAGGCCGTAGGCGAGCAGGACCCCGCGGAAGATCGGCGAGCGGCCCTGCGACCGGACGCCCTCGGCCGCGGCGGCGCCGATCAGCAGACCCATCGCGGCGATGCCCAGGGCGACGTGCCGCTGCGAGAGACCGTCGCGGCGCAGGCGCGCCGGAACGGGCAGCGCCGCCGGCAGGCGCGGCAGCAGGTACCGGCTGCTGCGGCTCATCGTCCACAGTTCTTCCAGGTCGCTGAGCGCCCAGGTGCCGAAGAGCCCGGCCGCGACCTTCGTCATCGGTGTCATTGTCGTCACCTTCCCCGGTTCACCGGGCTCGGACCGCTGGGGGAGCCACGAGGCACTTCGAGCATTCCGGTTGGTGCGAGAGCGGGGAAGGGTCCTTGGTACCGGTGAGTCAGGACGGGATCCCCTGGTTCCCGCACGAGCACGGCGGACGATGGTGAGGCGTCACCCATTGCCGTTCATCGATCTCACGGCTTGATCTCGGGACGGCTCAGCGCCACGACGAGGAGGGATCATCGATGTTTTCGCGAGCGATCATGGCGACCGCGGTGGTGTCGGTTCTGTCGATACCGCTCAGCGCTGTCACCGGGAGGGCGCCCGGCGAGGCCGCTGGTGCGACGCCACCGAGCGGTGTCGTGGCGGTGAGCGCCGGAGGACTACGGGTCACGCCGCAGAGCCTGGCGGTGACGGTGGAAGCCGGGCGACGACAGCAGAGTGCGGTGCAGCTGACGAACGTCGGCGGCTCCACCGTACGATGGTGGATCGCCGACGGTGAGGGTGCCGCCTCGCGGCCGGGACGCCTCGGTGACGTGCAGCGGTCCTGGGCAGTGACGGGTATGGCGGTCGGCTGGGGCATCGGAACCGAGTCCGGCAATGTCTGGATCTCCGACGTGGACCTGCTGCGCAACGACAGCTACACGCCCGACGGGATCCGTCGTAGCGAAGGGTGGCCCACCCCCTGGGCCAACATCAACCCCGGTCCGCTGGACATGGCCTACGTGCCGAGCCGTTCACTGATGTGCCAGGTCAAGACGGGAGCCGAGAACGGCATCTCCTGCTGGGACCCGCGCACCGGTGATGTCCGCGCCGACATCGTGGGGGAGTTCGCCTGGACGGCGGCCCCGCAACGCGGGCTGGCCTACCGCCCGGACGACGACAGCTTCTACGTGGGCGGCTGGGACCAGGGCAGGATCTACCACATCCGCGGGCTGGGGAGCCCGCGCCCGGGAAGCGTGATCAGCAGTTGTGTGCCGCCCGACCGCGCCGTCGCCGGGCTCGGCTGGAGCGCCGGCTTCGACAGGCTCTGGGTCGCCACGCAGAGCCCGCGCGACCTCATCTACGCGCTCGATCCGGACACCTGCCGGACGCTCGCCACGGTGGCACCGCCCGACGCGGATCCGTCCACCGGAGCCGGCCTGGACGTCGGCCCGGACGGCAGCCTCTGGATCATGTCCGCGGGAGTCGGCGCACCGCCGGCGACGTCGGGAACGGCCAGCCAGATCGGCAGCGGCCTGCCGGTGTTCGCCACCGCCCCGTGGCTGGCGGCTGAGCGCTCCTCGGGCTCGCTGCGGCCCGGCGGGTCCCTGCGGATCGGAATCCGCGTCGATGCCACCCGGTTGGCACCGGGACGGTACGAGGCGACCTTGTACGTGCTCAGCGACGAGGCGCAGAATTGTCTGACGGCCGTTCCGGTGCGCCTGCTGGTGCGGCCCGCACAGCACTGACGGCCATCGGGTCCACCGGGGAGGCGTGGTGACGACCAGCGGGGCGGACGAGATCCGGGCGGCCGGACGGCTGACCGGTGATGCGCTGGCCGGTGTGGTGAGCGTGGTCCGCGACACCCATGAGGCGATCGCCGACCGGGTGTTCCGCGCCGTCGGCCCGGTCGGATGGCCGGTCCGTGCCGCGCACGGCGTGATCGCCGGCGGGGTGTACGCGATCGTCCGGGGCGCGCACGCGGTGCTGCCCCGGATGATCGGCGCCGCGGCGGGCCGGGCCTGGCGCGCGGAGCAGGCACCACTGTCGGTGCACCTGGCCGGCCGGTCGGGTCTCGCGGTGGTCAACGGCGTCTGGGGCGACATGCTCAGTGGCCGGCACCCGGACCTCGCGACCCCGATGGCGGTCCGGTCACGGGGTGAGGACGTCCCGCTCACCACCGGGGCGCTCCGGCAGGCGTTCCCCGCGGCGACGGGACGGATCGTGGTGTTCGTCCACGGACTGTGTGAGACCGAGGAGTACTGGTCGCTGTCCGCCCGCCGGCACCACGGAACGGCCCGGCTGACGCTCGGCTCCCGGTTGCGGCGCGACCTCGGGTACACCCCCGTCTACCTGCGGTACAACTCCGGTCTGCACGTGTCCGACAACGGCCTGCGGCTCTCGTCGCTGCTGACCGAACTGGTCGATCACTGGCCGGTCGCCGTCGACCGGCTCACCCTGATCGGGCATTCGATGGGAGGTCTGGTGATCCGCAGCGCGGGTCAGCAGGGCGCGGACTCCGGACAGCGATGGGTGCCGGCGGTGCGACACGTGGTGTGCCTGGGCACCCCGCACCTGGGTGCGCCGCTGGCCCGCGGCGTGCACGCCACCGCGCGGCTGCTGGCCCGGTTCCCGGAGAGCCGGCCGATCGGCCGGGTGCTCAGTTCACGCAGCGCCGGGGTCCAGGATCTCGGGTACGGCGCGCTCGTGGAGCAGGACTGGCGCGACGTGGACCCGGCCGCGCCGCCGCGCGACGTGTGCACCGACGTGCCGTTCCTGCCGCACGCGGAGCACTACTTCATCGGCGCCACCCTCACCCGGCGGCCTGACGGGCCGCTGGCCGGCGTGCTCGGCGACCTGCTCGTTCCGTACGCCAGCGCGGCCGGCCGCGGGGAGCGGCGGTACCTGCCGTTCGCCGCCGGCCACGGCCGTCATTTGGGCGGTATGCACCACTTCGACCTGCTCAATCATCCGGCCGTGCACGACCAGGTGGCTGCCTGGCTCGCCGCGGAACCTCGGCCCGCTGACTAGTGCTGTGTCCGCTAACGTTCACCGGGTTGGGCCCGGGTGTCGTTGTGGATCCTCGCCACATCCGGTGGATGTGGGCGAGCGACTTCCCACCGAGAGTGGGGCGGGCCTCAGCCGGCCAACTGATCCTGGTGCCGCCTGGCGGCGGCGTGGATCACGCCGGGACCGGCCGGCACCGGGCAGGTGCCGACCGGCTCGACGGTGCGTGACCATCCCGGCCAGAGCGGCTTGTCCTGCAAAATCTGCAGGGACCGGCCGATCTGCCACTGCCGCACCCGCAGGTTGTGCCGCCGGCCAGCTTTGCGGTCGAGGTCCCCGCGTGGGTCGCCGACGGTCAACGTCCCGACCCGCTGCTCGACCGCTACCGGCGGCGGTCGGCAGCCGTAACCGGCGACCGTCGAGGCCGAACGTGCCGTGATACCAGCGCACCGGCATCAACCCACGACGACGCCGCGGAAACCGCACCTCACCGTGCCCGGCCTTACGACGCGCCGCGGCCGAGAACCACGCATCGGAATACCGGCGCAACACCGACCGCGCACCAGTGCTGTCGAGCTCACCGAACGTGCCCGGCCCCGACGCGGCCAGCAACCGGCACAACTCCTGACAGCCCGCGATCGGAGCGTCCTGCCGGCGGCGGCGCCACCCGTTCAACTCCAGCACACAGGCCCACACGTCACCGGCCGAACGCAGCAACCCGAAACACCGCTCCCGCTGACCACGTGTCAACCGCAACCCGACCCGGGCAGTACGCACCACCACCGGTGGGCTCGAAGGATCCCGACGCCGAGGCATACCTGGCATCCCAGCACGAGGTATGACAAGAACGAACCCGGCGAACATTAGTGGTCACAGCACTAGCTGGCCGGCCGGATCGGGCATCGGGCGGCGTCACCCCGGCCGATCCGTCACGTCTGCGGGCGCAGTGCGGCGTCCAGGAACGCGGTCACCCGCCGCTGCCAATCGTCCGGCCGGGTGGACAGCCCACCGGTGTGGCCGCTGCCCGGGACCTGCCAGACCTGCACATGGTGGTGGCCGTCCCTGAGGTACTCGGCGGCGAAGGTCTCGTCTGGAACCCGGCCGGCGGTGATGAGCAGGACCGGTCGGGGCGCGATGCCCGCCGCGGCGGCCCGCAGAGAGATCGGCGGACCGGCGTCGGTGAGCAGATCGGCCGCCGCGTACGTCACCTCGTCGACACGCTGCTGGATCCGGCCGCGGGCGCCGTACACCGGGGCCAGGAAATCCCAGTCCGCCGTCGTGCGGGCGGTCGCGCCCTCGGCCACGACGGCGCGGATGCCGGGCTGGCCCGCCGCGGCGCCGATGACCTCCTCCGCGCCCATCGACTCGCCGAGGGCGGCGATCCGGGCGGGGTCGACATCGGGACGCTGCCGCAGGTACGCCACCGCTGCGGCGACGTCCTGATCGCCGTACCAGCCGAAGTCCATCGCCCGTCCGCCGCTGCGGCCGTGGCCGCGGGCGTCGTAGAGCAGCACCCCGTAGCCTTGCCGGGCGAGCACCACCGCGTGCTCGAGGACGTCGGAGCGGGTGCAGCCGGCGCCGTGTGCCAGGAGCACCGCGGCGCGGTTGCGCGCCGGGAGGTACCAGCCGGACAGGATGACCCCGTCGGCGGTCACCAGCCGTGCGTCCAGGTAGGAGAGGCCCCGGTCGGCCGGGGTCGCCGAGCGCAGCCCGGTACGGGGGACGTTGGTGGCGGCCACCGCCTGACTACCGGTGAACAGGCCCACGACCGTGACGAGCAGTACCGCCGGTCCGGTGGCGAGTCGCGACCAGCCGGGACTGCTCCACACGGTCCCGACCGCACCGTATCCGAACAGGAGGAGACCGGCTGTCAGCAGCACCAGGCCCGCGACGGCCGCCGGGGACCAGCCCGCCTTGCTCAGGTGCGGCACCGCGATGCCCGCACCGGCCGCGACGCCCGCCAGGCCCAGGACGAAGGTGGTCACCGCGCGCAACACCGGCGGTCCCCGACGGATCACGTACATCGCGAGCGCTGTCACGACCAGCACCGCGGCCACCCGGACGACCCGCCAGGCGGCCGACCCGTCCGCGCCGACCAGGAACGCCGCCCCGGCGCCGGCGGCGCCGGCCGCGGCTGTCAGCACATCGACGACGAGATGCGACCGGTCCGCGGGGTGGGCACCGGCCTGCTGACGTGCGGTGCCGATCATGACACTCACCTCATCGGGGCGTTCGAGCGGAGGGGCCGGACGGAACCGGGCTATTCCCGGCGCCGCAGCGCGAGCGTGGCCAGTGCCGACGCTGCCGCGCCGCCGACCAGGAGGACGCCCGACTCGGCCCAGTTGACGCCGAATCCGAGCCAGGGATCCTGCAAGGCCACCACGAGATGCTTCAGCGGCAGCAAGTCGCCGATCGTGGCGAGGGCCGGGCTGAGCACCTCCGGTGGCGGGCCCGCGCCGCAGACCATCATCATCAGGAACCAGAGCAGCAGGCCCACACCCTGCGCCGCTCGGGCCGTGGGCATGAGCGCGCCGAGCAGCATGCCGACCGCGGCGAACATCACGGTGCCGAGCACTGCCGCGAGGACGACACCGGTCCAGGACGCCGGCCACCTGACGTCCCAGGTCAGCGATGCCAGCACGGACAACAGGACCGCACCCGCGGCCACCCCCGCCGCCAGGACGACCAACTGGGACGCCAGCAGGGCGCGGACCGGGACGCGGGCGGCCTGGAACCGGCGCAGCACGCCGCGCTCCCGATACGCGGCCAGGTGGACCGGAAGGCCGATCAGACCGAGCGAGGCGACGACCAGGCCGATGTAGGCGGGCAGGTAGTAGGTGGCGCCACCGACCCCGCGGAAGACCGTGCCATCCGGATCCGGCACGTCGCCGAAGACCTCGGAGAGCACATAGAGGATCAGTGGAGGCAGCGCCAGCGTGAAGACCACCGTCACCGGCTCGCGCAGGAAGAGCTTCATCTCGATCCAGGTCAGGGCCCGCGTCGCGGTCATGGCGCCACCTCCCGCCGGAGCAGCCGGACATAGGCGTCCTCGAGGCTGGGACTCGCCACGTCGAGTGGGGTCCGGGACAGCCCGGCGACGGTGAGCGCATGGCCGAGCGCCACCAGGAACGGTCCGTGGCCACGCACTTCGATCCGCCCGTCAGAATGGTTGACGGTCTGCACGCCGGGAAGATCGCCGAGCCGGGGTACGGCCTGGCCCGGCGGAACCGGGAAGCGGACCACCGTGCCACCGCCGTAGCGGTTGACGATCTCCGTCGGCGTCCCCTCAGCGATCTTCCGGCCCCGGGACAGCACCGCGAGCCGATCACAGAGCCGCTGCGCCTCGTCCATGAAGTGGGTGACCAGGACGACGGTCGTCCCACCCCGGCGGACCTCCTCCACCAGATCCCAGACTTCCCGCCGGGCGTTCGGGTCGAGGCCGGTGGTCATCTCGTCCAGGAAGACCAGCCGCGGGCGGGCGACCAGGGCCAGCGCGACCAGCAGGCGCTGCCGGTAGCCACCGGAGAGACTGCCGAAGCCGGCGCCGCGCCGGTCGGCGAGCCCCCAACGGCGCAGCGTCTCCGCCTCGTCCACTGGCCGGTGCGCCAGCGCGGCGAACAGATGCACCGCCTCCCCGACCTTGATGCGGTCGGGCAGCGCCGAGTCCTGCAGCTGGGTGCCGACGAGCCGGGCTACCCGTCCGGGCTCGGCGCGCGCGTCCAGGCCGAACACCCGGACCGTGCCGGAGTCGGCCTTGCGCAGGCCGTACGCGCATTCGACGGTGGTGGTCTTGCCCGACCCGTTCGGGCCGAGCAGACCGACTATCTGCCCCTCCTCCACCCGCAGGTCGAGGTCGGACACCGCCGTCACCGTGCCGTACGACTTGCACAGGCGATCGATGAGCAACGCCGGACTCATCTCTCCAGCATCACGCCGCGGCGCGTGCCGTCGCGGGGGCCGTTCCGACTGTCCGGCACGGGTCTTCCGGCCCGTATCGGCGAGCTGACGACGGACACTAGGCTGGCGGTGTCCCCGGCCCCGGGAGGGTGTGATGGCTCGGCACAGGTGGCAGGTGGCCCGGGCCGTGACCGCCGTCGTGGCGGTCATGGTGACGGCGGCCTGCGGCGCAGCGGACCGGCCCGGTCCCTCGTCCGGCTCCCCGCCGGTATGGCCGGCGAGTGGCACCGGCACGGTCGAGATCGGTGGCCGGCCGGTGACCGTGCACGTCCCTGACTCCTACGATCCGGCCCGGCCCGCGCCGCTGGTTCTCGCATTGCACGGATACACCTCCGACGCGCCGGAGTTGGAGACGTTCCTGCGGCTGACGCCCGAGTCGGACCGGCGAGGGTTCGTCTACGTCTATCCCGACGGGTCGACCGACGATCGCGGCGACCGGTTCTGGAACGCCACCGACGCGTGCTGCGCTCTCTCCGGCGCGAAACCTGACGACTCGCGGTACCTCAGCGACCTCATCTCCACGGTCCAGGGCTCGTACCGGATCGACCGCGCCCGGGTCTACCTGATCGGTCACTCCAACGGCGCGTTCATGGCGTTCCGGATGGCCTGCGATCACGCCGACCAGATCGCGGCGATCGTCGCCGTCAACGGCGCCACCTGGAACGACCCCGCACGGTGCCGGCCGTCCGAGCCGGTGAGCGTGCTGGCCGTGCACAGCACCGACGACGAGGCGATCGCGTTCACCGGCGGCGCCATCGACGGCGTGGCGTACCCGTCGGCGGCCACCACCGTCACCCGTTGGCTGGGCTACGACCGGTGTGCGAGCGCCGGCCGCGATGCTCCCGGCCTGGACCTGGTTACCGACCTGCCGGCCGCTGAGACGTCGGTACGCACGTACCGGCAGGGCTGTGCCGGGGGATCGAGCGTGCAGCAGTGGACGATCAACGGCGGTACCCACGTACCGCATCTGGGCCCTGCTTTCGCTCCGGCGGTGACGGACTTCCTGCTCTCCCAGGCCGAGCCGGCCCGGTAGGCGGTCACCGTCCGCGCGTCGCCGACGGCGCCACCGGCCGTATCCGCCGGCAGGTCAGCCGACGTGGACGTGTGGACGGCGGCCCGGGTCGGGTTCGCACCGGCGCAGCATCTCCCGGGTGGTCGGCGCGATCTCGCCGTGGCCGAAGATCAGGAATCGCCAGAAGTTGATCGCGGGATTGCCCTCCGTCCACGCGAAATAGATGTGCGGGCGCCGACGGGTGCGCCGTTCGATGTCGAGCAACAGCGCGGCGAGCGCGTTGGCCACCGATGGGCTCCGCAGGGTGAGCAGCCGGAAACGGTCGTGGGCCACCCGGCCGTGGACGAACAGTTCGGTCTCGAAATCGGAGGCGTCGGTGACCTCGACCGTGACGAGGATGACGTCGCGGGTGTCGGTGAGGTCGTTGTCGGTGCTGATCTGCCGCAGTTTGGCCTGGTAATCGGCGAGACTGCCGGCCGGGTGCTGGTGGGCGATCAACCGGATCGTGCGCTGGGCGCAGTCGCGGACGAACCGTTCGGCCATCGGATCCAGGTGGACCGCGGTGACGCGCAGTTCGAAGGCGCGGTTGATTCTGGACAGGATCGACACGACCAGGATCGCGGCGACGAAACAACCGGCGATCTTGATCCCGTCGGGCCTTTCGACGACGTTCACGACCGTGGTGTAGGCGAACACCGCCGCGATGGCGGCGAAGCTGACCGTCCTGCGGTGCTCGCGACGCCGGTGAGCGGACAGGGTGGCCGCCACCCCGGCCGAGGTGATCAGGACGAGTACGCCGGTGGCGTAGGCACTGCCCTGCGCGTCCACGCCGGCGTCGAACAAGACGGTGATCAGCGCGGCCGCGGCCGTGAACACCAGCACCAGGGGGCGAACCGCCCGGGTCCAGGCGGGGGCCATGCCGTAGCGGGGCAGATAGCGGGGTACGAGGTTGAGCAGTCCCGCCATCGCGGAGGCGCCGGCGAACCACAGGATGGCGATGGTCGAAAGGTCGTACACGGTCCCGAAGGCGCTGCCGAGGTTCTGGTGCGCCAGATAGGCCAGCGCCCGCCCGTTGGCGGGGCCGCCGGAGCGGAACGCCGGGGCCGGGATCAGCACGGTGGTGATGACGCTGGTGGTGATGAGGAAGACGCTCATGATCGTCGCGGCGGCGGTGAGCATGCGCCGGGTGTTCCGCACGCGCCCGGCGGGGTGCCGCTCGCTGTCGGCGGTGTCGCCACGGACGTGCGGCATCACCGCGACGCCGGTCTCGAACCCGGAGAGGCCCAGCGCCAGCTTGGGGAAGACGATCAGAGCGATCGCGACCATCGCTACCGGGTTGCCGTGCTGGGAGGTCAGTGCGGTGATCCAGTCGTGAACGGCGGCGGGATGCGTGATCACCTGCCACAACCCATCGCCGACGACGATCAGGTTGAGGGTCAGATACGCGGTGACCAGACTGACCGCGATGCCGATCGCCTCGGTGAAGCCGGACAGGAAGACTCCGCCGAGCAGGGCCAGCAGCGCCAGGGTGACGGCCACCTCGTGATCGTGCAGGGCGGCCGGCCAGAACGGGTTCTCGTCGAGGTGCGCGGTCGCGTCGGCGGCTGACAACGTCATGGTGATGATGAAGTCGGTGGCGGCGAAACCGAGCAGCACCAGCACGAACAGTTTGCCCTGCCAGAACGAGAAGAGCCGGGTCAGCATCGCGATCGAGCCCTCGCCATGAGGGCTCTCCTCGGCGACACGCCGATAGACCGGCAACGCGCCCAGTACCGTGACCAGCACGAGGATCACGGTGGCCAGCGGTGACAGCACGCCGGCGGCGAGCGCGGCGATGCCGGGCTGGTAGCCGAGAGTCGAGAAGTAGTCGACGCCGGTCAGACACATCACCTTCCACCAGGCGTGCCGTCGTTCCCCCTCGGGACGGGAACCAGGGCCCTGATGGTGCAGGGGCCGGTCGGTGATCCCCGACAACAGCCAGGTACTGAAGTGGCGCGGTGCCGGGGCACCACGGTCGGCCCTCACGGTTGCCTGGGCGCGGGCGGGAAGGCCTTCGCCGCGTGCGGGGCGGCGACCGCGGCGACGGCGATGGTGATCAGGGCGCCGAGGATGAGCGCGGCGGGTTCGCCGGCCGCCAGCAGGTGCGACTGGGTGCCGAGGGCGGCGGCCGCGACCGGAACCCCGAGCTGCGCGCCGGACAGGGACGCCAGACTGAACGGCTGCCCGAGCAACCGTGGCAGCAGATGGGTGAGGACGGCTGCGACGCCCAGCGCCGCACCCAGGCCGATCAAGGCGGGCCGGTCGGCGAGCGCGTGCAGATCGAGCGAACTGCCCAGCCAGACGAAGAACACCGGGCCGAAGAATCCCTCGGCGACGCCGAACAACTGCCGGGCCAGCCGTCGTGGTTGCCCGACGGCCGCCACGGCCAGGCCGAATCCGAACCCGGCGAGCATGATCGAGACTCCGGTGGTCTGCGCGATCGCGGCGAGGCCGAAGAGAACGGCCAGGTTGATGCGCAACTCGAGGGCGAACTTGCGCCGCTCCGACCGGTGGTGAACGGTCTTGAGCCAGCCGCGCCGCCCGGCGGCCCGGAGCGTGGCGTACACGACGACAGCGCACGCCACCACCGCGAGGGCACCCAGGGCCGCTGTCCCGGCGCGGGCCGGATCGATCGCCAGGGGTAGTGCGACGATGCAGGCGGCGTCGGCCAGCGCGACCTGGGGGAGCAGTTGCAGGACCGGGGTGCCCTCGAGCCGGGACGCGGTGATGATCGGCAGGAGGAGAGCGGCCGAGGAGGACGAGAGCAGGACCGCGTACAGGATCGCGTGGCCGGTGTCGAAGAGGTGGGCGATGAGCAGGGCCATCGGTACGGAGGCGGCGACCACGGTGACGGCGCGGAGCAACCCGACCGGCAGAGCCTGGCGCAGCCGGGGGTCACCGACCGGCACGTGGGAGCCGGCGACGAACATGACGAGGGCGAAGCCGATGGTGGCCAGCAGTGCGAAGGTCGGTTCGGCGGCATCCAATCGGTCCAGCGCCATCGGGCCGAGAGCCACGCCGGCCAGGAGTTCACCGACGACGACGGGCAGTCCCCACCGGCGCGGGAACGCCAGCAGCGGACCGATGATGCCGGCCGCGCAGATCAACGCCAGTAGAGCGAAACTCATCTCCGGCCCTCGATGCCGACGGTGGGCCGACCACCCTGGCGAGGCTGGACGAGGCTGGCCGGCGACGGCAGCCCCGGGCGCACCGGAGGATGGCGTCACCCGAGCGTAGGCGGATGTTCGCCGCCGTGGGGTAGCGGACGGTGTATCTGCAGCAACAGGCACCCTTGCGGTCCGGCGGTGATGGGATGGGCCGTGCGCGGCGGCACGTGCAGGTAGGAACCCGCGGCGGCGGTCCTGCCCGCGATCATCGCCGAGCCGGCGACCACCCAGATGTGCTGATGGGCCGTCAGGTGCGGCCGTCCCGGCGTGCAACAGCCGGGCCGGTAGGAGATCAGCGCGTCGTGCTGGTCGCCGGCGGACCACAGGTCCTTCGCGGCGACACCGGGACAACCCGGCACCGGCCACCAGGGCAGCCGATCGATTTCCGCTGAATCGAGCATCGTCAGCCGGTCCACTACCGTACGACGCTGGGCGGTCGCTGGTGTCATGACCTCTCCTCCGTCCGCAGGCCGCTACCGCTGCGCCCGGATGATCGGATTTCGGCCGCATCGATGACCACCTGGTCACCATCGCGGACATCGCTGGTGTGGGCCCGCAGCAATTCCTCTCTCGCTTCACCTTCGCCCGATGCGGTGCGGCGGGACAGGGCCCATCGACCCTGGTGCGCAGGGGCAGGGCCGAAGGTCCTCTCGTGGTCCGCCGTGCGAACGCCGGGCAGGCAAGTCTTCCCCGCGACGAGCAGGAGAATTCCGAGGAGATCGATCCGGGTGCTGACTCATCCCGACCTCACCGCCGCTGGCGGTCACCGCGGTCCAGAGGCCTTCCGTACGGCATGGAGCCGGAGCAGCAGCAGGAGCGCGCTCGCCTGGGTGATCGCGACCGCGGTGCTCAACGCGGTGCGGGAATGCTGGTACAGCGCGCCCGCGGCCACGCCACCGATGAGCGCCCGGCGCCTTGCCCGGCCGCGAACAGGCGTAGCCGGTGGCGCGGCACCAGGTCGGTCAGCGACCGTGGCCGACGTGCCGCTGTCAGGGTCTTGCGGCCCTGCCGTTGCGTCGGCCGGAGTCCGACGGTAGAGGCGTGGCGGTGGGCGCGCGGCCCGTCGGCGAGGTGTGGAGGACTCTATGCGGCAGCAGCGGGAGAGGGCGCTGTTCCTGGCCACGACGGTGTTGTTGCTGGTCGGCCTGGCGGTGACAGCGGCGGGTGCCGGGCAGGCCGCGGAGGTGGTGTGGGGGGCCGCGACGCTGCTCGGTCTGCTGTACTCGACGGCGTCGCTGATCACGGCGGCGCGGCGGCGCGAGGCCAGCGTCGACGTGATCGCCTGGCTGGCGCTGGTCGGTGCGCTGTGGGTCGGTGAGGCCTTCGCGGGCGCGATGATCGCGGTCATGCTGGCCAGCGGTGTGCTGCTGGAGGCGCGGGCCGCGGCCCGCGCCCGCCGTGAGCTCAGCGCCCTGGCGGCCCGGGCTCCGCGGACCGCCCGGCGCGACACCGCGTCCGGTCCGGTGGAGGTGCCGGTCGGCGAGGTGGCCGTCGGTGACCGCCTCGTGGTCGGCTCCGGGGAGATCGTGCCGGTCGACGGCCGGCTGCTCGGTCCCGCGGTGCTCGACGAGTCCGCCCTGACGGGGGAGCCGCTGCCGGTGGAACGGCACGCTGGCGAGGACGTCCGCAGCGGAGTGGTGAACGCGGGCTCGCCGGCGCGGCTGACGGCCACCGCGACGGCGGAGGCCTCCACGTACGCGGGCGTGGTGCGTCTGGTCGAGCAGGCCCAGGCGGGCAGCGCCCCGTTCGTGCGGATCGCGGACCGTTTCGCGGTGGCGTTCGTGCCGGTGACACTGCTGCTGGCCGGCCTCGCCTGGGCGTTCACCGGAGATCCGGTACGGGCGGTGGCGGTCCTGGTGGTGGCCACGCCCTGCCCGTTGCTGCTGGCCGCACCGATCGCGATCATGTCGGGGATCTCCCGGGCGGCCCGGAGCGGGGTGATCGTCAAAGGCGGAGGAGCCCTGGAACAGCTGGCCGCCGGCCGGGTCCTGCTGTTCGACAAGACCGGGACGCTGACCGCCGGCCGGCCGGTGCTCACCGACGTGGTGACACCCGTCGAGGCGCACCTGCCGGCGGCCGAGGTCCTGCGCCTCGCCGCAAGCCTGGACCAGAGCTCCGCGCACGTTCTGGCCGGTGCGATCGTGACCGCCGCCCACGATCGCGCACTGGCGTTGGCCGCGCCGGAGGAGGTGCACGAGCGGCACGGCCACGGTGTGGAGGGCGTGGTCGACGGCCGCCGGGTCCGGCTGGGCAAGGCGGCGTTGATCGTCCACGGTCCCCTGCCGGGATGGGTGCGGCACGCCCGGCGGCGGGCCGCGCTCGACGGCTCGCTGAGCGTCTTCGTGGCGGTCGACGACGTGCCCGCCGGGGTGCTGCTGCTGGAGGATCCGGTACGCCCGCAGGCGCCCCGCATGATCCGGGCGATGCGTGCGGCCGGTGTCACCCGCGTCGTGCTGGTGACCGGTGACCGCGCCGACACCGCGGAGACCGTCGGACGGATCGTCGGCGTCGACGCGGTGCACGCCGACTGCGACCCGGCCGACAAGCTGACCCTGGTCCGCGCCGAGCAGGAGAGCGCCCCGACGATCATGGTCGGCGACGGCGTCAACGACGCGCCGGCGCTGGCCGCGGCGGGGGTGGGGGTCGCCCTCGCGGCCCGCGGGGCGACCGCGTCGGCCGAGGCCGCCGACGTGGTCCTCATCGTCGATCGCCTCGACGCGCTGGCCGACGCCATCCTCACCGCGCGGCGCTGCCGCACCGTCGCGGTCTGGGCGGTAACGGTCGGGATGGGCCTGTCGGCCGTGGCGATGCTGGTGGCGGCGGCCGGCTACCTGCCGCCCGCCGCCGGTGCGCTGCTGCAGGAGGGCATCGACGTGGCGGCCATCGCCATCGCCCTGACGGCATTGTTGCCCGCGCCGTCGCACACCGTCGCGATGACACCCGCCGACGTCGTCACCGCCCAGCGGCTCTACGCCGAGCATCGTGACGTGCGGCCGCTGGTCGAGCAGGTGCGCACGGTCGCGGACGCCCTGAACCGGGCGCCGTACGACCTGGGCCCGGTTCGTGACCTGCTGGCGCAGCTGGAGGCGCGGTTGCTGGCGCACGAGCAGGCCGAGGAGGCGGAACTGCTGCCGATCATGGCGCGGGCGCTCGGCGGGGTGGAGGCGACCAGCGGGCTCAGCCGCACCCACGCCGAGATCGAACACCAGATCGGGCGCCTGCGCCGGACGGTGGACGACCTGGTGCAGCAGGTGGAGCCGGAGGACGTCACCGACGTACGGCGCCTGCTGTACGGCCTCTACGCGATCCTGCGGCTGCACAACGCCCAGGAGGAGGAGGGCGCGTTCAGCCTGGTTCCCGATCCGGGTACGCCGTGACGTCCGGTGCCGGGGTCAGCGGACTTCGCCACCGCGGGACCCGGCCGGGAGCGGGTCGGCCGGCGTCGCGGTGAGATGGTCGGTGAACCATCCAGCGGCCAGCCGTGCCGCCCGGTCGAGGGTGCCGGCCTCCTCGAACAGATGCGACGCCTCGGGTACGACGGCCAGCCGGTGGGCACAGCGCAGTCGCGTGGCGGCGACCCGGTTCAGGTTGAGGACCTGGCGGTCCAGGCCACCGACGATGAGCAGAGTCGGCGCGTGGACCTGCGCCAGGCGGGGCCCGGCGAGGTCCGGCCGGCCGCCGCGGGACACCACCGCGCGAATGGCCGTACCCGGAACGGCGGCCGCGCACAGTGCGGCGGCCGCACCGGTGCTGGCGCCGAACAGGCCGACCGGCAGGTCCCTCGTCGCGGGCTGAGCCCGCACCCAGGCGACCGTCCCGGTCAGGCGGCCGGTGAGCAGTCCGATGTCGAAGACGTTCGCACGCCGCAGCTCCTCCTCGGCGGTCAGCAGGTCGAACAGCAGAGTGCCGTAGCCGGCCCGGTGCAGCACCTCGGCCACGTGCCGGTTACGGGGACTGTGCCGGCTGCTGCCGCTGCCATGGGCGAAGACCACTATTCCGGACGCCGACGGCGGAACGGTCAACCGGCCCGCCAGCGACGCTGTCCCGGCGTGCACGGTCACGTCCTGATCCGCTGGCGGCCCGGGACGGGCCGGGTGCTGTCCGGCGGCGGGGCGCGGTGTCGCGGCGGCCTCGGTGAGCAGCCGGGACACCTCGTGATCCGGGGTGGGCCGGAAGTCGACGTAGAACTGTCCCACCGATCCGAGCCGGGTGGCCCGGTGGAGACACACCACCTGGTCAGCGACGGCCGCCAGCGAGTCCAGCGCGTCGGCCGCTGCGACCGGCGTGGCCAGCACGATGTGGTCAGCGCCCTGTGCCCGGGCCACCCGGCACGCCGCTCGCGCCGTCGCTCCGGTGGCGACACCGTCGTCGACCAGCAGGGCGGTCCGGCCCGCGAGGCGCACCCGCGGCCGGTCGCCACGGAGGACCTGCACCCGTCGTTGCACCTCCACCCGGGTGTGCGCCCGCGCCGTACTCAATTCCTGGGGGTTCACCCCGGTGGCGCGGACGACACCGGGGTTGAGCACGCTGACACCGCCCTCGCCGAGGGCGCCGATCGCCAGCTCCGGCTGCCACGGCACGCCGACCTTGCGGACGACGATCACATCCAACGGCGCTGACAGGACCCGGGCCACCTCCGCTGCCACCGGTACCCCGCCGCACGGCAGACCGAGCACCACGACGTCCTGGCCGCGCAGGTACGTCAGGGCGTGCGCGAGCCGTTCCCCGGCGTCGACCCGGTTCCGGAACGGAACGGCGGTACCGGTCGTGATCGTGTCCTGCCCCGTGGCCATCTCTTTCTCCTCCGGTGCCGGGTCCCGGTGTTCAACCCGCAGGGGTGACCAGGCCGTAGTGGCCGTCGTAGCGGTGGTAGAGCAGCCGGCCGCGTCCATCCGTCACGTCGGCGAAGAACAGGAACGGCTGATCGGTCAGGTTGAGGCGGTCGACCGCCTCGGCGAGGGTGAGCCGGGGAGCCGGGCGGTCGCTGACCGTCAGCGGCACGGCGGTCGCCGGGGCCGGCCGATCGGCCGGGCGCAACCGAGCCAGCCGGTAGCCGGTGGGGCCGGCCCGGTAGACCACGGCGTCCTGCCCGGTGGTCTCGTCGGTGAACAGGTGCACGTCGTAGTCGAGCAGGTCCATGTCGAAAACGGCTTCGTCGGGCGTCGTCCGGGCCGGCTCGTACGACTTGTGCCGCACCACCCGGCGTTCCTGAACGGGCCGTGGGAAGTACGCGAGCGGGTGCCGGCCGGCCGAGCCGTGCCGCCACCCCTCGGGCCCGGGCCGGGAGCCGCGACGTGCCTCCCAGTGCCGGGCTGCCCGGGCCAACCGGCGCCGCAGCCGATCCTCCAGCAGGTCGACCGCCTCCCGCATGGTCGGCGCGGTGACCTCACCCCGCAGCAACCGGCCGTCGAGGTCCACGTTCGCTTGTGCGCGGGCGGGCCGGGACACCGGCGTGTCCTCCCAGTAGCTGAGTTTCAGGCGTACGTGCGGGATCGGCCGCCGGGTGTGGCGGCAAGCCTGGAGAACCTTGTACCGGGCGTAGGCGACCAGATCGGCGGGCACCCGGCCGTGCGTCACGACCTCGATGCCGGTCGCCGTGGTCGGTTGCGGTCCGCTCATGCGTATCCACCCCTGAACACGGTCAGACACCCACCGGCGGGTCAGGCCGGCCACCGATGGCGGGGGTGACCATCATGGCGGTGCGTGGTCGTTGGCCCGAGAGCCGCTTTCCGTCGCCACCGAGGTGCTACACCTGCGCGCCGGTGGGTGCATCTCCATGGTTGCTCGGTTGCCGGCGGGCCGGGCAGGGGCACAAGTCCCGACCTCGTCCGGTGCCGACGCCCCCGCGGCCGAGGAGAGGACCGCCCCCGGGGTCCGGGTGGGTCGGCTCCGCGGACCGGGACCTTCGTCCCTGCTGATCGAGACGGCTCGCGTACCAGTGTGGGCAGTACGGAGGTGATCCCCATGCTGTCACTGGTCATCGTCATCCTGAGCCTGTCGGCGCTCGCCTACTTCGCTGCGCGGCCCGCCTTCCG
This sequence comes from Actinoplanes awajinensis subsp. mycoplanecinus, assembly GCF_001509495.1. Classification (NCBI taxonomy): domain Bacteria; kingdom Bacillati; phylum Actinomycetota; class Actinomycetes; order Micromonosporales; family Micromonosporaceae; genus Actinoplanes; species Actinoplanes awajinensis. The sequence continues at coordinate 122,377 of NZ_LLZH01000331.1, read as the reverse complement.
GGCAGCGAAGAACCGGAAGCCCGAGGTGGACGCCACCCCGCGGTCTGCCACCTCGGTACCGGAGCCGACGACACTGGAAGGTGCGTTGAGCGGGCAATTGATGCGCGGTGAGATCAGCCGCTCGCACTATCGCAGTGTGATGCAGCGGCTGGCCTCCCGCGATGATCAGGAGCATCCGTTCGTGGTGCCCGAAGCGGGCGATTCCGGCATCGCCGAGTGAGAACAGGTGCCGGGCCACCGGTGTTGGGGTCGTTCGGCACTGGGCCCGCCGCCGGCTCGGCGCGGATGGTGAAGAGGTGACCGCCACGGCGTCCCTGTCCCGGTCGGCGCTCGCCGAGGTCGTGCGCCTTCGGCCGTTCCGCCGGCTGTGGCTGGTGTTCGGGCTCTCGTCGCTCGGTGACTGGCTCGGACTGCTGGCGACGTCCTCGTTCGCGTCGGCACAGCTCAGCTCGCCGGCGGCGCAGGGGGCGGCCTTCGGTGGGGTGATCGTCGTGCAACTGCTGCCCTGGCTGCTGCTCGGCCCGCTCGCGGGGGTGCTGGCCGACCGGTACGACCGCCGGCACATCATGGTGTCGGTCGACGTGACGCGCTTCGCGCTGTTCGCCTCGATCCCGGCCGTGGCGGCGCTGACCGGTGAGCATGCGGTGGCGGTCGGCTGGGCGGCGGTCGCCTCCTTCACCGCCCAGGTCGGCGCGATGTTGTGGGCCCCGGCCAAGGAGGCGGCGGTGCCCAACCTGCTCCCGGCACGACGGTTGGAGACCGCCAACCAGTTGACCATCATCACCACGTACGGCGTCACACCGGTGCTGGCCGCGCTGGTGTTCGCCGGGACGTCCCGGCTGCCGGCCATCGGTGACGGCGGTGCGGCCGTCGCCGCCCTCTACTTCGACGCCTTGACGTTCCTGGCCTGCGCGGCCGTGGTCGGGTTCGGGGTCCGCGAGATCTCCGGGCGCGGCCGGGCGGCGCACGCCGAGGACTCGCGGGCGGCGATCAGGGCCGGCCTGGGCTACCTGGCTCGTACCCCGTTGTTGCGTGGCCTGGTGGTGGGGCTGCTCGGGGCGTTCGCCGGTGCGGGCATCGTGGTCGGCGCGGCGCGCTTCTACAGTCGATCCCTCGGTGGTGGTGACGCCACCTTCGGGCTGTTGTTCGGTGGCCTGTTCGTCGGGTTCGGCCTGGGCGTCCTGGTCGGTCCGCAGGTGGTGGGCCGGCTCTCGCGGTGCCGCGTGTTCGGTCTGTCCGTGCAACTGGCTGCGGTGGGTGTGGTGCTGCTGGCGGTCACCCCGTCCCCGGCCGTGGCGCTGCCCGAGGTCGCTCTGGTCGGTGCGGGCGCCGGCATGGCCTTCCTGTGCGGCATCACCCTGATCGGGGCAGAGGTGCCCGACGACGTCCGGGGCCGGGTGTTCAGCCTGATCCAGTCCATGACCCGAGTCGTGCTGCTGCTGACCGTCGCGGCCGCCGGCACGCTCGCTGGGCTGACCTCCGCCCTGCGGATGACCGTGGGGCCGGTGGACGTGCCCGTGGACGGCAGCCGGGCGCTGTATCTGCTCGCCGGATTCTGCGGCATGGCGGTCGGCCGGTTCGCGCTGCGGCGGATGGACGACCGGAGCGGCATTCCGTTGCCGCGGGATGTGTGGCACGCCGTGACGCGGCGAGCGGACCGGGAACGCCGGTAGCAGGTCAGCTGCGGGCGATCAGCACCGGGCAGTCGGCGTGGTGCAGCAGCTGCTGACCGACCGAGCCCAGCAGGGTCCCGGTCAGCGTGCCGTGGCCGCGGCTGCCGACCACCACCAGCTGAGCGTGGTGCGAGGCACCGACCAGCAGGCCCGCGGCCGTGCCGGTCGCGACCTGGAGTTCGACGTCGACGTCTGGGAACTCACTGCGGAGACCGGTCAGCAGTCTGTCGACCTCGTTGGTGTGCGACTTGGCCACCGCCTCTGGGTCGGGCGGCAGGATCGGTGCCATGCCGGGGGTGACCGGCGGCAACGGCTCGGCGTAGGCGTGCACGACGAGAACCGGCGCGCGTCGGCGGCGGGCGGCGGTGAAGGCGGCACGCAGGGCGGGCCGGCAGCCGGCGGAGCTGTCCACACCCAGCACGACGGGCCCGTCGATGGCCAGGGCCCGGCCACGCACCACCACGGTGGGGCACGGCGCGTGGGTGGACACCCGCTGGCTGACCGAGCCGAGCATCAAGCTGGTGAAGCCGCCACGACCGCGATGGCCGACCACGAGCAGAGCGGCATCCGTGGCCTGCTCGATCAGCACCGCGGCCGGGTCGCCGGGAACGGCCATGGTGTGCACGGTGACCCGGGGCGCCAACGTATTGATCATGCGGAGGGCGTCGGCCACGATGGTCTCCGCCAGGTCGGTGGCGTGTGTCAGGTCGCGGCGCGGCAGCCCTGGCGTGGCGGCCCAGGTCGGGTCGTAGGCGTTCAGGACGGTCAGCGTGGTGTCGCGGCGTTGTGCCTCCACGGCGGCCCAGCGGACGGCCGCGTCGGCCGGGGCGGAACCGTCGGTGCCGACGAGAACGGTTTCGGATGTGTCCATCACGGGTCCCCTCCTCGGTCCTGCCCGGGCCCCGGGTCACCGGCCCGCGGCTCACCTGTGGTCCAGATTAGGCCGATGGCGGCGGGCCGGGCAGGGTCGTTCGGTCCGGGCCGGGGGTCAACGGTTCCAGGACGACCACGGGGGTCTCCGACGGACGCAGCGCCGCGTACGCATCCAGATTCTTGTCGATCCTGCGCCAGCGCTCCCACAGCCGGGCCCGCTCGTCGCCGGTCGCGACCCGGGCGATCACCCGTTGCCGGCCGTCCCGGGTGATCACGGTCGCCTCCGGGTCGGCCCGCAGGTTGAGCCACCAGGCGGGCGTACCGGCACCCCACCCGTTCATCGCCAGAGTGACCAGGTGAGCGTCGTCCTCGAGGTAACCGAGGATGACGCTGCGGGTCCGTCCGGTACGCCGCCCGGTGGTGGACAACCGCAGCGCACCCCAGCCGCCGGCGCGCGGTCGCCACAGCCCCACCCGACCGTTGGTGGCCCGATACAGGCCACGGTGTGCCGACCACGCCACACGGATGAACCAGCGTGGCGGCAACCACGGCTTGCGGCCCCGGGACTCGATCGGCATCGCGACCTCCCGCACGACTTCCGACTGCGGTCATCCGTACCGGACGCTAGTCGGGCCCCGGGCCCGCCTGGCAGGGCCGGGGGACCGGTCGACGAGGAGTCGTTCGGCCCTGCCGCCGGACGGTCGACCGGGTTCCACCGGTGCGGGACCTATGTCCCGGGCCGGACCCGCCCGGCGCCTCTGGCCCGCCGGCGCCTCGCGCGCTGCACTGAGGTCGCAGGCCGGCTCAGTCGGCCGGCTGCCGGTATCCGAGGAGGCGGCATGTCCATCGTCCGGCTGGAACATCTCACGAAGACTTTCGGCGGCAGGACCGCGGCGGTCGACGATGTGAGCCTGAGCATCGACGACGGCGAGTTCCTGGTGCTGGTCGGACCGTCCGGTTGCGGTAAGTCGACGATCCTGCGCATGATCGCGGGGCTGGAGGAGGTGACCTCCGGTGACGTCCTGATCGACGGCGAGCCGGTCACCGCCTGGCCGCCCAAGCAACGCGACATCGCCATGGTGTTCCAGAACTACGCGCTCTACCCGCACATGACGGTGCAGGAGAACATGGCGTTCGCGCTGAAGCTGCGCCACGTCCCCGCCCCGCAGCTGACGACGCAGGTGGCGGACACCGCTCACCTGCTCGGACTGTCCGAGTTGCTGGACCGCAAACCCAAGGCGCTCTCCGGAGGCCAGCGGCAGCGGGTCGCCATGGGACGCGCACTGGTGCGTAAACCGCGGGTGTTCCTGCTCGACGAGCCGCTGTCCAACCTCGACGCCAAACTGCGGGTGTCGATGCGGGCCGAACTGGCCCGGTTGCACCAGCGTTACCGGATCACCACCGTGTACGTCACCCACGACCAGGTGGAGGCCATGACGCTCGGCGACCGGATCGCGGTGCTGGACCAGGGCCGGCTGCAGCAGGTCGGCAGTCCGGAGGAGCTCTACCTGGCGCCGGCGAACCGCTTCGTCGCCGGGTTCATGGGCTCGCCCAGCATGAACTTCGCCACCGTGCGCCTGCGCGGTGGGGAGCGGGTCACGGCCGCGCTGGACGGTCTCGAGCTGGAGATCCCGGACGCGGCGCGGCGCTATCCGGGCCTGGCCGAGCACCTCGGGTCGGCGGTGGTGCTGGGGCTGCGCCCGGCCGCGTTGTCGCTGGCCGGACCGGGCGACCCGGCGGTGATCGAGGTCGTACCGCTCGGTGTCGAGGCGCTCGGCGACGAGAAGCACGTGCTGTTCGAAGCACCCCGGGATGGGAGCCGGGACGAGCAGCGGCAGACCGGTGTCGTGCCGGTCGCGGTCGAGGACACCTCCGGTACCAGGCTGTGGACCGCCAAGGTCACGCAGCAGGCCGACCTGGCCATCGGCCGGCCGGTCCGGCTCGCGATCGACGTGAGCAAGGCGTATTTCTTCGACGCGACCAGCGGTCAGGCCATCGCGCAGGTGGGACCGGACGCGGCGACCGGGGCGGGTGCACCCGGACCGCGGACGGCGGACGCGGGGCTCGCGGTGTAGCGGCGGGTGGCGCGGCGGCCACCGAACAGCGGATCCGGCCCGGCGGTGAGCACCGCCGGGCCGGACACGTCGCCGGTCAGGAACCGGTCAGCACCGGCGGCACCGACGGTGTGGGCGGCTGCCCGGCCAGCGGGGGCGGGCTGTGCCGGCGGCCGAGGCCGACCCCGCCGAGAATGATGAGCGCCACCGCGAGCAGGAACAGCAGGACGCCGGCGATCAGCAGACCGGAGCCCAGCCCGGCCAGCCCGGGCACCTGGACCGCCCCGGTGACGTCCGCGGTGACCGCCGGGGAACCGTCCAGATTGGCGATGACGACGGCGTACCGGCCGTCGGTGACCGCCCACTGCAGGGTCGCGGTGCCCGCACCCGAGGACTGGGCCAGCCAGAAGGACTGGTCCACGGGCCCGGTGGCCGGCCGCAGCGGACCGGGGGCCCGCTCGTACCGGGCCCGGCCCGAGGTGAAACCGACCAGTTCGTCGTGCGCGGTTCCGGTGAGCCAGGTGTCGACCGCGGACTGCGGCGCGATGCCGACGAACAGGGCCCGCCCGGTCGGCGAGATCGCGGACACCCGGAGCCCGCCGACGTCGGCGGCCGTCCGGGTCCACACCCCGGCATCGGTGATGGTCAGGTTCTCCGCGGTGATGGCCGCGGTGCTGCTCTCGACCCGCAGTTCCGGGCTGGTCACATACCCGGCGCCGTCACGGGCGGCGTCGAGGCCGAGCAGCACACCGCCGCCGATCCCCAGCCCGATCCCCGGGGCGAGCATCAGGACCCCGACCACCAGGGCGATGACCGATCCGACCGCCGACGGGCGCGCCGGATGCACCGGCGGGTCCGCCGCGACCGGGGCGTCCGGCACCGGGTCGGGTTCGGTCGCGCCCTGATCCAGGCGCAGCGGCGGGTAACGAGGAGTGAGCAGCATCAGGTAGGCCGCCACGCGCAGACCCCACCGGGCCAGGCCGAGCAGCAGATCATGAAGGCCACGCGGGTAGCGTCCGGTGAACAGCAGGGCGACGGCACCGATCAGCACCACGGTCAGGGTGATGCTGAGCGGCGCGTACCAGTAGGCGTCACCGACACCGGCCGACCGGCTGGCCGCCCCGTTGAGCGCACCCAGAATGAACAGGTGCGGCATGGCGAACAGCCAGGCCACCAGCGGCAACCAGCGCGGGATCCGTTCCGGCGGGTCCAGCCGCAGCCGGGCCGGGTAGTCCGGGACGTCGGCGAGGGTGAACGGCGGATAGACGTCCGTGCCGAGCACCTCGTAGCCGTAGTAGCCGACCCGCCAGCTCCAGCGCAGCACCCCGAGGTTGTAGGCGCGGATCGACGCCGGATAGCGGCCGGTGAACAGCACGGCCAGGTAGGCCGCCAGGGTGAGCACCACCACGCCGGTCCAGAGGACCAGCAGCACGACGAAGTGCGGGATCAGCAAGAGCCACTTGATCAGCCAGAGCCCACGGCTGAGGGGTTCGTCGCGTCGCGCCTCAACCTGTAGTGGATAGCGGTCCATGACACCTCCCTTTTCCCCTCAGCACACCGCTGGTCCCGACGGCCGGGCAGGGCCGAAAGTCCCGGCTCGCGCGCACCGGGAGGTCCTCCGGCCCTGCCCGAGCCACCGGGACCGACCTAGCGTGGTGACATCGGGACCGTGTCTCGAGGTGCACGTCCGTCGAGCCGGCCACCGCTGGGCGGCGGCCGCGAAAGGAGGGGCGATGACCATGTCTGTCCCGCCGGCGCGGGGAATCCTCACCGAATGCGTCCGGGTCGCGACCGCCGCGCCGTCGCTGCACAACAGCCAGCCGTGGCTGTTCCGGATCGTCGGCGCGGCGATCGAGGTGTACGCCGACCCGAGCCGCCGCCTGCCGGTGGCGGATCCGGACGGCCGCGAACAAATGCTCAGCGTAGGCGCGGCCGTCTTCACCCTGCGGGTCGCCGTCCGGAGCGCCGGCTACGCCGTACGGGTGGAGGGTTTTCCGTCCGCCGAGAATCCGGCACTCGCCGCCCGGGTCACGGCCGTGCGCCCGACGCGCGCCGACCGTGACACCGAGACCCTCGCCGCCGCGATCCCGCACCGGCACACCAACCGCGCACCGTTCGCGAACGTTCCGGTGCCCCCGGAGCCGCTGCGGCAGATCCGCGCGGCGGCCCGCCGGGAGGGTGCGGCGCTGACCGTCGCGGACGCGCACGCCCGCGACGCCATCCTGGAGATGGCCCGCTCCGCTGATCGCCGGCTGAAGGCCCGGCCGGACTACCTGGCCGAACTCAGTCACTGGACGGGCAGCCAGGTGCGTCACGACGGCGTGCCGAGCTGGGCGGTGGGTCCGTGGGACGCGCTGGAGACGGTGCCGATCCGTGACTTCGGGCAGTTCGTGCCGGGACCGCGGACGAGCGAGCCGTTCGAGCCGCACCCGACGATCGTGGTGCTGGCCACCGACTCCGACACACCCCGTGACTGGCTGCGCGCCGGCCAGGCGCTGCAGCGGGTGTTGCTCACCGCGACTTGGCTGGGGCTGGCGACCACTCCGATCAGCCAGCCGGTCGAGGTGCCGTCGGTGCGGCGGATGCTGACCACGCCGCCGGCCCGGGCACAGATGGTGCTGCGGATCGGGTACGGCCGGATGGCCGGGCGCACCCCGCGGCGGCCGCTCACCGAGGTGTTGCTCGCCGGTGACAATGTCACCGGCCGGGGCACCGGCGGCGTGGCGACCGCCCGGTGACCGGCGTTACGAGGACGCCGACGCCCGCGGGGACGCCGTGGGCTCACTGGTGGGCGTGGTCGTGCTCGGACGGGTGGATGGCGACGGGCCGGCCGAGGAGGGCGCGGCGGAGGCACTCGGCGACGGACTGGAGCCGGATGACGACGAGGGCGACGACGAGGGGGAAGGGGACGGCGGGGAGGGCGAGGAGGCCGGCGCCGACGGGTGCGTGCTCGGGTGACCGGGCGCCGGGCCACCACCACCGCCCGGTGCGGTCGAGACCGGTGCCGACGGCGTCGTGGAGATCGAGGTGCTGGGCCGCGGGGTGCTGGCCGGGAACCAGCCGAACGGGTCGGCGAGCGCGAGTGCGCCGCCCACGCCGAGCACCACCAGCACCGCCGTCAGGAGCGCGATCAGCACCGACCGGCGCCGGGACCGCTCCGCCGGCGGTTCGGCGGGGGGCGACGCACGGCCCGTACGCAAGGAGTCGATCCGGACCGTCGTCGCCGCCGTGGTAGCCGGCGCCGCGCCCACGGCGTGGTCGGCGGCCACGGCCATTGCCGCAGCCGACGGGAACCGGGCCGCCGGATCCTTGGCCATCGCGGTGCTGACCACGTCGCGCACCGGTGCCGGGACATCCGCCGGCAGCGGGGGCGGATCGTCCTCGAGGTGCTGCATCGCGATCGCTACCGGGTTGTCGCCGAGGAACGGCGGGTGGCCGGCCAGGCAGTGGTACGCCACCACGCCGAGCGCGTAAAGATCGGCGGCCGGCCCCACGGAACGCTTGGCGACCTGCTCGGGCGAGATGTAGACGGCCGTGCCCACCACCTCGTTCACGCCGGTCAGCGCCGCGGAGCGAGCCGACCGGGCGACACCGAAGTCGACCAGGACGACGGTGCCGTCCGGAGCGATGATCAGGTTGGCGGGTTTGACGTCGCGGTGCACGATGCCGGCGTCGTGGGCGGCCTGCAGCGCGCGGGCGACCTGCGCGACGATCGACATGGTCTCGGCCGGGCCGAGCCGGCCCTGTGCGGCGATCCGCCGGTCCAGCGGTTCACCCTGCACCCGGGCCATGACCAGGTAGGCGTCGTCACCTCGGCCCCCGCCGAAGTCGTACACGTCGGCGATGCCGGGGTCGTGCAGGGCGGCCATGGCCCGGGCCTCGTGCTGGAACCGGCTCTGGAACTGCGGATCGACCGCCCGGTCGGCGTGCAGCGTCTTGACCGCGACCGCGCGGTTCAGCACCGTGTCGGTGGCGTCCCACACCTCGCCCATCCCGCCGGCGGCGATCCGGTCGTCCAGCCGGTAGCGGGCGCCGAGCAGCTCTCCAGTGCGGTGCGGCATCTCCGGCCTCCTCTCGATTCATCGGCCGGTGCCGGCCGGGACGGCCACGCCGCCGACGCGGCGCAGCTTCTGCCAGCGCTGCCTGCGCCCGGTCAGGGCGGTCAGCGCGGAGTGAATGAGCACCAGGTACATCAGCTGGCGGTAGGCGACCTGCTGCAGCGGCAGGGTCCACAGCGGGTGCAGCGGCTCGTGGTCGAGCCGGAACGCCACCACCGCGGTCACCGTCTGCACCGCGGTCATGGCGAGCCAGGCGAGCCCGGCCTCGCGGTGGCCGAGGACGGCGAAACCGTAGAGCGCCATGATGTCCAGCAGCGGTGCCAGCAGCGGCAGGAGCACGGTGAACAGGGCGATGAGGAGCAGGCCACGCCGCCCGAACCGCCCGGACCGGCCGGGTTCGACCACCGCACGCCGGTGCTTCCACAGCGCCTGCATGGTGCCGAAACTCCACCGGAAACGCTGCCGCCACAGCTGGCGCAGCCCAGTCGGCGCCTCGGTCCAGGCGCGTGCGACGTCCTCGAACACCACCCGCCACCCGGCGCGCTGCACGGCGATGGTGAGGTCGGTGTCCTCGGCCAAGGTGTCGACCGGCAGGCCACCCGCCTCGGTGAGCGCCCGCCGGCGGAACGCGCCGAGCGCGCCCGGGACCGTCGGGATGCAGCCGAGCCGGTCGTAGAGCCGCCGGTCCAGGTTGAAGCCGATCACGTACTCGATGTGCTGCCAGGTGCCGAGCAGGCCGTGCCGGTTGCCCACCTTGACGTTGCCGGAGACCGCGCCCACCGAGGGATCCGCGAACGGCTGGACCAGGCGGTGAACTGCGTCCGGCTCGACCAGGGTGTCCGCGTCCACCATCACGATCAGGTCGTGCCGGGCGAACGCCACACCGGCGTTGAGCGCGGCCGCCTTGCCGCCGGACGGGACCCGGATCACCCGCACGTTGCCCAGGCCCAGCCCGCGCACCACGTCACCGGTGGCGTCGGTCGAGGCGTCGTCCACGACGACCACCTCGACGCCGGGATGTGCCGACAACGCCAGGGACCGTACCGCCGGCCCGATCGTCGTCGCCTCGTTGAAGGCGGGCACCACGATCGAGACCGGGTCGGTGACCGGCCGGCCCCAGGACCAGGACGCCGAGCGGCGCCGGCGAGCCTGGCCCACGGCCAGCGGCAGCAGCAGCGCGGTACGGGCGAGGATCAGTGAGCCGGCGGCGAACAGCAGCACGTCGAGCAGCCGCAGGGTCAGGTCGGCGCTGCGGACCATGCCCACCAACGCCCACCCGCGCGCGGATTCCGCCGTCGTCGCGGCCGGGTTGGCCGGCGGCACGACGCCGGCCAGCGCCGCGGAGACCGTGGTGAACCGGTAGCCGCGTTCCCGCAGCCGGGGGATGAGCAGGTCCAGGGCGGCGACGGTCTGCGACCGGTCCCCGCCGGCGTCGTGCATCAGCACGATCGCGCCGGCACCGTCCTGCGGGGTGGCGTGGCGCAGGATCTCCGCCGTGCCGGGCCGGCGCCAGTCCTCGCTGTCCAGGTCGTTGAGCACGGTCCGGTAGCCCTGCCGCCCGGCCTCCCGCAATCCGGGCATGTCGGTGTCGGCGACCGCGTCGACCAGCGACGAGTACGGCGGGCGGTACAGCCGGGCCGAGCGTCCCGTCGTGTGCGCGACAGCCCCCAGCGTCGCCGACCTCTCCAGGCTCCGCAGCCAGGCCGGCAGGGTGGACTCCTTCGCGTGGGTGAAGGTGTGCACCCCGATCTCGTGGCCCTCGCCGACGATCCGGCGGGCCACCGCCGGGTTGCGGATCACCTGCGTACCGAGGACGAAGAAGGTCCCGGGCACCCGGTGCCGACGCAGGACGTCCAGGACCCGCGGGGTCCACACCGGATCGGGCCCGTCGTCGAAGGTCAGCACGATCGTCCGGGCCGGGAGCCGGTACGTCCGTGCCCGGGCGCCGGACAGATCGATCACCGGGCCACCGGTGTGGATCGCGGCCGGCACCGCGCCGAACGGCCGGACACCCTGCGGAGCGCTGTCCGGTGCGTACCCGCTGCGCAGGTAAGCCTCGACCGCCAGCAGGTTGCCGAACATCAGCAGCGACGCCAGCACCACCAGAGCGCCCAGCAGCGATCGCCGCCGCCGCAGCGCCGGGATGCTCCGGGTGGTCAGGTCCGGTTCGGCCGGGGGCGTGGCCTGGTAGACGCTCATCGGAACAGGCCCCCGGAGCCCGGCGCGCCGCCGAGCAGCTGACTCAGCCAGAAGCCGACGGCCAGCACGACGAGCAGGACCGCGACGGCGTACGACAGTCGCCGGAGCCGGCGGCGGCGCACCCCGCTCGGATCGGCGAAGACCGGTGGCGGCATCCCGTCGAGGGGCGCCACGTCGGTGCGTGCCCGCTCCAGCGGCGGCACCCGGCCGATCACCGGACCGGCGTGCACCCGTCCGGCGACCCGTCCCACCGCACGGGGCGCCGGTCCTGCTCGCCGTCGCCGAGCCATGCTTCGACGCTAAGCGCCCGGCCGTACGGCCGGAGGTTCCGAAAGTCCCGGTCCGCCTCGCGGAAGGACCCGCACCTACCACTCGGCCCGCTCGTCCGGAAGGGCAATCGGTCTCTGGCTCTGCCGGTCCCCGCTCGGCACCGTCGGAGGTGAACGGCCGGTTCAGGTGCACCGGCGCTCCGGAGGGGGAGATCGTGGACGGGTCGACCGGCGCCCGGGTGCTGCTCTGCTACGACGGCTCGGTAGCGGCCGGAGCCGCGATCGAGGTCGCGGCCCGGCTCCTGCCGCATGCCCGGGCCCACGTGGCGTTCGTGTGGGCCCCGCCGTTCGGCAGCGCGGCGTTGCGGCACCGGTTGTGGCACGGCACGAGCGAGATCAACGAGTTCGTGGCGGCCATCGAACGCGAGGGCAAGGCAGAGGCCACCCGGTTGGCCGCGGTGGGCGTCGCCCTGGCCGCCGCCTACGGATGGGCCGCCGAACCGCTGGTCCGGCGCACCTACGGCGGGGAGGGCCTGCAACTGGCCGAGATCGGCGGGGAGATCGGCGCGGACCTGATCGTGCTGGGCTCGCGCGGGCTCGGCGGGGCGCGAGCGGTCCTCGGCAGCGTCTCCGATCTCGTCGTCCACTACGCCCGGTGCCCCGTGCTGGTGGTTCCGCATCCCCTGCTGGAGGCGGAGCGCGCGGTCCTGGACGTCGGGCCGGTCGTGGTGGGCTGGGACGGCTCGCCCGGGGCGACGGCGGCCCGACAGATCAGCGCCCGGCTGTTCCCGGGGCGCCCGGTGGTGCCGGTCTTCGTCGCCGACGGCGACGAGCGTACCGCCCGGATGATCCCCGGCCTGGTGGAGGCGCACCATGCCGACGGTCACCTGGAACACGGGCGGTCGACGGCCGCGGCGCTGGCGGGCCAGGCACGTGCCCTCGACGCCGCGCTCGTCGCGGTGGGTTCCCGCGGGCGTTCGGCGGTGCGCGAGATCCTGCTCGGCAGCGTCGCCATGGCCATGCTGCATCACGTCCACCGGCCGGTGCTGGTGGTGCCGCACCGCGAGACGCCGGCGTCGCCCGGCACTCCGCCGTGACGCCGGCGTCGCCCGGCACTCCGCCGTGACGCTGACGTCGCCGGCACCTCGTCACTCTCACCGGCCGCTCGCGCCGGGACGGTTGCGGCCGAGCCGTTCGTGCGCGGCCACCCAGTCGCCGTGGATCACCGCCGCGGCCAGGGACACCTCACCGGCGAGCACGGTCGCGGCGCAGATCTCGGCGAGCTTGCCGGCGTTGCCCGGACCGGCGCAGCCGAGCAGGTCCAGGCAGGCGCGCTGGGTGGGCAGGCCGGTGCCACCACCGCAGGTGGCCACGATCAGCGCGGGCAGGGTGACCGACCAGTAGTAGTCACCGGAGTCCAGCAACTGGGTGTAGGTGAGCGAAGCGTGCGACTCGGCGACGTTCGCGGCGTCCTGCCCGGTGGCGATGAAGAGCGCGGCCAGGCCGTTCGCGGCGTGGGCCCCGTTGCCGGCCGCGCCGGCCAGCAGCGTCCCGGTCGCGCCGGCCTGCCGCCAGCGGAACAGCTCGGCGGTGTCGACCCCCATGGCGTCGTGCAGCGCGGCGCGGGAGAGCACCGCCTCGGCCACCACCCGCCGGCCGCGGGTCAGCAGAGTGTTGATCTGCGAGTGCTTCTTGTCGGTGTCGATGTTGCCGGACAGCAGGTATGCGGGGTGCGCCGGATGCGTCGCCGCGATCCACTGACAGGCCGCCGCGGCAGCCCGGCTGGTCAGGTTCTGCCCGGCCGCGTCCCCGGTGGTGAAGTTCAGGCGCAGGTAACGCAGCGGGCCGACCTGGAACTGGTCGATGTCGCGCAGCCGCCCGTGCCGGGTGGTGCCCTCGGCCACCCGCTTGATCTCGTCGAACCGCGCCGAGACCCAGGCGCCGAAATCGCGGGCCGCCGCGGCGGACGCGAACGAGAACACCGGGCCGCGCTGCATCGACTCCTCGACGACCGTCGTGCTGACGCCACCGCACGCGGTCAGCAGCCGCATGCCGCGGCTGTAGCTGGCCACCAGCGCGCCCTCCGTGGTCGCGAGCGGGATGAGGAAGTCGCCCCGGGCGTGTTCCCCGTGGATGCGGAGCGGCCCGGCGACGCCCAGCGGCACCTGCGCGACCCCGATGAAGTTCTCGATGTTGCCGCGGGCCGCCGCCGGATCGAATCCGGTGGTGACGCTGGACAGATCGGCCCCGGTGTACTCGGTGAGCATCGCGCGGCGGCGTCGCGCCATGGCCTCGGTGTGATCGTCGGCGGGGTCCCGGGGGATGTGCGGGCCGGTGCGCGCGGAGGAGTCGGTCGTCGACATGGTTATCACCTCGGACCATGCTGACCGGCCCCGCGGTGGCCGGGGCAGAGCCGGAGGTCCCGGCACGCCCGGCCGGTCGGCCCCGGGGCGCCGCCGCGGCGGTTCGACCCCGGAGCCGGGACCAAAGGCCCTGTCGGCGGCGATCGGGGGCGGGCCAGGCTGGACGCAGCGAAGGCAAGGTGTCGATCCTGTTCCGACGGGTCGTGGCGACCGGGACCTGACGGTGCGGCGCGACGGCCGGCGGCGTGGCTCGAGGAGGTGCCATGCGATCCGGTGACACAGCGGTGCTCATCGACGTGGCGGACCTGTCCGCGCTCTTCGGGGCCCTGCACCGTCGCGGCTATACGATCGTCGGCCCGATGGTCCGGGACGGGGCCGTCGTGGTCGCCGAACTCGGCGGCGCGCACGAGCTGCCGTACGGCTGGGGGGTCGACACCGAGGCCGGTCACTACCGGCTGTGGCGCCGCGCGGACGACGCGGCGTTCGCCCACTGTGCCGGGCCGCAGTCGTTCAAGGACGTCCTGCACCCGCCGCGCGCCCGGCTCTGGTCCGCCGATCGGGCCCCCGACGGTACGCCGGAGGTCGTCCCGGAGCCCCCGTCCGAGAAACGGTACGCGCTGTTCGGCGCCCGCCCGTGCGACCTCGCGGCGCTGGGCGTCCTGGACCGGGTACTGACCGGCGGTGACCACCCGGAGCCGGTCTACACCGGCCGCCGCGACGGCACGTTCGTGGTCGTGGTCGAGTGCACCGAGCCCGGCGCGACCTGCTTCTGCGCCTCGATGGGCACCGGCCCGCACGCCCGGGACGGCTTCGACCTGGCCCTGACCGAACTCGTCGATCCGGACCACCGTTTCCTGGTCAGGACCGGGTCACCGGCCGGTGCCGAGATCCTGGCGGAGGTGCCCACCCGCCCGGCGCCCGGGGAGACGGTGACCGCCGCGGCCGGTCTGGTGGACCGGGCGGCCGCCACGATGACCCGGCACATGCCGGATGAGCCGCTGCCACCGCTGATCGCCGCGAGCCGGGAGTCCCCGCACTGGGACGACGTCGCGTCGCGATGCCTGACCTGCGGCAACTGCACCATGGTGTGCCCCACCTGCTTCTGCACCACGACCGAGGAGGTCACCGATCTGACCGGTGACCACGTGGAACGCTGGCGGCACTGGGACTCCTGCTTCAGCGTCGACTTCTCCTATCTGCACGGCGGGGCGGTACGCACCAGCGGCCAGTCCCGGTACCGGCAGTGGATCAGCCACAAGCTCGGCACCTGGCCCGAGCAGTTCGGGATGTCCGGCTGCGTCGGCTGCGGGCGGTGCATCGCCTGGTGCCCGGCCGGCATTGACATTACCGCGGAGGCGGCCGCCCTGGCGGCGTCGCGGACCGGTCAGGAGCAGTCATGACCACCGGAACGGCGGGGTACGCGAGCACCGCGGTGAACCCGGCCGTCCCGGTGCCGTACCGGATCGTGGACCGCCGGGCCGACACCCACGACACGGTCACGATCGAGCTGGCCGCGGTCACCACGACGCTGCCGCCGTTCCAGCCCGGGCAGTTCGCCATGCTCACCGCGTACGGAATAGGGGATGTCCCGATCTCGCTGAGCGCACGCCGCGACGACCGCCTGGTCCACACGATCCGCGCCGTGGGCGCGGTGACCCGGGCCCTGCACGATGCCCGGCCCGGCGAGGTGGTCGGCGTCCGGGGCCCGTTCGGCACGACCTGGGACGTCGGCTCCGCCACCGGCCGGGACGTGATCGTGGTCGGTGGCGGGATCGGCCTGGCGCCGCTGCGCCCCGTGGTGGAGCACGTGCTGTCCCGGCCCGGGTCCTACCGGCGGGTGGCGGTCCTGGCCGGCGCCCGGTCGCCGGCCGAGTTGCTCTTCACCGACGATCTGCGCCGCTGGACGGGCCCGGCGCAGGTCGAGGTGATCGTGGACCGCCCGGACCAGGGCTGGGACGGGCCGGTCGGCCTGGTCACCTCGCTGATCCCGGAGGTCGACGTGGACCCGGCCGACGCGGTGGCGTTCGTCTGCGGGCCGGAGCCGATGATGCGGTTCACCGCCCGGGCGCTGGTCGGCCACGGTGTGCCGGCCGAGCAGATCCGGGTGTCGCTGGAACGTGGCATGCGCTGCGGCACCGGCTGGTGCGGGCACTGTCAGCTCGGCCCGCTGCTGATCTGCCGGGACGGACCGGTGGTGCCCTACCCGGTCGCCGAGCCACTGCTGAACGTACGGGAGCTGTGATGGACGTGTCGAAGCCGACCCTCGCGGTGTGGAAGCTCGCCTCCTGCGACGGCTGTCAGCTCACCCTGCTCGACTGCGAGGACGAGCTGCTCGCCGTGGCGGGGCGGGTGCGGATCGCGCACTTCCTGGAGGCGTCCCGCGAGGTGCTGCCGGGTCCGTACGACATCTCGCTGGTCGAGGGCTCGGTCACCACCGCGGCGGACGCCGGGCGGATCCGGGCGATCAGGGAACAGTCCCGGACCCTGATCACCCTCGGGGCGTGCGCGACCGCCGGCGGCATCCAGGCGCTGCGCAACCACGCCGACGTCGCCGAGTACACCTCGCTGGTGTACGCCCACCCCGAGTACATCGCCACGCTGGCCACCTCCACGCCGATCGCCGCGCACGTCGACGTCGACTACGAGCTGCACGGCTGCCCGATCGACCGGGGACAGCTGCTCGGGGTGATCTCGGCGCTGCTGGCCGGCCGCAAGCCCGACCTGCCCGCGCACAGCGTCTGCTTCGAGTGTAAACGCCGGCACCAGGTGTGCGTGGTCGTCGCGCGCGGCCTGCCCTGCCTCGGGCCGGTGACCCGGGCCGGCTGCGGTGCGATCTGCCCGGCGCAGCAGCGCGGCTGCTACGGCTGCTTCGGGCCGATGGAGACGCCCAACCTGGCCGCCGGGGCGGAGCTGCTGGGCGCCACCGGCATGGCCCCCGACGACGTCGACCGGCTGTACCGGCTCTTCAACACCACGGCGTTCGCCGACCTCCTCGACGCGGCGGGTGAGAAATCATGACGCACCGTTACGAGAGACTGGTCGAGGTGCAGGCGCTGGCCCGCGTCGAGGGTGAGGGCGCCATGCACGTCCGGGTCCGGGACGGCGCGGTCGAGGACGTCCGGTTGGAGATCTATGAGCCGCCGCGCTTCTTCGAGGCGTTCCTGCGCGGGCGCCGGCACACCGAGCCACCGGACATCACCGCCCGGATCTGCGGCATCTGCCCGGTGGCGTACCAGATGAGCGCGTGCGCGGCGATCGAGGACGCGTGCGCGACCACCGTCCACCCGGCCGTCGCCGACCTGCGCCGGCTGCTCTACTGCGGCGAGTGGATCGAGAGCCACACGCTGCACATCTACCTGCTGCACGCCCCGGACTTCCTCGGCTACGACAGCGCCATCGCGCTCGCGCAGGACCGCCGTGACCTGGTCGAGCGCGGCCTGGCGCTGAAGAAGGCCGGCAACGACCTGATCGAGCTGATCGGTGGCCGGGCGATCCACCCGGTCAACGTGCGGGTCGGCGGCTTCTACCGGACACCGGCGCCGGCCGAGTTCGGGCCGCTGCGGGAACAGCTGCGGCGGGCGCTGGACGAGGCGCTGGCGACCGTGGCCTGGGTGGCCGGGTTCGACTTCCCGGACTTCGAACACGACCACGAACTGCTCGCGCTGGTCGAGCCCGGCCGGTACGCGATCGGGTCGGGCCACGTCGCCACCTCCGGCGGGCGCTCGTTCGCCGTGCGGGACTTCGAGGACCACATCGTCGAGGAGCAGGTGCCGCATTCGACGGCGCTGCACGCCCGGCTGGCTGGCGCCGGCCGGTACCTGACCGGGCCCACCGCCCGGTACACCCTGAACCGGCGGTGGCTGACGCCGATGGCCCGGCAGGCCGCCGATGCCGCCGGGCTGGGGGAGCAGTGCCGCAACCCGTATCGCAGCATCGTGGTACGGGCGGTGGAGACGGTCTACGCGGTCGAGGAGGCGATCCGCCTGATCGACCGGTACGCCCCGCCGCCCGAGCCGGCCGTGCCGGTCCCGCCGCGCGCCGCCGTCGGCCGGGGCGCGACCGAGGCGCCCCGCGGCACCCTGTTCCACCGGTACGAACTGGACGCCGACGGCATCGTCCGGAGCGCCCGGATCGTCCCGCCCACCTCGCAGAACCAGGCCGCCATCGAGGACGATCTGGCCCGGTTCGTCGCCGGACGGCTCGACCTCGACGACGAGTCGCTCACCGCGCGGTGCGAGCAGGCGATCCGCAACTACGATCCGTGCATCTCCTGCGCGACCCACTTCCTCGACCTGCACCTGGACCGGGGCTGACGTGGACGGCCGGCGAGTGGTCATCGGCCTGGGCAACGAGTACCGCCGCGACGACGCCTTCGGCCTGCGGGTGCTGGGCGAACTGGCCGATCGGCAGGCGTACGACAGCCGCCTGCGCGGCGTGGACCTGCGGATCAGCGACGGTGAACCGACCCGGTTGCTGGACGCGTGGGCCGGCGCCGGGCTGGCCGTCGTGATCGACGTCGCCGACGCGGGCGGGCGCCGCCCCGGTGAGTGGACCGAGCGGGATCTTCCGGACGGTGCGGAGCTGTCCGGTGCGGCCGCGGCGTCCGGGCACGCCATCGGGCTGGGCACCACCCTCGCCCTCGGCCGGGCCCTGGGACGGCTACCCGACCGGCTGGTCGCGCTGGTCACCTTCGCCGACCAGTTCGGCTTCGGCACCGAGCTCAGCGTCCCGGTCGCCGCCGCGGTGCAACCGGTGGTGGACCGGGTCTGCGCGCTGGTGGGCACCCGGTGACCGCGGTCGGCGAGGTACCGGCCTGGCGGGTGCGGGTGCGCGGCACCGTGCAGGGTGTCGGCTTCCGGCCCTTCGTGCACCGGGTCGCGACCGGGCTCGGGCTCGACGGCGCGGTCCGCAACGACGGCGGTGAGGTGGTCATTGAGGTCGCCGGCCCGGAGGCGGCGGTGCGGCGGCTGGTCGGGTTGCTGCGCCGGGAGGCACCGGCCGCGGCCGTGGTCACCGAGGTCACGGTCAGCCGGGCGGCCACCGTGCCGGCTCCCGGGTTCCGGGTGACCCCCAGCGATCCCGGAGCCACCCCGTACGGTTTCGCCGGGCTCCCGGCCGACCTCGCCACCTGCCCGGACTGCCGTCGCGAGCTGTTCTCCGCGGCCGACCGGCGCTACCGCTACCCGTTCGTCAACTGCACCGCCTGCGGCCCGCGCGCCACCATCGTGGACGACCTGCCCTACGACCGGGTACGCACCGCGATGGCCGGGTTCCGGCTCTGCCGCCGGTGCGCGGCCGAATACCACGACCCGGCGGACCGGCGGTTCCACGCCGAGCCGGTGGCCTGTCCGCGCTGTGGTCCCCGGCTGGCCTGGACGGCCGGGCGCCGCACCGCGGCCGGCCCGGCGGCGCTCGCGGCGGCGACCACGGCGATCGCGGACGGCCGGATCGTCGGGCTGAAGGGTCTCGGCGGCTACCAGCTGGTCTGCGACGCGCTGAACCCGGCCGCGGTAGACCGGCTGCGGCAGCGTAAACGGCGCCCCCGCAAACCGTTCGCCGTGATGGTCCCGGACCTGGCCACCGCCACCCTGATCGCCGGGGTGACCGCGGCGGACCGGGTGGTGCTGACCTCCCCGGCCCATCCCGTCGTGCTGCTGCCGGTCCGCCCCGCGCGGCGGCTGGCCGCGGCGGTGGCCCCCGGCCTGGACCGGGTCGGGTTGTTCCTGCCGTACACGCCACTGCACCATCTGCTGCTCCACGACCTCGGCCGGCCCCTCGTGGTGACCAGCGGCAACCGGGCCGACGAGCCGATCGCCATCGACGACGCCGCCGCCGCGGAGCGGCTGGCCGGGATCGCCGACGGCATCCTCAGGCACGACCGCCCGATCCGGGCCCGCTACGACGACTCGGTGGTGCAGGTGGTCGACGGCGTCCGGCGGACGATCCGCCGGGCCCGCGGGTACGCGCCCGGCGCGCTGCCGTTGCCGGTCCCGGCGCGGCGCCCGATCCTGGCGGTCGGCGCCCAGCTCAAGCACACCTTCGCGCTGGCCCGCGGGGACCAGGCGCTGATCGGCCCGCACGGCGGTGACCTGGCCGACGCCGACACGCTGGCCGCGTTCCACTCCGGCGTGGCGCGGCTGGGCCGCCTGCACCGGTTCCGGGCCGAGGTGGTGGCCCACGACCTGCACCCCGACTACCTGTCCACCGGGTACGCCCGCGAGATCGCGCCGGCCACCCAGCGGATCGGCGTGCAGCACCACCACGCCCACGTGGTGTCGTGCGCGGCCGAGAACGGCGTGCACGGCCGGTTCCTCGGCGTGGCCTACGACGGGCTGGGTTTCGGCGACGACGGCACGCTCTGGGGCGGCGAGGTGTTGCTCGCGACGTACGCGGGATTCCGGCGGCTCGGCCGGTTCGGGCGGGCGCCGCTGCCGGGCGGGGCGAGCGCGGTGCACCGGCCGGCCCGGATGGCGCTCGGCTACCTGTACGGCGGCGAGTTCCCGATCCCGGCCACCCCCGCGCCGGCGCTGCTCGGCCGGATGCCCGCCACCGAGCGGGCCACCGTCCGGCGGATGGTCGAGCGCGGCGTGCACAGCCCGCCGGCCTCCAGCGCCGGACGGTTCTTCGACGCCGCGGCGAGCCTGCTCGACCTCTGCGACGACGCCGGCTACGAGGGTGAGGCCGCCGTGCTGCTGGAGACGGCCGCGCGGGCCGCGACCGGTCCGGTCCCGGCGCTGCCCTGGAGGCTGACCCGGGCCGCCGGCCTCTGGGTGTACGACTGGTCGGGCACCCTGGGCGCCCTGCTGATCCGGCTCGCGGCCGGGGTGCCGGTGGCCGAGCTGGCCGCCGCGGTCCACCGCACGGTCATCGACGTGACCGTGGAGTTCTGTGTCCGCGCCGCCGACCGGACCGGTGTCTGGGTGGTCTGCCTCTCCGGCGGCTGCCTGCAGAACCGGCTGCTGGCCGCCGGCCTGCCCGCGGCGCTGCGGGCGGCCGGGTTCACCGCGGTGCTCAACCGGGACGTGCCGGCCAACGACGGCGGCATCAGCTACGGCCAGGCGGTGGTCGCCGCCGCCCGGCTCGGGAAGGGAGGCTGACGTGTGCCTGGGCATCCCCGGGCGGATCACCGAGGTCGAGCGGTGCGACGGGCTGCGCACCGGCACCGTCGACTTCGGCGGGGTCCGCAAGCAGGTCTGCCTGGCCTACACCCCGGACGCCGGGCCGGGCGACTACGTGATCGTCCACGTCGGCTTCGCGATCAGTGTCGTGGATCCGGACGAGGCGGCCCGCACCCTCGCCGTGCTGCGGGCCATGGACGGCGTGCTGGAACAGGAGCTGGGCCCGTGAGGTACCTCGACGAGTACCGCGATCCGGTGCTGGCCCGGGCGCTGCTGAGCGAACTCGGCCGGGTGGTCACCCGCCCGTGGACGCTGATGGAGGTGTGCGGCGGGCAGACCCACACCATCGTCCGGCAGGGCATCGACGAGCTGCTGCCGGACGGCGTCCGCATGATCCACGGTCCGGGATGCCCGGTCTGCGTCACCCCGCTGGAGGTCCTGGACCGGGCGATGGCGATCGCCCAGCGGCCGGGAACCATCCTGACCAGCTTCGGCGACATGCTGCGGGTGCCGGGCTCGCGCACCGACCTGCTGGCGCTGCGGGCCCGGGGCGCGGACGTCCGGGTCGTCTACTCCCCGATGGACGCCGTCGCGCTGGCCCGCCGGACCCCGGACCGGCAGGTGGTGTTCCTCGCCGTCGGGTTCGAGACGACCGCCCCGGCGAACGCCATGGCCGTGCTGCACGCCGCCGCGCTGGGCCTGACGAACTTCACCGTGCTGGTCAGCCACGTCCTCGTGCCGCCCGCGATGACCGCGGTACTGCGCGCCCCGGACTGCCGGGTGCAGGCGTTCCTGGCCGCCGGGCACGTCTGCGCGGTGATGGGCTGGACCGAGTACGAGCCGATCGCCGCCGAGCACCGGGTCCCGATCGTGGTGACCGGATTCGAACCGCTGGACCTGCTGGAGGGCATCCTGATGGCGGTCCGTCAGCTCGAGCAGGGCCGGCACGAGGTCGAGAACCAGTACGCCCGCGCGGTGCGCCGGGACGGCAACCAGGCCGCGCGGCAGGCCATCAGCCGGGTCTTCCGGGTCACCGACCGGGCCTGGCGCGGCATCGGCACGATCCCCGGCAGCGGCTTGACGCTGACCGACGAGTTCGCCGCCTTCGACGCTCGGCGCCGTTTCGACGTCGGCCACCTGCTGGTGCGCGAACATCCGGACTGTGTGGCCGGCGACATCCTGACCGGGGCCAGGACGCCGCTCGACTGTGCCGCCTACGGCACCGCCTGCACCCCGCGCACGCCGCTGGGCGCGCCGATGGTGTCGGCCGAGGGGACGTGCGCCGCCTACTACACCGCGGGGCGCCGTGCCGTCCCGCCGACAGGAGTGTCATGACCATCGTCGATCCCGCTGCTGGTTCCTGCCCGGTGCTGCTTCCGGAGTCCGAACGGGTGCTGCTCGGCCACGGCTCCGGTGGCCGGCTCTCCGCGGAACTGATCAGCGAGGTGCTGCTGCCCGGGCTGGGCCCGGCGGCGCCGGGCGGTCCGCTCGAGGACGCCGCGTTGGTCACCGTTGGCGGGTGCGAGCTGTTGCTGAGCACCGATGCGTACGTCGTGGACCCGCTGTTCTTCCCCGGCGGCGACATCGGGGCGCTCGCCGTGCACGGCACGGTCAACGACCTGGCCATGCGGGCCGGACTGCCGGTGGCGCTCACCGTCGCGTACGTCGTGGAGGAGGGCCTGCCGCTGACCGACCTGCGCCGGGTGGCCGCGTCGGTCGGCGCTGCCGCGGCGGCCGCCGGTGTCCCGGTGGTGACCGGGGACACCAAGGTGGTCGGGCGGGGCGCCGCGGACCGGCTCTTCGTGATCACCGCCGGGCTGGGCCGCCGGCTGCCCGGCGCCGCGCCCACCGCGGCGGGCGCCCGGCCCGGTGACGTCGTGCTGCTCTCCGGGCCGATCGGGTGCCACGGCGTGACCGTGCTGAGCACCCGGGAGGGACTCGGCTTCGAGTCCGACGTCGCGTCGGACTCGAAGCCGCTGCACCGGCTGGTCGCCGACATGATCGCCGCCGGTGGGACGGGTGTGCACGCCCTGCGGGATCCCACGCGGGGCGGCCTGGCGGCGGCGGTGAACGAGATCGCGGCCGCGTCCGGGGTCGGCGTCGAGCTCGTCGAGGCCGCGCTGCCGGTCCCCGAACCGGTCCGGGCGGCGTGCGAGATGCTCGGGATCGACCCGGCGTACGTGGCCAACGAGGGCTGCCTGGTGGCGTTCGTCGCGCCGGAGCGGGCGGACGCGGTGCTGACCGCGATGCGAGCGCGGCCGGAGGGGGCCGCGGCCGTCCGGATCGGTGCGGTGACCGACGGCGGACCGGTGCTGGTCCGGACGATGGTCGGCGCACGCCGCGTGCTCGACCTGCCGCTCGGCGAGCAGCTGCCACGGATCTGCTGATCGGCGGCCGCCGGTGTCACGGGCAGGCGCCGGACCCGCCGCTCTCCGGGACCGACATCGGGTGCCGCTGGTCGTCGCGCTCGGCCAGCCGGGTGAGGGCTTGCCGGTACTGCGGCCGGCTGATCTCCCCGGCGAGGAGCTGGCGGGTCAGCGTGCCCTCCGGGGTCGTCGGCCCGGTGTGGCTGTCGTCCCCGGTGCTGCCCTGTCCCGGCCCGGCGTCGGTGCGCGGGGCCGCCTCGGGCCAGAACGCCACAGCCGCGGTGAGGAACACGGCGACGCTGGTGATGATCAGGATCAGCACGGAAACCACCTCCATCGATGCCAGCATCGCGCCGCGGGCGCCTTGATCAGCAGGGACCTAGGTCCCGTTCACGGTGTCCGGAGCGGTCGCCCGGCGGAGTCTTCGTACCCTGTCGCGGGTCGCCGGCGCCGCGCAGCATGGTGGTGATGCCCGGGAACCAGCCGGTGCGACGTCCGGCGCCGCGGACCGTCGCGAACGTTCCTGCCGCGGCGGTGACGGAGGCGCTCGTCGCTGCGAGAGAGGCGGGCCGATGGTAGCCGCACTGCTGCTGGCGGGAATCGTGGCCGCGCCACTGAGTTCCCTGATCCTGTTCCTTCCGGCGCGGCCTGCCCGGCATGTCACCGGGACCGGGGCGGCGCTCCGGCGGCTGCTGCTCGCGCTCGCCGGCACCGTGGTCCTCGCCGCGGTCGTGTACGCCGCGCTCTCCCTGATGGACGTCCGGCCGCGGGTCGCGGCCGCCGTCGTGGTCATCTTCGGTACGGCGAGTCTGCTCTGGCTGCCGGCCACCCGGCGCTGGTCCGCCCGGGGTCACGTGGCCTGGGCCTCGAACGTCTTCCTCGGCGTGGCCTACCTGGTCTTCGTGATCCATTGGACGCTCACCGGCGGCCTGAGCCGGTGGGCCACCGCCGGCGGGCTGACGCTGTGCCTGCTCGAACTGATCGCGGCCGGTATGGCGGCGGCCTATCTGTGGGAGTTGTGCGACGCGCTCGGCACCGAACGGTGGCGGCGCCGGGTGCCGGTGGACCGTTCCCTGCGGCTCGCCCGGGAGACCAGGTCGCGGCCGCCCGCCGGGTTGCCGTTCGTCAGCCTGCACGTGCCGGCCCACAACGAGCCGCCGGAGATGGTGATCGACACACTGACCCGGATGTCGCGCATCGACTATCCCCGGTACGAGATCGTCGCGATCGACGACAACACCGCGGACGAGGCGCTGTGGCGGCCGGTGCAGCGGTGGTGTGCCACGCACGGGGTGAAGTTCATGCACCTGTCGGACTGGCCGGGTTACAAGTCGGGTGCACTCAACTACGCGTTCGGGGAGCTGATCGACCCGGCCACCGAGATCATCGGCGTGGTCGACTCCGACTACCGGATCGACAGCGGGTTCCTGCGCCAGTGCGTGCCGTTGTTCGACGACCCACGCGTCGGCTTCATCCAGGCGCCGCAGGACTACCGCGACTGGCAGTCGGTGCCCTATCTGCGCCGGCTCTACTACTCGTACCGCTACTTCTTCGCCGTCTCTCAGCCGTCCCGCAACGAACGCGACGGAGCGATCTTCGCCGGCACCATGGGCCTGATCCGGCGGGCGGCGCTGCACGACGTCGGCGGCTGGGACGAATGGTGCATCACCGAGGACGCCGAGTTGTCCCTGCGGTTGCTGCGGGCCGGCTGGTCCGGCCTGCACGTCGACGCGTCGATGGGCCGCGGGGTGATGCCGCTGACCTTCGAGGCGCTCAAGAGCCAGCGCTACCGGTGGTGCTTCGGTGGTATCCAGATGCTGCGGATGCACGTCCGGTCCCTGCTGCCGTGGCGCCGGACCCGGCACAACCGGCTCACGCCCGGGCAGCGCTGGGCGTACCTGTCGGGTGCACTGCAGTGGTACGGCGACCTGCTCGGCCTGGTCTTCTTCGTCCTCCTGCTCGCCGGGGCGACCAACCTCGCGACCGGTGGCGACCAGTTGTTCCGCCGGTTGTCGGTGTTCCTGGTCGCCACCGTCCCGGTGCTGATCCTGCTCGGTCTGCTGCGCGCCGTGGCGCTGCTGCGCCGGGAGACCGGCGCCACCTGGCGGGACGCCGCCGGTGCCTTCTTCGTCTGGCAGTCCACGTCGCTGGTGGTGGCCCGTGCCTCGGTGCAGGGCCTGTTCGCCCGGCGGGCCGAGTTCCTGCGCACGCCGAAGACCGGCGAGCACGAGACGGTCGGGCAGGCGCTGCGGGCGAACGGGGCGGAGACCATGCTCGCCGTGCTCGGCGCGGCCGGCATCGTCGCCGCGCTGACCCGGTTGGACACCTTGAGCGGGCCGTTGCTCGCCGGGCTGCTGGTCCTGCCGACGCTCGGCATGGCCGCCGCGCCGTTCAACAGTCTCGCCGCGCAGCGCGCGTTGCTGCCGCCGGAGCTGGCGGCCCGCCGCCGCTCGGAGTGGCAGCGGGACCGGCACGCGGTGCTGGCCGGCACCGGTGCCGGCCTCGCCCTGGCCGCCGCCGGTGCCGCGCTGTTCACCGCCCTGACGCTGCTGACGGCGACCGGATCCGGGCCGGTCACGCCGCCGGACCTCGACCCGGGGCCGCGCCCGGCGACTCCGGCACCGGCCAGCCCGCCCTCGTCGCCGTCGCCGTCCGCCCCCGCGTCGGCGACCGTCGAACCGAGCCCGTCGGAGAGTGCCGGCCCGCCGGCCGAGTCGCCGCCGGCCAGTTCACCCGCCCCGGCCGGCTCGCCGGAGGTCAGCCCGGCCGGGTAGCCGTTCCTCGTCCGTCTCGGCGGGCGGCAGCGCGGGACGGGACGTTCAGCCCTGCCGGGATCCGGTCCACCACGGTCACGGTGGAGGTGAATGCCTCTACGTGATCAAGTCCGTACCGAGAGGAGCCGACATGTTGAACCTGGCCGTGATATTGCGGGAGTCGGCCGTGGCCCACCCCGCCGCGCCGGCCCTCATCTTCGAAGGGCACAAGATCAGCTACGGCGAGCTGGATGCCCGGTCGGACGCGGTGGCGGCCGCCCTGACCGCCCAGGGCGTCCGGCCCGGCGACCGGATCGCCCTGCAACTGCCCAACGTTCCCGACTTCCCGGTCGCCTACTACGGCATCCTGAAGGCCGGGGCGATCGTGGTGCCGCTCAACGTGATGCTCCGGGCCCCGGAGATCGCCTATCAGCTGGCCGACTCCGGCGCCCGCGTCCTGATCACCTGGTCCGCCCTGCTGGACGAGGCCGCCAAGGGCGCGGCCGAGGCCGGCCTGACCGAGTTGTACGCGGCCGGCCCGGCCCCGTCCGGCGCGGCCCGCCCGTTCGCGGAGCTCACCGCCCCGTGCCCGGGACCGCTGCCGCTCGCCGACCGGGACGCCGGTGACGTCGCGGCCATCGTCTACACCTCCGGCACCACCGGCCGGCCCAAGGGCGCCGAGCTGACCAACCTGCAGCTCTACATGAACGCCGACATCCCGGGCCGGCTGTTCGACCTGCGCCGGGACGACGTGGTGATCACCGTGCTGCCGTTGTTCCACGTGTTCGGCATGTCCAGCACGATGAACGTCGGGATCCGTTTCGGCGCCGCGCTGTCACTGGTCCCGCGGTTCACCCCGGAAGCCGTGCTGACAACGATCACCAGGGACCGGGCCACCGTCTTCGACGGCGTGCCGACCATGTTCGCCGCCCTGCTGGCCCACCCGGACACCGCGGAGTACGACACCTCGTCGTTGCGGGTCTGCATCTCCGGCGGCGATGCCATCGCGGCGCGGGTGATCGACGGCTTCGAGCAGCGCTTCGGGGTGCCGATCCTGGAGGGGTACGGCATGACCGAGACGGCTGCCACCATCACGTTCAACCCAACCCCGCAGGATCGCCGGGTGTACAGCGTCGGCCGGCCGGTCTGGGGTGTCGAGGTGCAGGTCTGGGATCCGGACGGGCACCCGCTGCCGCCCGGGCGCGAGCACCTCGGCGAACTGGTCACCCGCGGCTACCACACCATGCGGGGTTACCACGGCGACCCGGCGGCCACCGCCGAGGCGTTCCAGGGCGGCTGGTTCCACACCGGTGACCTCGGCTACGCCGACACCGACGGCTACCTGTTCATCGTGGACCGGAAGAAGGAGATCATCATCCGGGGCGGGTACAACGTCTACCCGCGCGAGGTGGAAGAGGTGCTGCACCAGCATCCGGACGTGCTGACCGCGGCGGTGATCGGGATCCCCGACGAGCGTCTCGGTCAGGAGGTCAAGGCGTTCGTGGTGACCCGCCCGGGCCGGCCACAGGACGCGGACGCGGTCGTCGCGCACTGCCGCGAGCGGCTGGCCGCCTACAAGTACCCGCGCGTCGTCGAGTTCCGGGACAGCCTGCCGCTCAGCGGCGCCGGCAAGGTGCTCAAGAAGGTCCTGCACTGAGCTCATCGGGGCGGGCCGGGAACACACCGGTTCCGGCCCGCCCCGATGACCGATGGTGATCAATCAGCGGCACGCAGCCGCCGGAGGACGGGGTCGGGCTCGGCGCCGACCGGCGCCAGCCGAAGCTTGGCGTCCACCGCCGTCACCAGGTCCGGCCCGGCCAGCACCGGGTTCAGGTCCAGCTCCGCGACCTCGGGGTGGTCCTCGGCGAGCCGGGCCAGCCGCAGCAGCAGCTCCTCGAGTGCCCCGGTGTCGACCGGCGGCGCGCCCCGATAACCGGTGAGCAACGGCGCGCAGCGCAGCGAGCGCCACATCCGCCCGGCGTCCAGATCGGTCATCGGCACCAGCCGCAGCGCCCGGTCGGCGAGCAGGTCGGTCTGCACCCCGCCGAGCCCGAGCAGCACCAGGGAACCGAACAACGGGTCGTGGACCAGGCCGGCGACCAGCTCGACCGGCGCGCTGACCTGGTGTTGCACCAGCAGGCCGGCACCGGGTCGTCCAGCCGCGGCCACCGGCGCCCACGCCGCCCGGACCGCGTCCGGCCCGGTCAGTCCGGTCCGCACGCCACCGGTGTCGCTCTTGTGCACCACCTGCGGGTCCGCCGACTTGAGCACGACCGGGTAGCCGAGCCGGTCGGCCGCCGCGACCGCCGTGTCCGGGTCGGACACCGTGGCGGTGGTGAGGACGGGGATGCCGTACGTGGCCAGGATCTCCGCCGTCCGTTCGTACGGCTGCCAGCCGGTCTGCTCGGCCATCGCCTTGGTGATCAGAGCGCGGGCCCGGTCGGTGTCGATGCCGGGCAGCTCGGGACGACGCCCGAGGGGCTGGCGCTGCCACTGCGCGTGCGACCAGGCGTGCCCCATCGCCCGTACCGCGTGTTCCGGCAGCTCGTAGACGGGCACCCGGCGGGTGGCGAGGGTGGGCGGGGTGTCGCCGGCGCCGCCGGTCAGCACCACGGCCATCGGCAGGTGCGGGTACCGGTCGGCGATCGGCGCCAGGGCCGCGAGGATGGAGTCCGGCCGGTTGGCCCGGGTGCGGATGACGACGAACAACAGCAGGTCGGCGCTGCCGCTGCGGACCACCGCTTCGGCGACGGCCGCGAACGCCTCCGCCGACGCCCCGGCGCCCAGGTCGATCGGGTTGTCCAGTCCGGCGGCGTGCGGCGCCACCGCCGAGACCTCGGCCCGGACGTGTCCGGGCAGTGCCGGGACCTGCAGCCCGGCCGGCTCCGCGGCGTCGGCCGCGAGCACGTTGAGGCCGCCGGCGTTGCCGACCACGGCCAGGCGCGGCCCGGCCGGCGCGGGTTGATCGGTGAGCATCCGGGCGGCGTCCAGCAACTCACCGAGGGTGTCCGTGCGGATCACGCCCGCCTGGGCGAACAGCGCGTCGACCGTGGCCGCCGGCGCCGCGGCGGCCGCGGTGTGCGACGCGCCGGCCCGTCGCCCGGCGGCCGACCGGCCGCTCTTGATGGCCAGGACCGGCTTGCGCCGGGAGAGCGCCCGCACGGTACGGGCGAACTTGCGGGGATTGCCGAACGACTCCAGGTACAGCGCGACCGAGCGGGTGGCCGGGTCGTCGTACCAGTAGGCGATCAGGTCGTTGCCGCTGACATCCACCTTGTTGCCCAGCGAGACCAGCGTCGAGATGCCGCAGCCGGTACGGATGGCGTTCTGCACGACGGCGATCGCGACCGCCCCGGACTGCGCGGCCACGGCCAGTCCGCCGGGCGGCGGGGGAGCGGGGGCGAAGCTGGCGTCGAGACGGACCCGGGGATCGGTGTTGACCACGCCGAGGCAGTTCGGGCCGACCAGCCGGATGCCGTGCGACCGGGCCAGGGACAGCAGCGCGGCCTGCCGTGCCCGGCCCTCCGCGCCGGCCTCGGCGAATCCGGCGCTGAGCACGACCGCCGCCCGGGCCCCGGCCCGAGCGCCGTCGGTGAGCACGGCGGCGACCTGGTCAGCGGGCACCGCGACGACCAGCAGGTCCACCGGTGTGGGCAGGTCGGTCAGGCGCCGGAAGGCGGGCACACCGGCGACCGGCTCGCCGGATCGGTTGATCGCGTACAGGGTTCCGGTGAAGCCGTACTCCCGCAGGGCGCGCAGGGTCTCGTGGCCCGCCCGGCCGGGCCGGCGCCCGGCGCCCACGACCGCGACCGCGCCGGGACTCAGCAGCGCCCGCAGCGAGGCCCGCTCGGCGACGCGGTCGCGGACGTCCACCGCTTCCTCGGTGGCCTCGTCGTCGCCGGTGCGCAGGCGCACGTCGACCACGCCGTGGTCGAAGCTGCTGCGCGCCTGCGAGGTCAGGTCGCGGGCGACTCGCAACATGTCATGGTTGCCGGGCAGCACTTCGCCCTCCAGGTCGGTGATGCCGTGCCGCCGGGCCCGGACGGTCAGGTGCTCCAGCAGCAGGGTCGCGATGCCGCGGCCGTGGTGCCGGTCCGCGACGAAGACGGCGAACTCCGCGCGCGGCTCGTCGTCGACGCGTTCGCAGGAGGCGACACCGACCAGCTCGTCACCCTGGTGAGCGGCCATGACCAGGTGCCGCTCGGACTCCGGGCGGCACAACCGGTCCACCTCGGCGGCCAGGGTCGCGC
Organism: Actinoplanes awajinensis subsp. mycoplanecinus; assembly: GCF_001509495.1. Classification (NCBI taxonomy): domain Bacteria; kingdom Bacillati; phylum Actinomycetota; class Actinomycetes; order Micromonosporales; family Micromonosporaceae; genus Actinoplanes; species Actinoplanes awajinensis. The sequence goes on along the minus strand of NZ_LLZH01000331.1, from coordinate 92,401 downwards.
TGCCGGGCGTGGCGAAGAAGCGCAGGCGCAGGTTCTCCGGGGACGCCTCGGCGTACAGGACAGTGACCTGGCGGCGGTCAGCGGCGGTGAGCGGCCGGATCGAGATGATCCCGCCGTCCGCGGTGAGCGCGTCCACGGTCTCGGTGCTCATCGGTGATCCCGGCGTTGCCGATCCAGGTAGACCGGGCAGTCGGCGTGCTGCAGCAGTTGCAGGCCGGTCGATCCGAGCAGCGATCCGGCGACCACACCGTGCCCGCGGCTGCCGACCACCACCAGCTGCGCGCTCCGGGAGACGCCGGTCAGCAGACCGGCGGCGCCGTCGTGCGAGAGCAGCGTCTCGACCGGCACCTCCGGGAACTTCATCCGCCACGGCGCGAGCTGCGCTTCCAGCCGGTCCCGTTCGGCGGTGTCCTGCTCGGGAGTCCGGACGCTCTGGGGTGCCACGTCGCGGTAGTGGTACTGCAACGGCACCACCGGCAGGTAGGAACGGATCACCTCGAGCCCGGTGCCGCGGTCGGCGGCGGCGGTGAACGCGGTGGCCAGGACGTGGCCGGCGGCGGCCGAGTCGTCGACCCCGGCGGCCACCGGGCCGTCGGTGGCGCCGGAGCGGCCCCGGACCACCACCACCGGACCGGGCGCGTGGGTGGCGACGCGCTGACCGACCGAGCCGAGCAGCAGGCCGGCGAACCCGCCGTGGCCCCGGTGGCCCAGCACCAGCAGGTCCACGTCGTCGTCGGCCGCGGCGGCCAGTAGCCGGGCGGCCGGGTCGCCGACCAGGGTGACCCCGGTGACCGGCACGTCCGGCGCGGCGGCCCGGGCGGCGGCGGTGGCAGCGGCGGTGACGTCCTCCGCCGCCCGGCGGACCGTCGCCGCCTGCGTACCGTGAATGTCGTAGCGGGCCATGGTCCAGTCCCAGTCCAGGACGTGCGCCACGGAGAGCCGGCAGTGCTGGCGTGCGGCCTCGGCGGCCGCCCACCGTACTGTCGCCTCTCCGCTGGCGGCGCCGTCGGTGGCGACCATGATGGTGGGGGTTCGCATCTCTCCTCCTTCTCGTCCTCCCTCATCGTCGATCGATGCCGGCCCGGTGCGGCAGGGCGGGAGGTCCCGTCCGGGCGGGCCGTTGGCCATCGCGGCAGGCGGGAACACGAGCGGCCGGCCGCTCCCGCGGCCGGCCTGTTGGTGTACTTGGCGTCAGATCAGCCAGCGGTAGCGCTGGACGAGGGGCAGCTTGGCCCACTGGCGGCCGAGGCCCCAGGTGTGTCCGGCGTAGGTGAGGGCGGTGACGATCGCGCCGAGGGCGTAGATGATGTGGTAGTCGATGATCGGGTTGGTGGAGTGGGTGGCCTCGCCGCTGGTGCCGGTCTTGGCCGGGGGGAACTCGGCGAACCACATGAGCAGCATCATGGCGGTGGCCGCGACGGCGGCGATGCGCATGCCGATGCCGAGGATCAGGGCGACGCCGATGCCGAGCAGACCGATCATGAACAGCCAGTCGGCCCAGCCCTGTCCGGCGATGTCGTGGAAGAAGCCCTGGAACGGGCCGGCGTCGACGCCGGAGAGGAAACCTTTGGTGGGGGAGCCGCCGTCGATCCACGCGTTGGCGGACGGAGTGGCGTAGCCCCAGCCGAAGGTCTTGTCGAGGAACGCCCAGAGGAAGACGAACCCGGTGGAGATGCGTAGCACGGCGAGGCCGCGGGCCGCGGCGGTGGTGAGCATGGATCCGGGAACCGGGGCGTGTTCGAGAGTGTGGGCCGCGTCGCGGCCGGTGGTGGTCATGGTCTCCTCCTCACAGATGCGCTTCTATGAACGACTATTCGCCGCCGGGCACCGTGGTCACCCGGGCTGGTGTCCCTGACTGTGTGGGCCGAACGGCCCTCGTGGTGACGCCCGCGCCGATCACCGGACGAGATCGGACCGGTGGGCCGGGCCGCGTCCGGGCGGCTGCACCGGTGTGCCGGTCAGCGGGGTGATCGGCGGGATCGGGCGGCGTACCGGTGCCGCAGTCGTGACGACCAGGCGTTCGCCGTGGTGCGACAGGGTCAGCTCGGCGTCGCCGCGACCGGTTCGCAGCGTGTAGACGGCCTCGCCGGGCCGGACCGTCACGTGCAGACGATGTCCCCGCCAGAGCAGGGAGAAGGCGAGCCGGTCGATCCGGCGGGGCAGCCGGGGCGCGAAGGACAGCGCGCCGTCGTGATCCCGCATCCCGCCCAGCCCGGCGACCAGGGACAGCCAGGCGCCGGCCAGCGACGCGATGTGCACCCCGTCGCGGGTGTTGCGGTGCAGGTCGTGCAGGTCCATCAGCACCGCCTCGCCGATGTAGTCGTGTGCCAGCTCCAGATGCCCGAGCTCGGCGGCCAGGATCGCCTGGGTGCACGCGGACAGCGAGGAGTCCCGCACGGTACGGCGCTCGTAGTAGGCGAAGTCGCGGGCCTTGTCCGCCGGGTCGAAGGCGTCGCCGCACCAGTGCAGGGCGAGCACCAGGTCCGCCTGCTTGACCACCTGCGTGCGGTACAGGTCGAGGTACGGGTGGTGCAGCATCAGCGGGTAGTCGCCAGGCCCGGCGGCGGCGAAGTCCCACTCCTTCATCAGCGTGAACCCGCGCACCTGCGGATGCACGCCGAGCTCGTCGTCGTACGGGATGCTCATCGCCGCGGCGGCGGCCCGCCATGCCGCGACCTCCTTCCCGGTCACCGCCAGCGCCGCGGCCCGGTCCGGCTGACGTGCCGCCGCGTCGGCGGCCGCGGTCAGGTTCCGCCGGGCCATCAAGTTGGTGTAGACGTTGTCGTCGGCGACCGCCGTGTACTCGTCCGGCCCGGTGACCCCGCCCAGGTGGAAGGCGCCGTGCCGGTCGTAGTGGCCGAACGAGACCCACAGCCGAGCGGTTTCCACCAGCAGTTCGACGCCGACGTCCCGGTCGAACGCGGTGTCGCCGGTCGCGTTCAGGTACCGGACCACCGCGTCGGCTATGTCGGCGCCCAGGTGCACGGCCGCGGTGCCGGCCGGCCAGTAGCCGGAGCACTCGTGCCCGCGGATCGTCCGCCACGGGAACGCCGCGCCGGCCCAGCCCAGGGTGGCGGCCCGCTCCCGGGCCAGGTCCAGGGTGGCGTGGCGCCAGCGCAGCGCCTCGGCCGCGGCCCGCGGCTGCAGGTAGGTCAGCACCGGCAGGACGTAGCGTTCGGTGTCCCAGAAGACGTGCCCGTCGTAGCCCGCCCCGGTCAGCCCCTTGGCCGCGATCGGCCGCTTCTGGGCCCGCGCCCCTGCCTGGAGCACGTGGAACATGGCGAACCGGACCGCCTGCTGCACCTCGGCGTCGCCGTCGAGTTCGATGTCGGCGCCGTCCCAGAACGTGTCGAGGTAGGCGCGCTGCGCGGCGAGCAGGCCGTCCCAGCCCTCGATCCGGGCGCCCGCGAGCGCCGCGACCACCTGGTCCCGGATCGCGGGCCGGGAGCGGCGGCTGGACCAGCCGTATGCCACCAGCTTGACCAGGCGCAATCGCTGTCCCGGAACCAGCCGGCAGGCCACCGTGGTCCGGGCCAGATCCGGCTCGGCCTCGGTGTCGTACCGCGTGCCGGGCGGGCCCTGCACGAGGTGATCCATCGCCACGGCCAGCCGCAGACCGCTCTCCCGGGTCACATGCATCAGCAGCGCGCCGGTCGTGCCGGTGCCCTGCTCCTCGGCCACGAGCGGCGCCCGCAGCACCGCCGACACCCGGGGGTCACGCAGCGGGCCCGGCAGCGTCTCGTTCGCCACCAGCTCGGATTGGACGATCACCCGCACCGGGCTGTCCACCGGGGTCACCTCATAGGCGATCGCGACGATGGAACGCTGAGTGAAGGAGACCAGGCGCGTCGATCGGATCCGTACCCGCCGGCCGGCCCCGGACTCCCATTCCACCTCGCGGCGCAGCACACCGTCGCGCAGGTCGAGTGCGCGCTCGTGGCGCAGCAGCCAGCCGTCGCGGACGTCGAACGGCTCGTCGTCTACCAGCAGGCGGATCACCTTGCCGTCGGTCACGTTCACGATCGTCTGCCCGGACTCCGGATAGCCGAATCCACCCTCGGCGTACGGCAGCGGCCGCAACTCGTAGAACGAGTTGAGATAGGTCCCCGGCATGGCGTGCGGGTCGCCCTCGTCAAGGTTCCCGCGCAGCCCGACGTGCCCGTTGGACAGCGCGAAGACCGATTCCGATCGGGCCAGCAGCGCGTCGTCCAGGTACGTCTCACGCACCTGCCACGGCTGCACCGTGTACGCCGGATGCCGGGTCATCGTCCCCTCACCATCCGGCCTCCCCCCCGGCGCCGGCGCCCGTCGCGGGGCGCCGGCTGCCTGTTCCCCGTCTACCGCTGGGCGGCGCGCACCGCCGGTTCCCGGTCCGGCACCGATTCCCCGAGATGGGTCGGGATGACCACCACCGGGCAGGTGGCCCTGCGGATGCATGCCTCGCTGACCGAGCCGAGCACGGAGTGCCGCAGCCGGCTGTGCCCGTGACTGCCCAGCACCAGCAGGTCGGCGCCGCGGGCCATGGCGATCAGCACATCGGCCGGCCGGCCCTCGACGGTCTCGGCCGCGATCGGCAGGTGCGATCCGTGTTCCGCGATCACGGCCTGGACCTGGCGTTCCAGCACCGCGGTGGCCTGCCGGTGCTCCTCCTCGGGCGAGGTCGCGGTGAGCACGTCGGCCTCGACACCGTCCCAGGACCAGGCGAGCACGGCCTGCACGGCGGTGTCGCGCCCGGCGGCTTCCCGGGCCGCCCACTCCAGCGCGCGGCGGCCGCTGTCGGAGCCGTCCACGCCCACGACGATCAGATGGTTCTTCATGGCTGTCTCCTCCACTCAGCCGTCCTGTGCGTCCAGCGTCATCCCCGCGATCCCCGCCGGGCAGGGTCACAGGTCCCGTCCTGTCCCGGCCGGCTCACCCGCAGACCCGGGCACCCGCCGTGTGCGGTGCCGTCGGCGTTTCCACCGGCCAGTCCGGCGGGACGAGCAGCACCGGGCAGAGCCCCTGATGACTCCCCACCCGGCAGCCCTGCTCGCCGATCAGTTCGCTCAGCCGCCCGCGCCCACCGGTGCCGGCGACCAGCAGCCGGCTGCGACGCGACGCCCGTTGCAGGGTGTAGGGCACGTCCAGGTCGGGAACGATCATCGAGGTGACCGGCACCTGAGGCAGCTGCCAGGACCATTCGGCCAGCGCCCCGGCCAGGGCTTCCGCCATTGCCGCGCGTTGCGGATCCGCGCGCGCCACCGGGAACGGGTGTCGTTCCGCGCGGTCCGGCGGCTGCCGCCACGCGTGGACCACCACGAGGTCGGCTCCGGATCGGGCGGCTTGGGCGAAGGCGTACCCGAGGGCGGGCTCGGCCGGGCGCCCCGAGACGCCGACGACGACCGGGCCCCGCGGGTCGGCGCGGCCGCGGTGGACCAGCAACGGACACGGACAGCCACGGGCCAGCAGGCGAGCGGTCGAACCCCAGTCGGCGCGATTGATCTGCCCGTTCCGGTGTCCGACCACCAGGAGCCCGGCGTCCCGGCAGCAGTCGGCGAGCGCCTCGCCGGGGAGGCCGGGCCGCAGCTCGGTCTCGACGACCAGTCCCGGATCGACCGAGGCGGCGTGTTCGGCGGCGAAGGTCAGCAGCCGGCTGCCCTGCGCCACCCCGCGATGCGGGCCTTGGCCGCGGAACGGGCCGTGATAGTGGCCGGGCCAGGCGTGCACGATGAGCAGTCGCGCCGACCGGCGGACGGCTTCGGCCACCGCCACCTCGACGGTGGCCGGGCAGGCCGGGGTGCCGTCGACGCCGACCGCGACCGTGCGGTGATCAGAAGACGCGAAGGCCTTTTCCATAACCGTACGTTATGGAGCAGTCATCGTACGCGGATACGGTCCGTGGTCCGTCACCTCGGGGCCGAAGGACTCCTTCCCGGTGTACGAGGGACGTCTGGCCCTTGGTACCGCGATGGCAGCCGATCGACGCTGGCGGTAGAGCCTGAGGAGGTATGGCCATGATGTACAACTCGCCGCATATGCTGGGAATGGGATCGGGCTGGGTCATGATCCTGCTATCGCTGGGGGTGCTCGCGATCGCCCTCGTCGGTCTCTTCGCCTGGAACCCGCCGCGCCCCGGTCGTCTCGGCGCCGAGCAGGTCCTCGCGGACCGGTTCGCCCGTGGCGAGATCGACGCAGAGGAGTATCAGCAGCGCTTGTACACGCTCCGCGGCGCCGGGCACTGAAAGAACGGACCGGGTACACCGGAAGGCGTCACCGGGCGGCCGCCATGACACGTGAGGATGGTGTGGACCGGCGTCTGCGGGTCGTCGGCGCTCAGCGCGACGACGGCATCCTGCGGCTGTGGGTGACCGGTGACCTCGACATACTCGGCGTTGCCCGGTTCCGCGAACGGCTCTCGGTGCTGCTCGCGCCACCGGTCCGCCGTGTGGAGCTCGATCTGCGGGGCGTGACGTTCTGCGGCGCCGCGGGTGTCGGGGAGCTTCTCCGGCTGCGGCGTCGCGCCGTGGCGGGGGAGTTCGACGTGGTGCTGGTGGCCGTGAGTGATCCGGTGCGGTTCGTGCTGGGCCTGTGCGGCGCCGGTGATTGGTTGCCGTGAGCCGGCCGAGGACGGAGGACGAGCATGCTGCCCCGAGCAGTCGGAACGACGGTCGCGGCGGGGACCGGTGCCGCCGCTGCGATCTCCCTCGCGGCCGGTGTCACCACACCCGTCCGGTCCGGTCCGAACTGCACCGGTGACTGCGTCCGGTATCCGTACCTCGACGCCGCGGCGTTCGTGCCCCGCGACTACCTCTGGATGTACCCGGCCGTCATCACCGCGTTGTTCGCCGTGCTGCTGGCCGTGTGCCTGGACGTGACCACACCGGCGGCCCGGCGGTGGGCGAGCCGCGCCGGACTGTGCCTGGCGGCCATCGGCGCCGGCACCCTCGTGCTCGACTACGCGCTGCAGCTGACCGTGCTGCAACCCGGCCTGCTCGCCGGCGAGACCGCGGGCCTGTCGCCGTTGTCCCAGTACAACCCGCACGGCGTCTTCATCGGCCTGGAGAACGCCGGTTACGCCGAGTTCGCGGTGGCCTTCGCGTTCCTGGGCTACGCCCTGCTCCGGCAGCGGTCGCGGGCCGGTCGGGCAGCGGGCTGGATCCTGGCCGCCGGCGCGGCGGCCACCCTGAGCGTCCTGATCGTGTTCGCCGCGGTCTATCGGGAACGGCTGGACTACCACTTCGAAGTGATCTCCATCGGCCTCGTCTGGCTGACCCTGATCGTCGGTGGACCGGTGCTGGCCGGGATGTTCGCCCGCGGCGGCCACGAGGGCCCGCCGGCGTCGACGCGATGAGCCGGTCCGGGTGGGGACCAATGGCACTGTCCGGACCCGGCTGCCCCGGCCTGTCATGGGAGAGATGGAGAGGACGGCAGAGAGGTAGGTGACGACGATGCACACCCGGACCTGGACGGTCGAGATCACCATCGCCGAGCACGAGGACGAACGGCGCACCCGTGCCGTCGCGGTGCTGCGGACCGAGGCCCGCCCGCAGGTGCGTGGCGAGGGCACCGCCCACCGCGCGCCCCGCGACCGCGAGGTGCCCGAGATCGGTGACGAGCTGGCCTCCGCACGAGCCCTGGCCGACCTGGCGTACCAGCTGCTGGACGCGGCAGCCGGCGACATCGAGCAGATCACTCATCGGCCGGTGCACCTGAGCAGCTAATTAGGAGACGACTTTTGTACGGCTGGCAGGTGGTCGAGCCCGGGCCGGACGTCCGGCAGGCGCTCCGGCGGGTCGCCATGCCGGCGCCCCGCCCGGCGCCGGGTGAGTTGTTGCTGGCGGTGGACGCGTGCGGGGTGTGCCGTACCGATCTGCACGTGGCCGCGGGGGAGCTGCCGGTGCACCGGCCCCGGGTGGTGCCCGGTCACGAGATCGTCGGGCACGTGCTGGAGACCGGCTCGGACGTCACCGGGTATGCCCCCGGTGACCGGGTCGGGGTGGCCTGGCTGCGGCACACCTGCGGCGAGTGCCGCTACTGCCGGTCCGGCGCCGAGAACCTCTGCCCGGCGTCGCGCTACACCGGCTGGGACGCCGACGGCGGGTACGCCGGCTGTGCCGTGGTGCCGGCCGCGTTCGCGTACCGGTTGCCGGACGGCTACCGCGACGAGGAGCTGGCGCCGCTGCTGTGTGCCGGGATCATCGGCTACCGCGCGTTGCGCCGGGCCGACCTGCCACCCGGCGGACGGCTGGGTGTCTACGGCTTCGGCGCCTCGGCACACCTGGCCGCGCAGATCGCGCTGGCCGGGGGCGCCCGGGTGCATGTGCTCACCCGCTCCGCGGCGGCCCGGGAACTCGCGCTGGAGCTGGGCGCGCACTCCGCGGGTGAGGCGTACGACGCACCGCCCGAGCCGCTCGACGCCGCGATCCTGTTCGCGCCGGTGGGCGACCTCGTGCCGGTCGCCCTGCGCGCCCTGGACCGGGGCGGGACGCTGGCGGTGGCCGGGATCTACCTGAGCGACATCCCGTCGCTGGACTACGACCGCGACCTGTTCCAGGAACGCACGCTGCGCAGCGTCACCGCCAACACCCGGGCCGACGGGCGGGACCTGCTCGCCGTCGCCGCCCGGCACCGCCTGCACGTGCGGGTCACCGCGTACCCGATGGCGCAGGCGGCGGACGCTCTCGCGGATCTGGCCGCCGACCGGGTCAACGGTGCGGCCGTCCTGCTGCCGGAGAACTCCCCGGCCCGCTGATCAAACCCGGACGACGAGCACCGGGCAGTCGGCGTGGTGCAGCAGCTGGGTGCCGGTGGTGCCGAGCAACGTCCGGCTGAGCAGGCCGTGACCGTGGCTGCCGACGACGATCAGCTGCGTGCCGTGCGACACCTCGGTCAGCACCGCCGCGGGACTCTCGTGCGAGAGCAGCGTCTCCACCGTGACCTGGGGGTACTTCGCCTGCCAGGGGGTGAGCTGCTGGGTCAGCCGATCCCGTTCGGCGGTGTCCTGGTCCGGGGTCTCGATGCCGGACACCGGGAGGTTGCCGAAGTGCGCCGGCAGCGACGGCAGGTAGGAGCGGACGGCGACCAGGCTCGTGTCGCGTGCGGCGGCCGCGCTGAACGCGGCGTCCAGCACGGCGTCGGCGGTCACCGAGTCGTCCACGCCCACCGCGACCGGGCCCTGACCGGCGTCGGTGCGGCCTCTCACCACCACGACGGGGCAGTGCGCGTGCGCCGCCACCCGCAGGCTCACCGAGCCGAGCAACAGCCCGGCGAACCCGCCGTGACCGCGGTCGCCGACCACGAGTGCGGCGGCGCCCACCGAGGAGTTGAGCAGCTTGGCCACCGGATGGCCGATCGGGATCTGCGCGTCGATGGTCACGCCCGGCGCGGCCTCGGCCGCCGTCCGGTTGGCCTCCCCGATCAGGGACCGGGCACCCCGGCGAGCGGACTCGAAGTATTCCCCGCCGAAGTCGTACCGCGCCACCGCCCAGTCCCACTCCAGCGCGTGGACGATCCGCAGCGGCAAGTGCCGGCGTGCGGCCTCGCGGGCGGCCCAGGTGACGGCCGCCGTTCCGGACGCCGTGCCGTCGGCGCCGACGATGATGGCCGGAGTCTGCATGATCTCCCTCCTCTCACACGTCCTTCCTCTCGATCGTCGTGCGGGTGGGAGGGGACCGGGCAGGGCCGAACGACCCTGGCCGCCCGCGCCCGAAACGACGGATGCTGGAATCGTCAGGAACCCCGGAGGCGCGTGATGTCACGGTTTCGTGCAAGTGGATCCCGCTGACGTCCGCACCGGCGACATCGTGGTCGGTGTGGACGGCTCGATACCGGCCAGGAGTGCGCTGAGCTGGGCAGCCGCCCAGGCCCGCCACACCGGTGCGCGCCTGCACCTGATCGCCGTCTGGGAGATCCCGGCCTTGCACGGGTGGGCACCGGCGCTCCCGTACGACGAGGATCTCGCCGCGGCCGCCGGCAAGGTGCTGTCCGCGTCGGCGCGTGACGTCCTCGGCGAGCAGCCGACGGACCTCGAGATCGCCGAGAGCATCGTGCCGGGACACCCGGCCCAGGTGCTGATCGACGCGTCCGCGCGGGCCGCTCTGCTGGTCGTCGGCTGCCGCGGGCACGGCACGCTCACCGGCGCGCTGGTCGGCTCGGTGAGCCAGCAGTGCGTGCGGCACGCCCGTTGCCCCGTGGTGGTGGTCCGGGGGACCTGGTGACAGCGCCCCGTCCGCGTGCCGCGCGACCGGGGTGGACGAGCAGGAGAGGAGTCAGGGAGATGACATCGTTGTTGCCCCGGCTGTTCGGGGACATGACCGACTGGCTGGAGGTGGACTTCCCGCGTCCGTTGCCGGCGTTCCGGATCGAGGACCGGATGACCGACACGGAGTACGTGCTGCGAGCCGAGCTGCCGGGGCTGGACCCGGAGAAGGACGTGCAGATCTCCGCGCTCAACGGCGTGCTGACCGTGAAGGCGGAACGGCGCGAGGAGAACGTGAGCGCGGGCCGCTCGGAGTTCCGGTACGGCATGATGCACCGTTCGCTGCGGCTGCCGCCGCACGCCGACGAGTCCGCCATCACCGCGGCGTACGAGAAGGGGATCCTGGAGATCGTGGTGCCGTTGACCGCGCCGCAACCGGCCGGCCGGCAGATCGCGATCACCAAGAAGTGATCCGGCTGCGCTGAGCACCGGCCGGCGCACCGCGCCGGCCGGTGCCCGTCTGTCCGGTGGCCCGGGAGAACCGGGCCGTTCGACCCTGACCCCGGCCGGGCCGCGCGGCGAACGTTGAAGTCATGGCTCAGACGACGACGGCACCGGCCGAGGTCGACGAGCGGCGCCCGCCGACCGAACTCTTCCGGCACCTGCGCTCCGGACCGACCGGGTTGCGATCCCGGGACGCGGCCCGCCGGCTCACGGTGTACGGCCCCAACGAACTGTCCCGGCGGCACACCCGTCACTGGCCGAGACAGCTGCTCGCCCAGTTCACCCAGCCGCTCGCGGTGCTGCTGATGATCGCCGCGGTGCTCGCCTGGGCCGGGCACAGCCCGGCGCTGGCCGCGGCGGTGGTCGCGGTCATCCTGCTCAACGCCGCGTTCGCGTTCGTCCAGGAGCAACAGGCCGAACGCGCGGTCGAGGCGCTGGCCGCCTTCCTGCCGCTGTCCGCGCGAGTGCTGCGCGACGGTGTGCTGGTCGAGGCCCCGGCCCGTGACCTGGTCCCCGGCGACGTGATCGAGATCGCCGAGGGTGACCGGGTCTGCGCCGACGCCCGCCTGATCGACGGGAGCGTGGCGGTCGACCTGTCCGCGCTCAACGGCGAGTCTGTCCCGGCCGTCCGTGCCGCCGACACCGCACTCGTCCCGGGCCCGTTGCTGGAGGCCCGCGAACTGGTGTTCAGCGGTACGTCCTGCACCGCCGGACAGGCCCGGGCGGTGGTGACCCACACCGGCATGCACACCGAGATCGGGCGGATCGCCGCCCTGTCGCAGCGCGGCCGGGCCGAGATGAGCCCGCTGGAACGGCAGGTGCGCCGGGCCACCTGGATCATCGCGGCCGTGGCGGTCACCGCCGGCGCCGCGTTCCTGCCGATCGGCGTGCTGGCCGGGCTGGGCTGGGCGGCCGCGATCAGCTTCGCCATCGGCCTGATCGTTGCGAACGTCCCCGAGGGCCTGCTGCCGACCATCACCCTCGCGCTCGCCGCCGGTGTCCGGGAACTGGCCCGGGCCGGTGCGGTGGTCAAGCGGCTGTCCGCGGTGGAGACGCTCGGCTCGACCACGGTGATCTGCACCGACAAGACCGGCACCCTGACCGAGAACCGGATGCGGGTCACCCGGCTCTGGCTGACCGGCGGGGAACGGGACGCCACGACCGTCCGCGACGACGGCCCGGCCCGCGCGCTGGCCCTGGCTGCGGCCACCTGCACGACCGCCCATCCGTCCGGTGACGGCGCCCCGGCCGACAGCGGCGACCCGACCGAGCTGGCGCTGATCCACCTGGCCGCCGCGATCGGCGTGCCGGTCCGCGCGACCGCCCGCGACGCCGCCCGTACCGGCCTGTACGCCTTCGACCCGCGGACCAAACGGATGTCCACGGTGACCGGTGGCCGCCTGCACACCAAGGGGGCCCCGGAGTCCGTGCTGCCGTTGTGCACCCGGGTCCACGACGGCTCAGGCCGCCCGGTCGGGCTCACCGACACCGTGCGCGCCGAGGTGCTGGCGGCCGAGGACCGGTATGCCCACGCGGGCCTGCGGGTGCTCGCCGTCGCCGAGCGGGTCGCCGGCGCGGATCTGCTGGCCGCCGGCCGGGAGACCGCCGAGACCGGGCTGACCCTGCTCGGGCTGGTCGCCATGGTCGACCCGCCGCGTGAGGCGGTGCCCGCGGCGGTCGCCGACGCGCACCGGGCCGGGATCACCGTGCACGTGATCACCGGTGATTACGGGGCGACCGCGGCGACGATCGCCGCCGAGGTGGGGATCGGCGACGGGCAGCAGCGGGTGGTGACCGGCGCCGAGCTGGACGCGATGGGCGACGCCGAACTCGATCACCTGCTCGAGGAGGGGCGGGAGATCGTGTTCGCCAGGTCCTCGCCGGAGGGCAAGCTGCGCGTCTGCGAGGCGTTGCGCTCGCACGGGCACATCGTGGCGATGACCGGAGACGGCGTCAACGACGCTCCGGCGCTGCGCCGCGCCGACATCGGGGTGGCGATGGGCCGGTCCGGCACCGATGTGGCCCGCGAGGCGGCGACCATGGTGCTCACCGATGACAACTTCGCCACCATCGTCCGCGCGGTCGAGGCCGGACGGCGGGTCTTCGACAACGTCCGCAAGTTCGTGCTGTACATCTTCGCCCACGCCGTACCGGAGGTCGTTCCGTTCTTGATCTTCGCGTGGTCCGGCGGCGCCGTTCCGCTGCCGCTGACCGTGCTGCAGATCCTCGCCATCGACCTGGGCACCGAGACGCTGCCGGCGCTCGCGCTGGGGCGGGAACGCGCCGAACCAGGCCTGATGAGCCGGCCGCCCCGGTCGCCGAAGGCCGGAGTGATCGACCGCCGGCTGCTGTGGCGGGCCTGGGGGCTGCTCGGGCTCACCTCGGCGGTCCTGGTCACCGCCGGATTCTTCTGGAGCCTGTGGCGGGCCGGCTGGCAGCCTGGGGTGACGCTGCCCGCCGCCGACTACGCCCGGGCCACCACGATGACGTTCGCCGGCATCGTAGCCTGCCAGATCGGCACCGCGTTCGCCTCGCGCACCGACCATGCCGCGCTGCGGACCATCGGCGTGTTCAGCAACCGGCTGTTGCTCGGCGGCATCGCGTTCGAGCTGGTCTTCGCCGCCGCCCTGATCTACCTGCCGCCGCTGCAGGCCGTGTTCGGCACGGCCGCGCTCAGCGGCGCCGCACTGGCGTTCCTCGCCCCGTTCCCGGTGCTGGTGTGGGGCGTCGACGAGCTCTACCGCGCGCGGGTACGCCGCCGCGGAACCGGAATCCGGCCTGAGGAGGCGCCATCATGCGAGTCCGCGACATCATGACCAGCCCGGTCCAGGTCGTCTGGCACAACGCGCCGATCGAGGACGCGGTCGCCCTGATGACCACGTACGAGGTCACCGCGCTGCCGGTGCTGGACGCCGACGGCCTGCTGATCGGCATGGTCAGCGACAGTGATCTGCTGTGGCACCGGGTGCCCGCCGAACCTCTGGCGGACCCGGCCCGACATCGCGACACCGGCCCGCATCCCGGGCACCGGCCCGGCGTCGTGGTGGAGGTGATGTCGGCGTACCCGGTGACCACCACCCCCGGCGCCGACCTGGCCGACGCCGCGCAGCTGATGCTCGACCACGACGTGCGCAGCCTGCCGGTGGTGCAGGGCCGCACAGTCGTCGGCATCGTCAGCCGCCGCGACATCCTGACCGCGGTGGTCCGCGACGACGACGCGCTCACCGCGGACGTGCAACGGCGCCTGGACGACTACGCCGGCCACCGCGGCCGGTGGACTGCCCGGGTGACGGCCGGCGTCGCCACCGTCGCCGGCGGGTTCCCGAACGAGCAGCAGCGCGAGGTCGTGTCGCTGCTGGCCCACACCGTGCCCGGCGTGGCCGGGATACGGCTTCTCGACGGGCCCGGCCCCGACGGGTCGAAAGACACTGTCGCGGCGGGTGTTCCGGTGCTGACATAGAGATGGAGGCGCCGGTAGCCTTGCCGGCGTCCCCGGCATTGTCGGGAGGTGCCGCCATGAAGAACCTCGACCGATTCCGGGCGGAGACCGTGGCACGCCGTGACCCGGGCTCGAACCGCTTCGGTGAGATGATCAACCGGTATCTGGGGGCGGTGAGCTACCCGGATCCCTACGCTGTCGTGCCGGTGAAGACGACGGCAGGCGCGCCGGTCACCACGACCGTCACCGATGGCACGGTCCTGGTCGGGGTGGACGACAGCCCGATCAGCAGCATCGCGGTCGACCACGCCGCGATCGAGGCCGAGCTGCACGGCTGGGCCCTGCGGCTGGTCAACGTCCGGCGCACCGGCGCCGACGAGGCCGGAGAATCCCTGCTGCGACGGCTGACCGACCGGGTGCACGCCAGCGCTCCGGCGGTCGTGGTGAGCAGCCGGCTCGCCGTCGGCGCCCACCCCGCCCAGCTGCTGCTGGCCGCGGCCGGCGATGCCGACCTGCTGGTGGTCGGCCATCGGCACGGCGCCACCTCGACCGCCCTGGGACGCAGCGTCGCCGACCGGGTGGGCCGCCACCACGCCGGGCCGGTCCTGGTGGTCCGGATGCCCGGGTGGCCGGCCGGTCCCGAGTTCGGGGCCAGGCCGCTGGTGGTCGCGGTGGACGGTTCGGCGCCGGCGCGGGCGGCGGCGGAGTTCGCGTACGCCGAGGCGCGCGTCCGTGGCTGCGACGTCACCCAGCTGCACATCGTGGGAGACCGGATGGACCTGGCCCGTCGCCTGGAGGACCGGGACGGCGTCCGGGTGCACCACCGGATCATGTCCGGTGACCCGGCGTCGGCGCTGCTGGCGGAGTCCGCCCGGGCTGCCGCCGTGGTGATCGGGCGCAGCCGGCACGAGGTGATCGTCCCGACCCTGCTCGGGCCGGCCGCGCACCTGCTGCCGCAGCGCGCCCTCTGCCCGGTCTTCCTGGTCGGCTGAGCTGAGCACGCCGGGGGTTCCCGCCGTCCGGCGTGGCATCCTGGAGGGACGATGACCGCTCTGCTCCTGATCGCCGCGGTGCTGCTGCTGGTCCGGGTGGCCGGCGCGCTGGCCCTGGCGTTCAGCGACCGTGTTCCCCGGCCCGGTGGCTCACCGGGCCGGCGGGTCGACCCGTGCCTGGGGCCGTTGCTGACACTCCCCGCGCAGCCCGTCCGCACACCGCACCCCCAGCCGGGCGGGACACTGCTCGATCGGCTGCGGTCGGGGCAGATCAGCCGGGCCGAGTACCGGGCCCGGATGGCCGCCGTCGCGGCCCGGGACGCGCGGATCCATCCGCTGCGCTGATCCGTACCGCACCACGTGGGCCCCGGACGGTGTGTCCGGGGCCCACGCGGTGCGGGCGCGATCTGTCGTCGGCCCAGAGGAGAGGTCAGGCGCGCATCAGGGTGTCGTGCACCACGGCGACGGTGCAGGCGCTGTGCCGGAGCAGGTGCTGGCTGACCGACCCGAGCAGCAGCCCGCGGACCGGGCCGAGGCCCCGGCTGCCGACCACGAGCAGCTGCGCCGTGTCGCTCTCCCGGGTCAGCGCGGCCGCCGGGTGCTCGACGAGCGCCTCGGCTTCGACCTTGATTTCCGGGAACGTGTCGCTGACCAGCGTCACCAGGGCGTCGAACGGTCCCCGCTCACGCTCCAGGACGGCCCGTGCCTCCTGACGCCCGTCGGTCCCGATGCCGGCCGCCGGCGACCAGGCACGGACCACCCGCAGCGGAACCCGCCGGGCCGACGCCTGGACCGCGGCGAGGTCCAGCACTGGGGAGGCCAGCCCGGAGCCGTCGATCCCGGCCACCACCGGCGCCGCGGCCGGGGCGTCACCGCGGACCACCACGACCGGGCAGTGCGCGTGCGCGGTGACAGCCGAGCTGACCGAGCCCAGCAGGTCGGTCACCGCGCTGTGACCACGAGCGCCGATCACCACGAGCCGGGCGCGCCGGGACCGGTCGATCAGCGCCGGGGCGGGGAACGCCCGGACCGTCTTCACGGTCACCTCGACCATGGGGTGGGTCCGTCTCGCCGCCGTCACGGCGCGCTCCATCATGCCGCCGATGACCTCGACGACGTAGCTCTCCGGGCGCGCCGGGCCGGACGATCCGTCGCCGATCGGCGTCCACACCGGCGACTCGTCCGCGTAGAGCAGCTCGACGGGAGCCCCGGTGCGGTCCGCCTCGGTCAACGTCCAGGCGAGTGCGGCACCGGCCTGTGGCGATCCGTCGTACCCAATAATGATCTTCTGCAACACGGGTGGGGCCTCCTTCCGGCGCCGTCACCGACCGAGGAATCTCCTCACCGTCCAGGGAACCCTCATCGTGCGATGCCGGGTAGGGCCGCAGGCCACCTCGAGGCCGGTCGATCGGCGCCAGTCGATACCACGATCAGCGGGCAGGTGGTACGCCCGATCAGGCCGCCGACGGTCGAGCCGAACGGCCGGGCCGGCGTGACCTGCTCGCTCGCCGCGGCCACGACCAGCAGGGACAGCTCACGGCTGAGCCTGCGCAGGGCCCGAGCCGGATCCCGGTCGTGCAGGATCTCCCGCTCGGCCGCGGCGGCGTCCCCGGGGTCCAGCCCGTCGTAGAGCGCGGTGGAGAGCAGCAGATCGGCGTAGGACAGCCCGTGCGGGCGGACCCGCAGGCCACCCACCACGGCGCCCCGACCGGTCCAGACGTGCACGGCGCGGAGCGTCGCACCCCGCTCCCGGGCCCGCCGGTCGGCGTGGGCCAGCACCTCGTCCGCATGCGCGTCGTCGTCGATCGCGGCGGCCACCACGGTGCCCCGCGTCGCGGCACCGCCGAGCACCTCCACCGCGCCGGAGACCGCCACGACCCGCCACCGCGATCCGCGCGGAAGGCGTTCGCGGATCGCCGCCGCCAAGCCGGCGGCGGGTGCGCTGACCGGTGTCGTGCTCATGGCTCCACCATCCCGGACGGTCAAGGCGGCGTTGGGGCGCCCTTCCGGCCGGTTCCCGTTCCCCGCCGGCCGGTTTCCGTCTTGACGACGGTGGGTCTGGTGGCTCAGCGGCCACGCTTTCACGAATGCCGGGCGGCGGCGTTCCGGTCGGGCCGGGAGGGCGCCTGCGACAAGCGTCGCGCGGCGCCGAGCAGGCCGGGCAGGGCCATAGGTAATCCGGTCGCGCCGTTCGGCCCTGTCGGCCGGCGCCGGCGGCGGACATGCTCGGATCAGGCGCATCCTTCAACGGCGAGGGGAAAAAGATCATGAAAGGGCTGGTGTACGGCGGAGGCGGCGAGCGATCCTGGGCCGAGGTCCCGGACGTCGTGATCCGCGACCCGCGCGACGCGGTGATCCGGATCGACGCGGTGACCATCTGCGGGACGGACCTGCACATCCTGGCCGGGCACGTGCCCGAGGTGACGCCGGGCCGGATCCTGGGGCACGAGGCGGTCGGCACGGTCGTCGAGACCGGTACCGCGGTGTCCGGGCTGAGCGCCGGTGACCGGGTGCTGGCATCCTGCATCTCGGCGTGCGGCCTCTGCCGCTTCTGCCGGGAGGGCCGATACGGTCAGTGCCGCGGTGGCGGCGGCTGGCGGCTCGGCCACGACCTCGACGGGGTGCAGGCGGAGTTCGCCCGGATCCCGTTCGCCGACCTGTCCACCCACCGGCTGCCCCGGCCGGTGACCGACGAGGCGGCGCTGATGCTGGCCGACATCCTGCCCACCGCGTACGAGGTCGGCGTGCTCAACGGCGGGGTCCGCCCGGGCGACACCGTGGTCGTGGTCGGCGCCGGGCCGATCGGGCTGGCCGCGATCCTCACCGCCAAGCTGTTCTCCCCGGCGCACATCGTGGCGATCGACAAGGCGGAGAGCCGGCTGCAGGCGGCGAAGAACCTGGGCGCGGACGTCACACTGACGCCGGAGCAGGTGCCGCTCGGCTCGATCCGGGCACTCACCGGTGGCCTCGGCGCCGATGTGGTGATGGAGGCGGTGGGCCTGCCGGAGACCTTCGAGATGTGCCAGACGCTGGTGCGGCCCGGTGGCCGGATCGCCAACATCGGCGTGCACGGCAAGCCCGCCACGCTGCACCTGGAGCACCTGTGGACCAGCGACGTCACGATCACGACCGGGCTGGTGGACACGTCCTCCACGCCGCGTCTGCTGGACATGCTGGTCGGCGGTCAGCTCGATGTCTCCTCGCTGGTCACGCACCGCTTCGGCCTCGGCGAGATCATGCAGGCGTACGACGTCTTCGCGCAGCCGGCGACGACCGGGGCGCTCAAGGTCGTGCTCACTCGGTGAGCGCGGCGCGGTCCGGCCCTGAGGTGGGGTCCAACGGCCCTGACCGGCGTTAGCTGTGCGCAGCTAACGTGCTAATTGAGGAAGGGAGGTAACGATGACCACCACGACCACCCGGCCCGCCAAACAGACCGAGCCGGCCGCTCCCGCCGCGAAACGCCGGGAACTCCGGCGTGAGATCGGCGTCCTCGCGGTGAACGCCTACGAGCGGGGGATCGCCGACATCGTCGCGCTCGAGAAGGACGCTGCGAAGATCACGCCCTACCCGTGGGCTAAGAACGCGCTCACCGTGAGCGCCGGGCTCATCGAGGACGTCGGCGCGGCCTACGTCCGGACGGCTCGCCAGATCCTGCGGTGAACCATCCGGCGACCGGCCCGGGGTCATGCCCTGGGCCGGTCGCCGTCTGCGGTACGTCGTTCCCGGCCCCGCCGGGCGATCGTCGTCGCGGTCATCGCCGCGTAGACCTCGACGAGCGCCTGCCGCTGCCGGGCGGTCAGGTTCGGATCGGCCGCGATCGCGGCGAGCACCGCGGCCGGCCCCGGCGTCCGCGGCGCGGCCTGCTCGGTCAGCGCGTCGGCGGTGGTGCGCAGGGAGCCGGCGATCGCGTGCAGCACCCGTTCGGAGGGGGCGCGCAGCCCGCGCTCGATCTGCGACAGGTACGGGTTCGAGATGCCCACCATCGACGCCAGCTGCCGCATCGACAGCTCGGCCAGTTCCCGCTGCCGCCGGATGATCTCCCCGAGGCTCACCGGGGCCTGCTGGTCGTCCATGATGACCGAAGCCTAACGCCGCCGCGAACGGCTCGTTCAGTCGCCGTCGGGCCCGCCCGAGGTGGGGGTGGAGCTGAAGTTGCCGGTCCAGGACGCTTTCGCGCCGGAGTCGCCGATCCGGTACGTGTCGTAGACGGCGGAGCCGGCGATGAGTATGGCGAGCACCATGACGACCCTGGTGATCATGGCTGATCGCGGTGCCAGGTAGGCGCGGCGCCCGGTGGTGTCCGGGCCATCCGCCGCCGCGGTGGCCTCGCGCTGCCGCCACCAGATCACCAGCGCCAGGACGGCGACCGGCAGGGCGACCCAGATGGCGGTGTCGCCGAGTTCGGTGTGGTCGCGCAGCAGCGGGGTCTCGCCGACCCGGTGTTCCAGCCACTCACCGGCGCTCGTTGTCATCGGCACCAGGGCGACGACCAGCACGGACAGGATCGCGTTCGGCCCGGCCAGGCGGTGGCGGGCCGACGGCCAGACCGCGGTCAGCACGAGCAGCAGGGCGGCGAGCGGGAGCAGTACCACGATGGCGTGCACGAGCAGGATGTGTGCCGGCAGTCCGTTGAGGGTGCCCATCGAATTCCTTCCGGGAACGGCGCAGGAGCCGGCACCGCACCGGTGGTGACGAGCCGACTGTGACGTAGGCCAAGGCTAGGGACCGAATCTTCACGAACTCCCATTTTCGGCTGAGACGCTGGATCCGGCCCGCGGATCCGGCCCGGACCATCCCTGCGAGAGTGACACCATGACCGATGTTTCCCCGCCCGCGGCGACGCTGCTGGTCGTCGAGGACGACCGCGAGGTCGGTCCGCTGCTGGTGCGCCTGTTCCGGGGCGCCGGGTACGCCACCGATCTCGCCCCGGACGGTCAGGCCGGGCTGCATCTGGCGCTGACCCGCCGCTACGACGCGATGATCCTCGACCGCGCGCTGCCGGCCATCGAGGGTCTCGACCTGCTCGGCCGGCTGCGGCGATCCGGCATCACGGCTCCGGTGCTCGTGCTCACCGCGCTCGGCACCGTGCCGGACCGGGTGGCCGGCCTGGACAGCGGCGCCGACGACTACCTCGTCAAACCGTTCGAGATCGACGAACTGCTCGCCCGGATCCGGGTGCTGCTGCGCCGGCGGGCCGGTGCGCAGGAGCGGCTGACCGTCGGCGACGCGGAGTTCGATCTGATCTCCCGTACGGTGACCGGGCCGGGCGGCTCGGTGGTGGCGCTGTCCGGCCGGGAGAGCGATCTGCTGCGGCTGCTGGCCCGGAACCCGGCTCGGGCGTTCACCCGCGAGGAGATCGTGGCTCAGGTCTTCCCGGACACCACCGGCGTGACCCTGGCCGACACGTACGTGCACTACCTGCGGCGCAAGCTCGGTGCCGCGGTGGTGTCCACCGTGCGCGGGGTGGGCTACCGGCTCGGGCCCGGATGAGGCGCCGCAGCCCGGCGGGACCGGATCCGGATCGGCTGCTGCTGACCCGGGCGCGGCGGGTCATCGCCCTGCAGACCGCCGGTGCGATCACCGTGAGCCTGCTGGTGCTCGGGGTGCTGGCCCTTGTCGTGGTGATACACAGCCAGAACGCCGCCGCCACGACCCTGTTGCGCCAGACCGCGGCGAGCGCGGACGACGTGCGGGATCCGCCGCCGGACGTGTGGGTCTTCGTGCAGAGTGCGGCCGGTGTGCTCACCGCGACCGAGGACGCGCCCGGTGGGCTTCCGGACCGGGCCGCGCTGGACCGGGTCCGCGCCGGCCGGGCGAGCGTGACCACCCGGATCGCCGGCCGCGAGGGCGGTTACCTCGCGCTGACCAGGTGGCGGGGGACCCGGGTGGTGCAGGTGGTGATGAGCCGTCATGAACAGCACGACGAGCGGGAGCGGCTGCTCGGCGCCCTCGCCGCCGGTGAACTGGTCGGCCTGCTGATCGCGCTGTGCTCGGCGGCGTTGCTCGCGCGCCGGGCGACGGCCCCGCTGGCCGACGCGCTGGCCCGGCAACGACGTTTCGTCGCGGACGCCAGCCACGAGCTGCGCACCCCGCTGACCCAGTTGCACACCCGGGCTCAGCTGCTGCAGCGGGATCTGCGCACCGGAGCGGACGTCGCGGAGGTCACCAGCGACGTCGACCACCTGGTCACCGGCACCCGGCATCTCGGTGAGGTCGTCGAGGATCTGCTGCTCTCCAGCCAGCTCAGCCGGCGCGACGACGCCGGCGAGCCGGTCGACCTCGGGGCCGTGGCGGCCGACGTCATCGCGAACCAGGCCGGCCGGGCCGGTGCGCAGGAGGTGGAGCTGGTCCTGCGCACCGCCGCCGGGGAGACCTCCCCGGTCGTCGGACACCGAGCCGCCCTCCGGCGGGTGCTCACCGCCCTCGTCGACAACGCGCTGAGCCACACCCCGGCCGGCGGGCACGTGAGCGTCGAACTCGGCACGTCCGGCGCCGTCGTCACAGTCGTCGTCCGGGACGACGGCACCGGCTTCGACCCGGCCGACGCCGAACGGCTCTTCGCCCGTTTCGCGCGCGGCAGCCACGGCGATCACCGCCGCTTCGGGCTCGGCCTGGCGCTGGCCCGCGAGGTCGTCACCGGGCACGGCGGCACGATCGAGGCGAGCGGGCGACCGGGGCGCGGCGCGGTCTTCACCATCCGCCTGCCCGCCGCGGCCGGGCGTGACCGGTCCTGACGGCGCTCAGGGCGCCACGGCCGTGCGGGCCGCGTAGAGAGCGGCCGCGATGGTGGCGTGCCCCTCGGCGTTGGGGTGGTCGCCGTCGTCGGCGAGCAGGCGGGTCGGATCGGCGGTGCCGTCCGCGCCCTTGAACGCGGTCAGCGTCGGCACGAACGTCGCCGCTCCGGCGGCCGCCGCCGCGCGCAGGGCGTCGTTGGTGTACCCGGTGATGACGGCGGCCCGTGCGGTGTCGTCGGCGCTGTAGTCCTGCTGCGCGGCGTCGCCGTCCTCGAGGACGTTCCAGTACCCGACCACCAGGACCGGGACCGACGGCCGCCGGACGGCCCGGATCCGCTCCAGGGCCGCCGCCACGTTCGCCTCGACGGTGCCGGCCGCGCGGCGGTACGCGGCGGTGTCGCCGTCCGCGTCGAACACCGCGGCGAGGTCGTTGGCCCCGATCATGATCACGATGACCGAGGCGGACCGGAAAGCCGGCCGGTCGGCCGGGTCGCCGGCCTGCGCCAGGACGTCGGCCGAGACGATGCCCGGACGGGCCAGGTTGATCGTGTGCGCGTTCCCGGCGAGACGTCGGGCGTAGAGCCCGGGGAACGGCACGCAGCCGCAGGCGGTGCCGGCGGGCACCGAGTCGCCCAGGGCCAGGACGTTCACCGCCCCGGGCCGCGCGAGCACGGCGCGATCCCGCGCCGACGTCACCGCCGGGCCCCACGAGGTGCAGCCGAGCAGGGCGGCGAGGCCGAGGGCGACCGTTCTGGCCAGTGCGTACCGATGACCGGTCATGACACCTCGGCGAGGGGCGGGCGCGGGGCGGATCGGGGGAGCAGGGCGGCGGCGACCACGATGGCGAGTATCCCGAACGTTCCTGTGCTGGTGCCGACCGCCTCGCCGGCCGGCCGACCGCGCCCTGTCCGGTTCGGGACCTTTGTAGCGAAAAATCGGATAGCCCTGTTGACTGCCGCCGGCAGGTCGATGAGTCAGGCGTGGGACCGCCGGTCAGCGCCGACGAGCACGCTCATCTTCAGCTACCGAGAAAGGGTGTGGCGATGATGCATCACCGGAGGATCCTGCGGTCCGATGTCGATCTCAGTCACGAGCAGCCGCTGCCGTGGAACGTTCCCGAGGTACACATCTGGTTCCACGACGGGCCGGCGCTCAACTGCCGGGTGAGCCGGAGTCCCGGTGATCTGCTGCGGGTGCAGGCCGACGGGCTCATCGTGCCGGAGGGCACCCCGGTGGAGATCCAGTGGACCCAGGACGATCGTGGCTGCTACGCCGCGGGCACCGTCATCGCCGCGCCCCCGTCCGGCCCTCCCGGTCTGTATCTGCGCGTCGACGAGTCGGTCTCCGGGATCGAGCGACGAATCGGTGTCCGGCTCCCCGTGCAGCTGCCGGCCAGCGTGATCGCCCCATCCGGACGGGTGCTGCCCGGCCGCACCACGGATCTGTCACTGGGGGGTGCGAGCATCGTCGCGGACTCGCTCGCCTGCGGTGGATTCCTCGGCGACTTCCTGCAGCCGGAGCGGGACGCGCCGCAGGCACGAGCCTCGGTGGTGCTGGCGCTGCCCACCGGTGTCGCCACGCTGGCCTGCCGGGTCATCAGCGTCAGCGGGAACACCGGTCAGGTCCGGGTGCGGTTCGTGCACCACGATGGTCTGGTCATCGAACAGATCGGAGCGCTGCTGAGCGCCGAACAACGCCGGATCGCCCTGCGACGAGACGTGCCCAGCAGGCTCGACAAGTAGTCGCCAATCACCTCGATGTCGCCGGTGGCGTGCAGCAGGTCGACGAGGCCCCGGCGGACCACCTCGTGGTCGTCGAGCAGAAGACGCGGATTATCCCCACGTCCTACCGTGCCGGGTCCGGAAAACCCGAGCGTATCGGTTGTCCGGCAGCGCCGCGGCCCGCCGGCCAGCCGAACCGGCCTGGAGGATGGCCCGTTTCTCGCCGGTGGTCCCGCTGGCCTAGGATCAGGCCGATTCATTGAGGTCAACGCGCGGACTCGGCCAGGAGGTGCATCGATGCTTGCCAGCGACGCGTCTGCCGATGATCCGCAGACCGGCCCGACGCCTCGGCTGCGGTTTCCCGACCAGCCCCGGCTGGAGCTCGACCAGTTGCTGGGCCAGCTGATCAATCGGGCTCAAGAGGTGATCGGCACACAGGGCCGGCTCCGGGGGCTGCTCCAGGCCAACCAACTGATCATCGGTGAGCTGAACCTGCCGTCGGTGCTGCAACACGTCGTCGAGGCGGCCCGGGAGCTGACCGGCGCTCGCTACGCCGCGCTCGGCACCATCGCCCCCGGCGGAGGTCTCAGCGAGTTCGTGCACGTCGGCATGCCGGACGACATGGTCCGCCGGATCGGGCACCTGCCACAAGGCAAAGGCCTCCTCGGCGCCCTGATCGACGATCCCCGCCCGATCCGGCTCGGGCGCATCGCCGACGACGCCCGGTCCTCGGGCTTTCCCGCGGGGCATCCACCGATGGACAGCTTCCTCGGTGTGCCGATCGAGATCCGCGGCACCGTGTTCGGCAACCTGTACCTGGCCGAGAGCGACAACGGCGCGTTCAGCCAGGACGACGAGGAGCTCGCCCGGGCACTGGCCGCGACCGCCGCGGTCGCCATCGACAACGCCCGGCTGTACGAGTTCGCCCGGGTGCGCGGGGAATGGCTGCAGGCGTCCGGTGCCATCACCGCCGAGCTGCTCGCCGCCGACGACCAGGAGGGCTCGGTGCTGAAGCTGATCGCCGAGCGTAGCCGTGAGCTGGCCCGAGCCGACCTGGTCACGGTCGTCCTTCCGTTGCCGGCTGGCGACGCGCTCGGGATCGAGGTCGCCGTCGGCGCGGGCGGTGCGGCGCTGACCGGGCAGATCCTGGCGTTGGAGGGCTCGTTGAGTGGCCGGGTGTACCGGGAAGGTACGCCGCTGCGCCTCGACGCGCCGCAGAAGGGCGAGACCGATCCGCCGACCGACGGTGCGCTCGACATCGGGCCCAGCATGATGCTGCCGTTGCAGGGCTCGACCCGGGTACTCGGCGTGCTCGGTGCCTTCCGCCGCCGTGGCGCCGCCGGGTTCGCGGCCGAGGAGCTGGAGATGGCCGGTAGTTTCGCCGCGCAGGCAGCGGTCGCCATCGAACTGGCCGATGCCCGCGCCGAGCAGCAGCGGGTCGCGATGCTGGACGATCGCGAGCGGATCGCGGCCGACCTGCACGACCACGTGATTCAGAAACTCTTCGCCGCCGGCCTGTCGTTGCAGACGGTGTCGGCCCGCGTCGGCCCGGGTGCGGCGCAGGACCGCATCACGAGCGTCATCGACGATCTCGACGACACCATCGGCCAGATCCGCACCACCATCTTCGCCCTACAGGAGACCCGGCGAGAGGACGGCGGCGGGCCGCGGGCACGCCTGCTGGACGTGGTGGTGCAGTCCCGGCAGACCCTCGGCTTCGAGCCGGGCCTGCGCTTCGCCGGCCTGCTCGACATGCTGCGTGGCGACGTCGTCCAGGATCTGGTCGCCGTGCTGCGCGAGGCGCTCAGCAACATCGCACGGCACTCGCGGGCCCGCTGTGCCGACGTCGCGGTCACCGTGTCCGACGGCCGGTTGACGTTGACGGTGTGCGACGACGGCGTCGGATTCACCGGCGACAACCGTGGCAGCGGTCTGACCAATCTGCGGCAACGGGCCGAACGTCATGACGGCACCCTGACTGTCGAGGGAGCCCCCGCCGGGGGCACGACGCTGACCTGGTCGGTGCCGATTCCCTGATCGCCGCCGGTACGCCGGTGACGTCACGCCGTGCGCTGATCCGGCGCTGTCGCGGTGGTCGCGTCGGCTGCGGTGGGCGCGTGGTTCCTGCCGACGTGCCTCCCGTCGAGAGGGACAGGACGGCAGGACGGCGCACGGGATCACGTCCGCACGAAAAACCGGTCAGGCGGCCGTCACGGGATTGATCGGCGCGACCGCGGTGCCCGGTTTCGTGGGCTGGGCCGGTTCCACCCGCATGCCGTTGCGGATCGCGTCGAGCATGGTCATGCCCTGGGCGGCCAGCGAGGCGACCACGCTGTTGAGGCCCTCGGCGCCGTCCAGCACGGTGACGTTCGCGCCGCGCAGCCCCTCGGCGGCGGCCCGCAACATCTCCGGCAGCTTCTCGATGATCGCCTGGTCCAGGGCGATCCGGCCCTCGGCCGCCGCGGCCTCGGCGGAGAGCTTGGTGGCGTCCGCGTCGGCGCGGGCCAGCGCGCGGATCCGTTCGGCCTCTGCCTCGGCGGGCCGGATCACCTCGGCGATCAGCTCGGCCTCGCGCAGCTCGGCGTTGCGCTGGGCGACCAGGGCGCGTTCGGTGATCACCTCCTGGGCGGCGCGGGCGGCGGCGAGCGGGCCGGCCTGGGCCGCGGTCTGCTGTGCCTGGTCGATCTCTGCCTGGTACTGGGCCTTGGCGATGGCGGTCTGCCGGGCGTATTCCGCCTGGTGCCGGATGCTCTCCTGCTGGGCCATCGCGCTCTGCCGGTCGGCGTCGGCCTGCGCGACACTCGCCTCCTGGTTGACCCGGGCCTGGTGCGGCGCCGCGAGGGCCTTGATGTAGCCGACACCCTTGTCGTCGATGCTGCTGATCTGCAGCGAGTCGACGGCCAGGCCGATCCGGGCCATCTCCGGCTTGCTGGCGTCGACGATCGCGTCGGCCAGGGTCTGCTGCTCCCGGATGATCGACTCGACGGTCATGCTGCCGATGATGCTGCGCAGGTGGCCCGAGAAGATCCGGCCGACCAGCGTCGGCATCTGGCCCTGGTCACCCTGGAACCGGCGGGCGGCCGCGGCGATCGACTCGTGGTCGTCGCCGACCTTGAACGCGATCACCGCGCGGACCGCGAGGGTCAGGCCCTGCTTGGTGTACGCGTCCTCGGCGACCTCGGCCTCCTGCATGGCCAGGGTGAGCCGGGTGGCCTTGGAGAGCACCGGCGTGACGAAGACACCGTGCCCCGTGACGATCTTGAACGGCAACGCGTCGGCGCCCCGCTGCTTGCGACCACTGATCAGTAACGCCTCGTTGGGGGCGGGCACCCGATAACCGAACACTGTTACAGCCCTTCTGTCACGCCGCGGGCGGATCCGTCCGGTGGCACGGTGGGCCATGGCTCGACGTCGACCTGACGCGCGCCACGGCTGTTGATCACGAGCACCTCGGTGCCGACCGGAAGAGGCCCGGCCGAGTATGCGAGGTAGTAGTGCGCCAGGCCGCCGACCAGCAGGCGGACCTCTCCGGCCCGCTCGCCTCCGCGGATTGCGGTGATCACCGTTCCGCACCGGCCGACCAGCGTCACACTCGTCACGTCTGCATTGTGCTCCTGCCCCGCGAGCCCCGGCCGCCCCGGTCCATGGTGGCGTGGAGCCCCTGGTGTGGCGCTCCACCGAGACCTGCCGGGCCGTCGGTGGCCGGGGCCGTCGGGCCCTTGTCCACCCGGCTCTTCGACCCTGCCTACGGCCCGGGCGCCGGGGGATGGTGGAACAGGGAGGTGGGTGTCATGACAGCACCGTCCGGCATTGGCCCGAACCCGCCGATCGAGCCGGGGTCGTCGCCGCGTGTCCTGCGCCGCAGCCGGGCCGACCGCATGATCGGCGGGGTGTGCGGCGGGCTCGCCCGGTACTTCGACGTCGACCCGGTGCTGCTGCGGATCGCCGCGGTGGCGCTCGTCCTGGCGAGCGGGTTCGGCCTGGTGGGCTACGTGATCGCCTGGATCGTGATCCCGGAGGACGACGGCGAGCCGGTGGCCGGGCCGCGTCCGGCCGCGGCCGGCCTGCTGCCCTGGTACCTCGGGGTGGCGTTGATCGCAATCGGTGGCGTGTTGCTGCTGCGGGTGGTGGCGCCGTGGTTCGGCACACCGCTGCTCTGGCCGCTGGTCATCGTCGTGACCGGCATCGCGGTGCTGGTGGTGGCCGCTTGGGGCCGCCGAACGTGAGCGTCAGGCCGGCGGGGCCGTTGCCGTCCACACCCGGATGTAGTCGACCAGCTTGACCGCGGTGGTGGTGCCCGGCTCGGGCGGGATGCGGGCGTAGACCGCCAAGTTGGAGATGATCGCCGTCGGACCGTCCGAGGTGGCGGCGGTACGGCAGATTGCGGTGCCGTCGACATACCAGGTGGTGCCGGTGGGCTCGATCGCCACACCGTAGGTGTGCCAGCCTCCGGCCGGATGGAACGGCGGGCGCCACTCGCAGCGCCCGCCGACGCCGGAGAACTGCGTGCCGTAGAGCCGCCCGGGGTTGTCCGAGTAGTACTCGTACACGTCGGTCTCGATGTGCCGGTCCACCCCGCCGGCCTGCCAGGTCCAGAACGCCGGCCAGAAGCCGCGGCGGGCCGGCAGGACCGCGCGCTCCTCCAGGAACGCGTACCGGATGTGGAACACCGGGGCGGTGGTGATCAGACAGGACGTCCAGCCGTACCGCTGCCCGGAGGCCGGGGAGATCACCCGGTCACGGCGTGCGGTCATGGCGAGCCGACCGGCACCGACCCTGCAGTTGCCGGCCCGGTTCCACTCGAGTTGCTGGTTGCCCGGGTTGCCCCGGCCGCCGTCCGGTTCCGCGCTGGAGTGATCGGACCAGTGGTGCGGGTCGAGGGTGGCGCCGTCGAACTCGTCGCTGAAGGCGAGCCGCCAGCCACCCGGTGCGCCGAGCGGCCGCGGAACCTGTGGCGTCGTTGCGGGCGCGCCGGGCGTGCAGCCGGCGAGCACGAGGCAGATCACGACGACCGGCAGCCGGCGGACCATCGCGCCACCTCCTCGGTCCGGGCCGCGAGCTGCTCGTAGGTGTCCCGTACGTCGAATCGGGCGGCGTGCCGTGCGGCCGCCGCACCCTCGGCGTCGCAGACCGGCCGGTGGAGCAGCCGCGTGCTCAGCGCCGCGGCCAGCGCCTGGGTGTCCTCCGGGGCCACGCGGTCGCCGGCACCGGGGCCGAGCGCCTCGCCCAGCCCGGGGATGTCGCTGACGACCACACTCCGGCCGAGGGCCATCGCCTCCAGCAGGACCAGCGACAGCCCCTCCCACCGCGACGGCAGGGCCACGACGTCCGCGGCCACCAGCCAGTCGCGCACGTCGTCGACCGCCCCGGCGAACGTGACCCCGCCGGTGGCCCGCGCGCGGAGCCGTCCGGCGAGATCTCCGTCGCCGACCAGCACCAGGTGGGCCGACGGACAGCGGTCCCGCACCGCCGGCCAGGCCGCGAGCAGCACGTCCTGACCCTTCTGCCGGGTCAGCCGGCCCGGGCAGACGGCCAGCGGGCTGTCGGTGGGCACCCGGAGCCGGCGCCGGGCGGCGACGCGGTCGGCGGTGTCTGCGGGCCGGAACCGGTCCAGGTCCACACCGTTGCGAACCACGGTGTACCGGCCCCGGACGCCGGCCGTCCGGCCCTGCCGCGCCTCGCCGTCGCCGACGCAGACGAACAGGGCGGTCCGCCGGGCGGCGAGCCGCTCCCAGGCCAGGCAGGCGTGACGCAGCGCGCCGCCGGTGGCCAGCCAGGACCAGCCGTGCGGCTGGAAGACGATCGGCACGTGCGGCACCGGCCACAGCCGCCCGGCCAGCCCCGCGGTGGACGCGTGCAGGTGCAGCACATCGGGCCGGACCGCCTGGATCAGCGCCCGCAGCCGGATCGCCTCGCCGGGCGACCCGGGCCCGGGGCCGCGAGTGGCGGCCCAGGGCAGCCGGGACACGCCGGCGCGGGCCAGATCGGCGGCGAGCCGCCCGTCGCCGGGGCAAGCGACCGTGACGTGCCAGCCGCGGGCACACTGATCACGGCAGGCGCCCAGGACGTACCGGGCGACGCCCGCCTCGGTGGGCTGGGCCACGTGCAGCACGGTGGGACTCATCGGTGGAGCCGATCCCGGACCGTGCGCAGCCACGGCGCGTGCTCCTTGGCGGCCGCGACGGCGGCCCGCCCGGCCCGGACCGCGGCGGCGTAGCCGAGGCCCGCCGGGCTCGCCGGGCGGACCAGCAGGATCCGCTGGTTGCGCGTACGCCGCGGGTGCCATCGGTCCTTGTAGGGCTCCTCGCCGCGCAGGAAGCTCACCGTGGACAGCCCGAGCCGGTGTGCCCGGGGCATCGCGTCGGCCAGCATGGTCATGGTCAGGTCCATCCCCCGGCGCATCTCCGGGTCCACGCCGGACAGGTAGCCGTCCAGCGAGTCGTGACCGAGGAAGGCCAGGTGCGCGCCGAGCACCCGGTCCCCGTCGCGGTATTCGACCAGGCTCGCCTGCCCGGCGCCGAGCATCGTGGTGACCGCGCGGCGCAGGTACGCCGCGAACGCCGGGCTCAGGTGCTCGGGGTTGATCCCCCGGCCACGCCACTGCTGCGCGTGCAAGCGCAGCAGTTCCGTCACCGCGGGGCCGGCCTCGTCCGCGGGGACCTCGTGCAGATCCAGCCCCGACCGGTCCAGCACGACCAGCGTGTGCCGGGCGGTCCGGCGCTGTCTCCCGGGCAGCGACGCCAGGAATGCGGTCAGGGTCTGCGTGGTGAGCTCCTGGCACATCGAGGACGCGATCCGGTAGCGGCGTCCCGGCCAGGCGTCCCAGAACGCGGTGCCGGTCAGCGCGCCCGGTCGCGACTCCGGCAGGTCGATCACCTGCCAGTCCGGCTGGGCCAGCAGCGCGCGGGTCAGG
The DNA here is from genome assembly GCF_001509495.1 of Actinoplanes awajinensis subsp. mycoplanecinus. NCBI lineage: Bacteria > Bacillati > Actinomycetota > Actinomycetes > Micromonosporales > Micromonosporaceae > Actinoplanes > Actinoplanes awajinensis. The sequence goes on along the minus strand of NZ_LLZH01000331.1, from coordinate 61,921 downwards.
GCGCGGGCGGCCGGCTCGGCGACGTCGTCGTCGATCAGGACGTCGGTGTGGTCGGCCAGGTCCCCGCCGAGCGGCACCAGTACGCGGACACCGCCCCGGCGCCGCAGCATCAGCGGTGCCGCGGCGACCAGCCGGCGGTCGTGCCGGATCAGTGTGAGCCGCAGGCATCCGGGCCGGGCGTAGGCGTGCCACCACCCCTCCAGCCAGCCGTACGACTGGAAGGGCGAAGCGGTGGCGCAACGCCGGTACAGGTCCGCCCAGTCGTCGCGCAGGTTCCGGAACGCGTCGTCACCGCGGACGGTCTCGACCGTCCATCCGGCGTCGGCCCTGGTGATCATCAGAGGTCCTCCGATCCTTCGACGGGGGCCCGGCCCACCGCGGGGGGCAGGGGTGCGGTCCCCACCGCGGGTGAGACCGGGTGGTCCGGCACCGGACGCAGCAGCGCGGTCGGCGGTGTTCCGTCCGGGTGGGACACCGGTGGCAGGGTGAGGATCGGCTGCAGCAGGGTCCGGTCCGGGGGCGCCGGCGGCACCGCGGCCCGGGCGGCGGGCGGTGTGCCGGCGGGTTCGGCGGGCGGCTCACGGCGTCCGCCACCGCCCAGGGCGGCCAGTCCGCCGATGAGCAGTCCGGCGGCCGCGCCGACCGCGAGCTCCAGCGGTGGCTTCGGCGACGTGGGCCGCGCCGGTACGGTCGCCGGGGCCAGCACGGACAGCTTGACGGTGGTGTCCGTGCTGCGCTTGGACGCGTAGTCGGCGAGCGCCCGGGCCACCGCGTTCGCGAGATCCGCGGTGTGCCGGGCACTCGTGCCGGTGGCGACGATCTCGACGACCGGCGCGTCCGGCGAGGTGGACGCACGGACCGACGACAGGCCCGCGACGTCGTGGAGCCGGCTGCGGGCGGCGGCCAGCACCGGACCACTGGTGGCTATCCGGCCGTACGCCTGGGCGAAGTTCAGCGCGGTCGCCGGGTCGCTGCGCGACGCGGTCGCCACCACGTAGGCCTTCGCCGTGTAGGTGGGATCCTTCACCGCCGCGTAGGTCGCTCCGGCCGCGCCGCCGAGAACGGCGAGCACCGTGATCAGGACGAGCCGCCGGATCACCCGGCGCAGAGACGATGACGAGTTCATGGAGCAATCCCTTCCCCGACGCGCGGCGCGATGCGCTGATACAGGTCGGCGACCGAGCGGGCCGCCCGCGCGATGTCGTAGTGACCCACCACCGCGGGGACCGGCAGCCGGGCCCCGCCGCGGTCCAGGCCGGCGGCCAGCGCGCCGGGCAGCGCCGCGGGGCGGTCGATCCGCCGCCACGATCCGCCGGCCGGGACGTCGTCGAGCGCCGGGCAGCACGCGTACACCGCGGGCAGCCCGCTGGCCAGTGCCTCGAGGACGGTCAGGCCGAACGTCTCCCGCGGTGACGGCGAGACGAACAGATCCATCGCGCAGTACCACTCGCGGGTGCCGGCGGTCTCGCCGGTGATGATCACGCGGTCCGCCACGCCGAGACGGGTGGCGCACGCCCGCAGCGCGGGTACCGCGGGGCCGCCGCCGACCAGCAGCAGGACCGTCCCGGGCAGCGCGGGCAGGGCCTGTACGAGCAGGTCGAAGCGCTTGCCGGCGACCATCCGCCCGACCGCGCCGACGACCGGCACGTCCGGGGTGACGCCGAGCTCGGCCCGGGTGGCGTCGCGCAGGCGCGGGTCGAAGCGGAACTCGCCCGGGTCGATGCCGTTCGGGATGACGGTGATCCGGTGCGCCGGCACGCCCCAGGCGAGCAGGCGGCCGGTGACGGCACCGGAGACCGCGATGGTCATCCGGCCGAGCCGCTCGGTGGTGAGGTACAGCGCCCGCACCCCGGCCGAGGTGCGGTGGCCCTCGATGACCCCGTCGCCCAGCGAGTGTTCGGTGGCCACGGCCGGCACCCCGGCGAGGCGCGCCGCGACGCGGCCGTACACGCAGGCGCGGTACAGGTGGGTGTGCACGAGATCGAAGCCGCCCCGGCGGATCAGCCGCACCAGCCGGGGCACGACGGTGACGTCCCGGTTGCCCCGCATGGTGAGCTCGTGCACCACGGTGCCGCCGGCCCGGATCGCGCCGGCCACCACTCCGGGGTGCGACAGGGTGACGACCTCGCACTCGACCGGCAGCCGGGGCAGCAGTAACCGCAGCTGGTGTTCGGCTCCGCCGGCGTCCAGCCCGGTGATGACGTGCAGCACCCTCATACCGGCACCCGTCCCGTGGTGAGGCGGTGGCGGGCCAGCTTCGCGTAGAGGCGCGGCGGCGTATCGCGGTCGCCGACGAAGGTGCGTGGCAGGGTGAGCGGGCCGGCGGGCAACTCCCGCCCGGCCGCGCAGGCGTACTCGTAGCCGGCGGCCGCGACTGCCGCGGTTTCCCGCGGACCGGCGTCGCCGTACGGGTAGCAGAACCCGGTCACCGGCCCGCCGGCCAGCGCGGACAGGGCGCCGCGGCTGCGGAGCAGGTGCTCGGCCAGTTCCGTGGGGCCGAGCCCGGGCAGGTGCACGTGATGCAGGCCGTGCGAGCCGATCTCCATTCCCGCCGCGGCGACCTGGCGTACCTGCGTGGCGGTCAGCAGGCGCTTGCGGGGGCCCGGGTCGTCCCAGGTGTTCCAGCCGCCGAGAGCGCCGGCCACGACGAACACCGTGGCGGTGAATCCGTGCCGAACGAGGGCCGGCAGCGCTTCCGTGACGAAGTCGGCGTACCCGTCGTCGAAGGTCAGGCCGACGAGCCGGGCGTCGTGGCCGGAGCGGCGCCGGCGCAGCAGCTCGCGCATCGAGACCCCGCGCCGGCCGTGCCGGTGCAGCCAGCGCAGCTGGTGCTCGAACCGGTCGGGCCGGACGGTCACCTGATACGGATCGTCGTGGTAGGCCTGCACCGAGTGGTACATCAGTACGAACGGTGCGGATTCAGTCGTCATGACGCAGCCTCCGGGAAACGGCCGTGGTCACCGCGGCGATCTCGGGGAACCCGGCGAGCCGGGCCAGGCCGGCGAAGACCGCGAGCACCACGATCCCGCCCGCGATCGCCTGGGGCAGGGGTGTGAGCCCGGTCATGACACGCGCCGCGAACAGCCCGGCACCGCACGCGGCCGCACCCACCAGGGCCAGCCGGCCCACGGCACCGGCGATCGCGCGCACCGAGATCGGCAGGACCCGGCGGCGCAGCCCGGTCAGCAGCAGCACGGCGGCGACGGTGATCCCGATACCGTTGGCGGCGGCGATGGCGGGCGCGCCGAACAGGGGAGTGCCGAGCGTGGCCAGCACGGCGGTCAGGCCCAGCCCGGCCGCCATGACGGCGACCGGGAACCAGGTACGCTGCCCGTCGGCGTAGTACGGCCGGGCGAGCACGCCGACGAACGAGTGCCCGAGCACGCCCAGCGCGTAGACGCGCATCACCGTGGCGGTGGCCGCGGTGTCCGCGGCGGTGAACTCGCCGTGCTGCAGCAGGACCGCGACGACCTGCGGCGCGTACGCGATCAGGAAGGCCACCGAGACCAGGATCAGGGCGGTGACCGTCCGCAGGTCGGCCTCGACCCGGTGCCGGGCCTTCGCGACGTCGCCGGCCGCGACGTCGCGAGCGAGGGTCGGGAACGTGACCGCGCAGACCAGCAGCGCGACGAGCATCGGGATCTGGTCGATCTTCTGGGCGTAGTTGAGGTGTGAGATGGTGCCCGCGGACAGGTCGGACGCGACGAACCGTTCGACGAAGACCTGGGCCTGCCGGGTCAGTGTGTAGGCGACCACCGGAACGACCGCGCCGGCCGTGAGCGCCGAGCCGCCCAGGTGCCAGCCGTGCGGCAGGCCCACCCGGCGCAGGTACGCCGGCACCTGCACGAGCACCATGAGCAACCCGCCCAGGGCCACACCGCCGGCCGCGCTGACCACGCCGAACCGGGCGTGCAGCAGGATCATGCAGCCGACGATGCCGACGTTGTACACCAGGGTCAGCGCGGCCGGCGGGCCGAACACCTGGTGGGCGCGCAGGGCGGCGCTGAGATAGCCGGCCACGCCGAAGGTCAGCACGGTCAGCGCGGTGTAGCGCGTGCACGTGACCGCCAGGCCGGGGTCGGCCAGCCCGGGTGCGAGCGCGTGCACCAGCAGCGGGGCTCCGGCCAGGACCGCCGCGCACAGGACGACCAGGGCGAACGTGATCCGGGGCAGCGTGGTGGCCACGACCGCCCGGGCGTCGTCGCCACGGGCGAGCGCCGCGCTGAACAACGGGATCATGAGCAGCGTCAGCGCGCCCTCGACCACCAGCACGTACGCCGTCTCGGGCACGGTCCACGCGACCAGGAATGCGTCGGAGCCACCGCCCGCGCCGAAGTAGCGGGCCAGCAGCAGGTCCCGGCCGAGCCCGAGCGCCGTACCGGTCAGGGAGATCCCGACGGTGAGGACGGCGGCCTTCGCCAGCGTGGTGCCGTTCATGACGCCGCCACCCCCGGTTCGGCTCGTGCGGGGCGGGTGCCGGCCGGGACGATGAGAACGCGTCGTGCCGCCAGGCCGAGCAGCACCGCCAGCAGGACCGCGCCGGAGCCGCCGCCGAGATCGCCGTAGACGAAGTCGACCAGGGTCCACGCCACGATGCCGGGAGCGGCCAGGTCGAGGAAGCGCCGCTCGGGACCGCCGGATCCGGAGGGAGCCCGGCGTACCGCACCGGCCGCGAGCGCGCCGAGCAGCCCGCCGAACGCGACCAGCCCGACGGTGCCCTGTTCGCTGAGGACCTGCAGATACTGGTTGTGTGCGGACAACAGCGGCTCACGGCCCAGCCCGGTCGAGGGGTCGCCGACGTCGCTGCCCGCCGACAACGCCACCGAGGCGTAGGAGTCGCGGTATCCGGCGAAGTCCCGGATTCCGACGCCGAGCACCGGGTGATCGGCCCAGATCGCCGCGGCGGTCCGCCACAGCGCGTAGCGGTCCAGCACGGACTGGTCGGGCGCGGAGGTCGAGGTGGTGATGCTGGTGATGCGTTCGACGAATGTGCCCGGTCCGCCGTGGCCGGCGACGGTGAGCGGCAGGGCGGCGACCAGCAGGGCAGCGGTGCCGGCGACCCCGATGGCCACGCGCCGGTTCGCGACGGCCAGCACCGCCAGCACCGCGATCGCGGTGGCGATCCAGGCGCCGCGGCTGAGCGTGAGAGCGAGCGGGACCAGCAACAGCCCGGCGAGAGCGATCAGGAGCGGCCGGGCCGGGCCGCGGACCGCGAGGCCGAGCGCCAGCGTGACCACGATGCCGTAACCGAGCAGCGAGGCGAGCGCCATGACCTGCTCCGGGCCGAAGGTGCCGACCGCCCGGAGGTATTCGCCCGCGTACGACGCGCCGGTCCGGCTGAGGTACTGGTGGACGCCGACCCCGCCCTCGGCGGCCGCCACCGCGACGAGGGCGCCCGCGACCAGGTACAGGTCGGACCGGTCGCGCAGCGCCAGCGCCACCGCGACCGGCACCAGCACGAAGATCTCGGCGTAGCGCACGAAGCCGAGCACACTGGTGGACACGTCCGTCGCGGTCACCGTCGCCAGCGCGAAGGCGGCCAGCGCGACGCCGAACGGGAGCCAGCCCCATCGGGTGCGGCCGCGGAGGCCGACCAGGGACTGGATCGCGACCACGGCGACACCGAGGCCGGCCGCGACGTCGGCGGGGCTGAGCCGGGACGTGGTGACATCGTCGGGTCCGGCGGGCAGGCAGGCCAGCAGGACCGCGGCGGCGATCAGCGCGCTCGGCCGGAGAAGTCGGTGACCCGCGGGCACGGCTCAACCCCGCGGTCTGTGCATCATGCTGCCCAGCGTGCGCAGCATGATCTTCAGATCGAGGCCGATGGACCAGTGCTCGATGTAGTAGTTGTCGAAGCGGACCCGATCCTCGATGGAGGTGTCCCCGCGCAGGCCGTGGATCTGTGCCCAGCCGGTGATCCCGGCGGGCACCCGGTGGCGGTCCGGGTAGCCGCCGTACACGTGTCCGAACGCGTTCGCGAAGTACGGCCGCTCCGGTCGCGGGCCGACCAGCGACATGCTGCCGGTCAGGACGTTCACCAGCTGCGGCAGTTCGTCCAGCGACGAGTGGCGCAGCAGCCGTCCGACCGGGCCGACCCGCGCGTCGGCGTCGATGTTCCACCGGCGCCGCGACTCGCCCTCGTCACCCGGGGTGAGGGAACGGAACTTCAGGATGGTGAACGGCTCGCCGTCGCGGGTCACCCGCTCCTGGCGGAAGAGCACGGCGTGCCGGCCCGACTCGATCTTGACGGCCAGCGCGCAGAGCAGGAGCACCGGTGCCAGCAGCACCAGCGCGGTCACCGCACCGACGACGTCCACGAACCGCTTGAGCCACCAGCGGCGCAGCTGCACCGGCTCGGGGCGCAGCCGGGTGAGCGGGATGCCGCCGACCAGGTCCGCCCCGTCGCTGCCGACCGCGAGCTCGTGCAGTCGCGGGATCACGTGCACGGTCACGCCGAGCCGGCGGCACCGGCGTAGCCTCGCCACGAGCTCACCCTCGGGCACGGCGGGGTAGGCGACGATCAGGTGCAGCGGCTGGTACCGGGTGACGGCCCGTTCCAGCTGCTCCTCGGGGGCGAGCACCGGCAGGTCCGGCCGGGCCAGGGTGCGCGGCCCGACGAAGCCGACCGGGGTCAGCCCGCACGAGCGGTCCTCGCGGAGCGCCTCGGCCACCCGGACCGCCAGGTCACCGCCGCCCAGGACGATAGTGGCCCGGCCGGGGGAGCTGCGGCGGTGCGCGTGCAGGACGCTGTATCCGGTCGTCCGGGCGAGCAGGACCGCTCCCAGCAGCGTGCCGAGCGCCGCCAGGCCGGGGCCGGGCAGCGGGGTGAGCCAGTGCACCGCGGCCGCGGTGACCGCGATCGCGACGACCAGCCGGGGCAGGTCGTCGAGCACGGAGTAGTGCAGCCGCTGGCGGTAGAGCCCGGCCGCGGCGAAGGCCACCGGGATCAGGAACACCGGCCAGGGCGCGTGCGTCGCCGCGATCGCGACGGTGACCGCGAGCGAGTCCAGGGCGAGGAGGACGATTACTTCGCCGGTGCCGCTGCGCACCTTGTGCACCGGCACGAGTCCCGGGACCCGCGGTGCGAGGACCAGGGTCCTGGTGGTGGTGAGACCTGTCGTGGCGCCGATTCTGGACACGATGCTTCCCGGGGGTTCGCTCCTATCGCCAGCGTGGCAGCGACCACCGGTCACCGGCAGACCCGAAGGACAGCAGTAGCATCGACCTTTGTCACTTCTCGCGGTCCCGGGCGGGCCGGTGCCCTGATCAGATGAACAACAGCTGGGCGCCGTCGGTCTTCTCGATGAAGTCGGCCGCGTTGATGACGTCCTCCACGTCGTCGCGAAGGTCGTCGCGGCTCAGGTGCATCATGTCCGTGGACATCCGGCACGCCCACAGATGGCCGCCGGAGGCGACGATCTGGTCGAGGAGCTCCGGCACGCCGATCGCGGCGATCTGCTTGCGCATCTGGTGGGTGGCCATCGCGGTCATGCCGGGAAGGCCGCCCAGGCCCTGCGGCAGATGGGTGGCGACCCGGGCTCACCGTGCCGGGCGCGCTCGCGCGCGGCCCAGCCGCAGCACCTCGTCGAAGTCCCGGCGCAGGCAGTCGACGAGCGCCGCCGGGTCGGGCACGACCGAGCCGTCCATGATCAGGCCGGTCCCGCAGATCCCGGCGTGGATCTGCAGCGTCGCGCTGATCGCGGCGCCGGCCGGCGGCTCGAAGCGGTGGATCCGGTCCACCCTCGTCCCGGCCAGCAACGCCCTGCGGGTCACCCCGGGAACCTCGGACACGGCCACGTCCGGGACCGCCGCGGCGATCATCGCCGGCAACCGCTTCAGGATCGGGACCAGTAGTCCCCCACCGGTCATCGCCGGCTCGGCCCGCAGCGACAGCAGCAGGCCCCGGATCGCGGCGATCCGTTCCTCCGGATCGGCCGGGCCGGTCGGTGCGCCGAACATCACGCGCGGCCGCGGACCGCCGGAGCACAGGACCGCCGGCAGCTCCGGGGCGCGCGCGCCGTGCCGTTCGTGGTAACGGCGCAGCCCGCCGAACAGGGCGGCGAGGTAGGCCTCCAGCGGTGACCCGTTCGCCGCCCGCGCCGCAGCACGCAGCTCGGACAGCGGGCAGGCCAGCGTCGCGAGCAGCCACGGCCCGCCGACGCGCCCGTGGAACAGGTCCGAGCCCCGCGCCGGCCGCAGTGCCGCGGTGCGGCGCAGCGACGCCCCGAGCTCCAGCGCACCGCGGACGGCGCCCGCCGGCCGGGTCAGGGCTCGGGTGCCGGCCGCGACCAGCCGACCGGCCGCCAGCGGCAGGGTGGCGACCTGTTCGGCGAGCTCCGCCGCGGCCAGGGCCCAGGGCGATGGCCCGTTCCCGGACGGGTCGGCGTGACCGGCCGGCGTGCCCGCCGGGCGCGCCGGTCGCCGGCCCAGCAGCAACGACGCCAGCGGGACCCGGCCGGCTCCGTCGGTCAGGCTCTGATGAACGCGGAGCAGGTAGGCGGCCCGGCCGTCCGCCCCGCCGGTGATCAGGGTGCCGTCCCACAGCGGCCCGGAACGGTCGAGCGGCGTCATCAGGGCGTCCTGGGCGAACGCCATCAGCCGGTCCGTTCCACCGGCCCCGGGCAGCTCTACATGGCGCAGCTGACGGTCCAGGTCGAAAGCGGGATCCGGGAGCCAGACCGGCGGCCCGACCGGCACGGCCGGTTCCCGCACGTACGCGCGGGCGGGTGGCCACAGCCGGGCGGCCCGGTCGTGCGCGGCGCGCAGCCGGTCCCCGTCCGGTGCCCCGTCCAGCAACATCAGCACCCCGACGATCGCCGGTCGGCCGGGGTCGCGGTCGCGGTACCAGGCCGCGGCCTGCGCCCCGGTCATCCGGTACCCGTCGGCATCCATCACGCGGCCACCTCCGCGGGCCAGTTCGCCAAGGTGCCGGCGAACCGGTCGCGCAGCGTCGCGATCCGATCGTCGAGGTCACGCACCGTCCAGTCGCCGGTCGGGACCGGGTCCAGGACCGCGACGTCGACCGTGCCCGGGTGGACGATCAGCGAGCGACGCCAGGCCAGCTCGCCGGTGTTGCGCAGCACGATCGGCACGATCGGTACGCCGGCCTGCAGCGCGAGGTGGAACGCGCCCTTCTTGAACCGGCCCAGAGCCGGCGTCGGCATCCGGGTGCCCTCGGGCAGCACCAGGATCGACGTGCCTGCCCGGATCCGGTCCAGGGCCCGGTCCAGGGTGTGCCGGGCGCTGGCCCGATCGGACCGGTCGATCCACGCCGGGTCGAGGAACGCGCTGATCACCGCCATCCGCGGGTCGAAGCGGGCCTCGCGCTTGGCCACCGCGGTGAAGTCGTGCCGCAGCAGCGCGCCGAGCACCACCGCATCCAGCGTGCTCTGGTGGTTGGCGACGAACACGGCCGGGCGGACCTTGTCGAGGTTCTCCGCGCCGGTCACGTTCAGCCGTACCCCGGCGAGGGCCAGCCCCAGGTCGGCGGAGAGCCCGATCCCGACGTTGATCCCGCCCTGCCGGTCACCGGTCAACCGGCCGTAGACCACTCCCGCGGTCAGCGCCGCGTTGACGCCGGCCAGGGCGCTGAGCGTGCCCAGCCCCGCCCACAACCCGGGTGACCGCGGTTCTCGCAGCGTCAACACCGGCCAGGCGTGCTCTTCGGCAGCGTGCCGCAGCACCGGATCCGGATTGGACGGGTACGGTCGACCCACCGATCCGAGGAACGCGAGGTCCTCCAGCCCGTTGGCGTACCCGAAGCTCTTGCGGAGATCGATCCCGGTGGCGCGGGCGAATCCGCGCACCGCGCGGGCCTTGCGCTCACCCCACAGCAGGCCGGTGGTGCTGCGCCCGGTGAGCACGCCGTCGCGCTGTTCCAGTTCCGTGCAGACCAGGTGCGGGATGCCCAGATCGCGGGCTACCGGCTCGATCTGCAACCGGGTCGCCGAGGACGCCACCGCGACGGTGTGTCCCTGCCGCAGGTGCGCCCGGACCAGGTCACGGGCCTCGGGCCGGATCGTCCCGGCGATCCGTTCGGCGAACAGCCGCTCGGCGAGTCCGGACAGCTCCGCCACGGTGCGGCCGCGCAGCGCGGCGAAGCCGGCCCGCCCGATCGCCTGCGGATCTCCGCCGAGCACCCCGCCGTCGATCATGGCGAGCAGGACGCGCGCCAGTTCGCCGGGGCCGATGTCGCCCCGGCGGATCCGGTCCCGGTAGACGGCGCCGGCGGTGTGGCCGTGCACCAGGGTGCCGTCGAGGTCGAAGAACGCGCCGACCCGCGGCCCGGCGGGCGCGGCCCGGATCGCCCGCACGGTCTCGGCCGCGGTGACGGTCATGACCGGCTCCGCTCGGCCATCGCGGCGATCAGGTTCACCCGGCGCAGCGTCTCGCGGATCTCGGCCAGGAAGTCGGCGCGCCGCTTGGCCGGCTCCGGCGCCTCGGAGGTGACGAGATCGCGGTGCCGGGCCAGCCGCAGCGCCGGCTTGAACAGCTCCAGCGACACCGACTCCTCGCTGGCCAGCCGCTTCTGCAAGGCCCACTGCCGGCCGACCCGCAAGCAGTCGTCGAGGAAGTGCGCCTCGTCGAACGGTTCGTCGGCGTCCGTCGCGACCAGCCGGTCGGCGACGACGTGGTACGCCTCCAGGAACGGCCGCAGCACCAGCGGCGCGACCAGCGGCGGGTGCTGTTCCAGCCAGCGCCGGGCGTCGGCCGCGGTGAACTCGTGCACCCCGGCGGCCTGGCTCGGGTCGACGAGCGCGAGTTCGGCGGCCATCTCCTCGGCGAACACTCGCCGGGTCGGGAAGAAGAAGTCGAATTTGAGCAGGTCACGCAGCCGTAGCGTCTCCCGGCTCGCGGTACCCAGCCCGGGCCCGTCGCCCTCGGCGGCGGCGGCCAGGCCCAGTTCACCGATCGCCCGGTCGATCAGGACGTGCACCGCGGTGTTCCGGTAGAACGCCGCGACCAGGTGCTGGCCGGGGCCGATCCGCCAGACGGTGTCGGTGCCGCCGTCGAAGCAGGCCAGCACGCCGGAAGAGGCCAGGTCGTCGAGGGCACGGCGGATGGTGGCCCGGTCGGTCAGGTTCGCCGCGCCGGCCACCGGGCGCCCGCGTGCGGTGAGGTACCGGGCCAGCGGGGCGACGGTGGCCAGCACCTCGTCCAGGGTCAGCGCGCGGTCGGCGGCGAGCAGTGCCAGGCACACCACCGCGGTGGTGGTCACCGGCGTGGCGCGGTTGATGCCGTGGCACGCCTGCACCGCGATCCGCTCCACCAGGTGTGCACCCGACGGGTCGTCGGCCCGCAGCTCGGCGAGCCGGTCCCGCAGCGGGATGGGCTCACCGAACTCCAAGAAGGCCCGACCGAACCGTTCCCGCTGCGCCCGCCCGAAGCTCCACAACCAGCGCAGGTCCTCCGGCTGCTTGCGCGACCCCCGCGCCTCGTCGGTCATCAGCCCGACCTCGTGCAGCTGCTCGTACACGATCGAGACCGGGACGATCAGGGCGCGCAACCCGGGATCCTGCTCGAGCGCGTCGACGGCGTAGCGCAGCACCCCGTACGTCGGCGGGCGCAGCTTGCCGGTCCGGGTCCGGCCGCCCTCGATCGACCAGCACAGGTTGCGCCGGCTGCGGATCAGCTCGGCGAGGTAGCAGCGCAGCGCCAGCCGGTAGACGGGAAGGTCGGCGGTCGAGCGGCGCACGTAGACGAAGCCGGACCGGCGCAGCAGGTGGTTGAACGGGAACACGTCGAGGTTCGCGCCGGCCAGCACGAACGACGGCGAGATGCCGTACCGGGAGACCGCTGCCGGGACGGTGATGCCGTCCAGGTACGACCGGTGCGAGAACGGGAACAGCAGCGACTGGGTCCGGTCGAGCACCCGCAGGCGTCGCAGTTGTTCCGGATCGAGGACGAGTTCGTGCGCGCGCGCCAGCCACCGGCTCATCCGGGACCAGTCGTCCACCGCCCGGCCGGTGTGGGTGGCGCCCATCTCGCGCAGGTACCCGGCGGCTTCGGCGCGTACCGCCCGCGGGCGCCGGCCGAGGGTGCCGGCCAGGCTGCTGACCTGGTCGGCGAAGCCGGCGTCGGACAACAGCCGGCCGACCTCCGGAGGGTCGGAGGGGAGCGGGCCGAGCGGTTCGGCGAGCACACCGGCCCGCTGCAGCGGGCGGCGGACCGCGATCCGGTCCAGTGCGCCCAGGAACGACGGATGGTCGGTGCTGCTGGAGATCATGGCCACCTCGCAGGCCGGCGTGATGGGTGTGCGATGCGTTCGCGGGTGTCACACGTGGTTCAGCCGGGCCCGACCGGCACGCGGGCGCGGGATCGGTCGGGGTCACGCATCCGCAGCAGCGGTACGCCCACCCCGTAGGTGACGTAGGCGCCGACCGGCCGGATCTCCAGCACCGCGCAGCGGGCCCGCCGTTCCGGTGGGGCCAGCGCGGCCAGGTCCGGCAGCTCGGTGAGGATTTCGCCGGAGTGGACGGTCGCCATCGCCGGGAAGCTGACCGTGGCCGGCGGGATCGGCGCGATCAGCGCCAGCACACCACCGCGCCGGATCGGCACGGTCACCGCGACGTGCGGGTCGGCCGCGATGTGCCGGGCCTTCCAGCTGTCGACGGCGACGACGGCGAACATGCGGTGGCCGCTGACGGCGTAGACGACGCCGCTCGATCGCGGAGCGCCGCCCGGGGTGACGTGGCTGAGCACGGCGAACGTCCGCCGGGTCAGCATGGTCCAGATCTGCTGGGCGGTCAGTGCCCGGGCCGCGGCGTCGCGCCGCGCCCGGACCGCCTCGGACGAGAACATCGGGACACCTCCCACCGTCACGGTAGGCCGGGGCGGGACCGCCCGGCGCGGGGCGCCCGCCACCTCCGGCCGGGACTTTCGTCCCTGCCCGTGCCCGGACGTCCGGACGACGCTGAGGGGAGAGACGAGAAGGGGAGGACGACGATGACGTATCGCATCGCGATCAACGGTTTCGGCCGGATCGGCCGCAACTACCTGCGCCGGCTGGCCGCCACGGACATGGCCAACAGCGGCTTGCGGGTGGTGGCGATCAACGATCTGTACGACGCGGCGACCCTGGCCCACCTGCTGGAGTACGACTCGACGTTCGGCCGGATCGACGCCGAGGTCGGCCACGACGACGACCAGTTGCTGGTCGGCTGGCACCGGATCCCGACGTTCGCCGGGCGTTCGCCGGACACGCTGCCCTGGGGTGAGCTCGGCGTCGACCTGGTCATCGAGGCGACCGGCCGGCTGCGCAGCCGTGACGACGCCGCGCTGCACCTGAAGGCCGGCGCCGGCCGGGTGCTGATCTCGGCGCCGGGTAAGAACGTCGACGCCACGCTGGTGCCGGGTGTGAACGCGGACAGTTTCGACCCGGACCGGCACCAGGTCGTGTCGGCGGCCTCCTGCACCACCAACTGCGTGGCGCCGCTGGTGAAGGTCCTGCACGAGGCGTTCGGGATCGAGCACGGCTATCTGACCACCGTGCACGCGTACACCAACGACCAGAACGTGCTGGACGCGCCGCACAAGGATCCCCGCCGGGCCCGGGCGGCCGGAGTCAACATCATCCCGACCAGCACCGGCGCCGCCAAGGCGGTGGGCCTGGTCCTGCCCGAGCTGGCCGGCCGGTTGGACGGGGTGGCGTTGCGGGTGCCGGTGGTGGATGGTTCGATCAGCGACCTGACGCTCACTCTGGCCACCGAGGTGCCGGCGGCCCGGATCAACGAGGTGGTGGCCACCGCGGCGGCGGGTCCGATGCACGGCATCATCCGCTACACCGAGGCGCCGCTGGTCTCCGCCGACGTGATCGGCGATCCGGCCTCCTGCGTGTTCGACGCCCGGCTGACCCAGGCGCAGGGCACCACGGCCAAGGTGTTCGGCTGGTACGACAACGAGTGGGGCTACACCAACCGGCTGGTCGACCTGACCATGCAGATGGCGGCCACGCCGTCCTGAGCCGGTGCTTCCGGCGCCTTCCCGGCCTCCGGGCCGATGAGGGCGCCGGGCCGCCGGAGATCAAGATTTTGGGTACGGATGGATGATCAGAACCGGGCAGTCGGCGTAGTGCAACAGCTGCAGACCGGTGGAGCCGAGCAGGGTCCCGGCGAGCACGCCGTGCCCGCGGCTGCCGGCGATCACCAGCTCGGCGTCTCGCGCGGCGCCGACCAGCGCGGCCGCCGGACCGAGGTGTGACACCAGCAGGTCCACCGCCACCGCGGGGAACCGGGCCTGCCACGGTGCGGCCTGGTGGGCGAGCAGGTCACGTGCGGCGGTGTCGTGGTCCGGGGTGTGCGACTCGGCCGCCGACAGATGACCGTGGTAGCCGCGGAACGGCGGCAGGGAGGAATGGACCAGCAGCAGGCGGGCGTGTCGTTGATCGGCCGCGGTGAACGCGGCGTCGAGGACACCACCAGCCGCGGCGGAATCGTCCACCCCGGCCACGACCAGCGCCTCGGCGGACCGGAGGCCGCCGCGGATCACCGCGACCGGGCAACGGGCATGGGTGGCGACCCGTTGGCTGACCGACCCGAGCCGCAGCCCGGCGAAGCCACCCCGCCCGCGGTCCCCGAGCACCATCAGCGCGGCAGACTCGGACGCGGCGACCAGTTGCGCGGCCGGGTCGCCGACCAGGACGTCGCTGACGACCTCGATCGCCGGGACCGCCTCGCGGGCCACCCGGGCGGCCTGGGCCACGATCCCGTCGGCGTGCCGCCGATCGGCGTCGAACCGGTCATTGCTGAATTCGTAGCGGGCGGTCGACCACTCCCAGTCCAGTACGTGCAGCACCTGAAGCAGTTGTCCGCGGCGTGCCGCCTCCGCCGCGGCCCAGACGGTCGCCGACCGGCTGGCGTCGGTGCCGTCGGCCGCGATGACGACGCTCATCGTCCGCATGATGCCCTCCTTCGTCGAGCCCGGTGCCCATCGTCATCCCGGTCGACGCGGTGCGTCAGGGTCGCAGGTCCCGACCGGTCCCGCCGGTTAGGGCCGGAAGTCCCTACTGGCCGGACCCCCGGACGACCACCGTGGAGAGGACGACAGAAGGGGGAGAGCGGTGAAGACCTGGAAGATCGGCGACGTGATGACCCGGGACGTGGTGTCGGTGGCCGAGGACACCTCCTATCACGACCTGGTGGATCTGCTGGTGGGCAAGCGGATCAGCGCGGTCCCGGTGGTCGACGGCTTCGGCCGGGTGACCGGGGTGGTCTCCGAGGCCGACCTGCTCCGCAAGATCGAGTACGGCGGTGACGAGCAGCCCCGGATCTTCGAACGACGCCGGCGGCGCGGCGAACGGGCCAAGGCCACCGCGCGGACCGCGGCCGGGCTGATGAGCGCGCCGCCGGTGGTCGCGCTGGCGAGCATGCCACTCGCCGCCGCGGCCCGGCTGATGGACGCCAACGGCGTCAAACGCCTCCCGGTCACCGACGATCTCGGCCGGCTGGTCGGCATCGCGTCGCGGGGTGACCTGCTGCGCACCTACCTGCGTACCGACGACGAGATCCTCGCCGACGTGCGCGCGGAGGTGCTGCGGCCGTTCCTGGCCGACGAGGCGGACGGGGTCACCGTCACCGTCACCGGCGGCGTGGTCGGCCTGTCCGGCCGGGTCGACCGCTGGTCGTCGGCCGATATCGCGGAACGTCTCACCCACCAGGTCGCCGGGGTGATCGAGGTGTCCTCGGCGCTGTCCTACGCCCTGGACGACCGGAAGCTGGAGGCCCCGCCCGGGCCCTTCGGTACCTACTGAACCACCTACTGAACCCGGCCGGCCGGGGTCGAGGCGCGCTGCTGTTCCGCCAGCGACAGGTACAAACGGCTCCAGTCCCGGTGCTTCTGCTCGGTATGCCGCAGAGCCTGGGCACGCGAGGACAACCGCCACCGCCACAGCGCGGTGACCCGTAGCTCCCGGTCGGTCATCCGCCGGTACCGGGGATCCCGACGGGCGGCCTGAATGCGCACCCGGTCGGTCTCGCGCTCGAGGCCCCGGCGCCACCGGGCCCGGCAGCGTTCCGCCTCCCGCAGGCAGGCCGCGGCCTGCTCGTTCCAGTTCAGCCGGCACTGACGGCAGCCGGGGGACACCCAGACCGGCCAGTACCGGGGATCGCCGCCGCGCGGGGAGACGAGCCGCCCCGCGCACGGCACGACGCCGTCGGGGCGGACCAGCGGGCAGGCACCGTCCGGCTCCGGCCCATGACAGGTCCCGAGCAGTCGTCCGGTGGCCGGGCTCCGGATCTCGATCGTCTGGCTTCGCATCGTCCCCGCCTCCTGATGACCGGTGACCTCTCCTCCTGTCAGTGTCGGGACCGGAGCGGGAAGGTCAGCAGGGCCGAACGGACCGGCGCGAAGAGGCGAGTGCCGGTGGTCCGGCACTCGCCCGCACGATCGACGGCTCGCCGGTCACAGGACCGGTTCGATCCGGCTTCCCAGACCCGGGAACAGCAAGGTGGTGTGGCCGCTGTCGAACCAGCGCACCCGGTAGGGCGGAAGCCCGCCGGGCCGCCCCACCGCGATGATCACGCCGATCCGGCGCCGGCCGTTCAGCCCGGCCGGCTCGATCACGATCAGGTCGCCCTCCCGCGCCCTCACGGCCCGACCCGGGCTGCGCTGCGTTCCGCCTCTTGCTCCTGGTGCTCTTCCTGATCCTCGTGCTCGTGCACGATCGCGACCGGGCAGGTCGCGTACCGCAGCAGGTGCCGGACGGCCGAGCCGAGCAGCAGGCCGCGCACCGCACCGCGCCCGCGGCTGCCGATCACCACCAGCTGGGCGGTGTCACCGGCCGCGACCAGCGCGTCCGGCGAGTTCCCGGTGACGGCTCCGACGTGGATCTCCAGGTCCGGGAACTCGTCGCGGACCGCGGTGACCACGGCGTCGAACGCGTCCTGACCGCCGGCGGCCGCGCGGTGCTCGCCGTCGGGCGGCCCCAGCCGGAGCACCCGCAACGCGACCTTGCGGCCGGCGGCTTGCTCGGCGGCGAACCGCAGCACGACCGGGGCGAGCGGGGAGCCGTCGACGCCGGCGACCACGGGCGCGCCTGCGGCCGACCGGCCCTGGACCACCACCACGGTGCAGTGCGCGTGCGCGCCGACCGCCGCGCCGACCGAGCCGAGCAAGCCGGCCAGGGCGCGGTGCCCGCGGGAGCCGACCACGATCATCGCGGCCTGCTCGGACTGCTGGGCCAGCGCGGTCGAGGCAAGCGCGCGCACGGTCGTGGCGGACACCGGCACCAGCGGGTGTGTCTTCCGGGCCGTGGTGACGGCCCGGTCCAGCACCCCGCCGATCACCTCGTCCACGTAGTCGTCCGGACGCAGAGCGGGGGACGGCACCATGCTCGCGGCCGGCGCCCAGAACGGCCACTCGTCCGCGTACACCAGTGCGGCGTGCGCCCCGGTGCGATCCGCTTCGTCGAGCGCCCAGGTCAGGGCGACGCCGGCGGCGGGCGACCCGTCGAACCCGACGACGATCTTCTTCTCGGCCATGGCTGCAGGCCTCCTCTCCGATACCTCCACCCTCATCGGACGCGTTCGGGGCGCGGTCCGGCAGGGCTTCAGGTCCCGCCGGACCGGGCCGACGGCCCTACTCCGCGGGCCCGCCCGGGGCTACCAACGAAGGAGGAGCACGAATCGTCAGGGAGCGAGGGTGGGATTCAGGTGTCTGGATACGTGTACGACTTCGTCGACGGCAACAAGGACCTCAAGGACCTGCTCGGCGGCAAGGGGGCCAACCTTGCCGAGATGACGCGGATGGGCCTGCCGGTCCCGCCCGGGTTCACCATCACCACCGAGGCCTGCCGCGCCTACCTGCGTACCGGCACGCTGCCGGCCGGGCTGCTCGACGAGGTCGAGGACCACCTGCGCGGCGTGCAGGCCGCGCTGGGCAAGACGTTCGGTGACCCGGACGACCCGCTGCTGCTGTCGGTGCGGTCCGGCGGGAAGTTCTCGATGCCCGGGATGATGGAGACCATCCTGGACATCGGCCTGAACGACACCAGCGTGACCGGCCTGGCCCGGGTCAGCGCCGACGAGCGGTTCGCCTGGGACTCCTACCGGCGGCTGATCCAGATGTTCGGCCGGACCGTGTTCGACGTGCCCGCCGAGGCGTTCGAGGCCGAACTGGCCGGCTTCGGTACGACCGAGCTGACCGCGGGAGAGCTGCGCGACCTGGTCCGGGCGTACCAGAAAGTCTTCGAAACCCACACCGGGCGCGCTTTCCCGCAGGCGCCGCATGAGCAGTTGTTCCTCGCCATCGGCGCGGTGTTCCGTTCCTGGAACGCCGAGCGGGCCGTGCTCTACCGCCGGCAGGAGCGCATCCCGCAGGATCTGGGCACCGCGGTCACCGTGATGGCGATGGTCTTCGGCAACCGTGGCGACGACTCCGGGACCGGGGTGGCGTTCACCCGCGATCCGGCGACCGGCCGGCGGGGCAGCTACGGCGACTACCTGCGCAACGCCCAGGGCGAGGACGTGGTGGCCGGCATCCGCAACACCGTCCCCCTGCACGAGCTGGCCACCGTCGACGCCGCCTCCTACGAGCAACTGCTCGCCGTCATGCAGCGGCTCGAGGACCGCTACCGCGACCTGTGCGACATCGAGTTCACCATCGAGGCCGGCAAGCTGTGGATGCTGCAGACCCGGGTCGGCAAACGGACCCCGGCGGCCGCGTTCGTGATCGCCGCACAGCTGGTCGAGGAAGGGGTGATCACCCTCGACGAGGCGCTGCGCCGGGTCACCGGCGAGCAGCTGGCCCAGCTGATGTTCCCCAGCTTCGACGAGGCGGCCGCCCCGCCGCCGCTGACCACCGGCGTGCCGGCCTCACCCGGCGCCGCGGTCGGCGCGGTGGTGTTCGACTCGGCGGCCGCCGCGGCCGCGACCGGGCCGGTCATCCTGGTGCGCCGGGAGACCAACCCGGACGACCTGCCCGGCATGATCGCCGCGCAGGGCATCCTGACCGCACGCGGCGGCAAGACCTCGCACGCCGCCGTCGTCGCCCGCGGCATGGGCAAGACCTGCGTCTGCGGAGCCGAAGAGCTGCGGATCGAGGGCGACACGTGCACCGTCGGCGGCCGGACCGTGCACGCCGGCGACGTGATCTCCATCGACGGCGGCAACGGCCGGGTCTACCCCGGACCGGTCCCGGTGCACCCGTCGAGGGTGGTGCGGTACTTCGAGGGCGAGGTGACCGCGGACGGCGACCCGCTGCTCACCGCGATCGAGCGGCTGATGGACCACGCCGGGCAGGTCGCCCGGCTGGGCGTGCACGCCAACGCGGACACCGGCGCGGACGCGGCCCGGGCCCGGCGGTTCGGTGCGACCGGGGTCGGCCTGTGCCGTACCGAGCACATGTTCCTCGGCGACCGGCGGGTGCTCGTCGAGCGGCTGATCCTGGCCGAGACCGCCGCCGAGCGGGAGGCGGCGCTGGCCGCGCTGCTGCCGTTGCAGCGCGCCGACTTCGAGGAGCTGCTGACCGCGATGGACGGGCTGCCGGTCACCGTGCGGCTGATCGACCCGCCGCTGCACGAGTTCCTGCCCCCGCTGGAGGAGCTGACCGCCCGGGTCGCGCGCGCCGAAGCACTGAGCGAGGACGCCGGGCACGCCGGGGTGCTGCTGAACGCGGTCCGCCGGATGCACGAGTCCAACCCGATGCTCGGCCTGCGCGGTGTACGCCTGGGTCTGGTCGTTCCCGGTCTGTTCGAGATGCAGGTCCGCGCGGTCGCCGAGGCCGCGGCGGCGCGGGCCGCGGCCGGCGGCGACCCGCGGCCGGAGATCATGGTGCCGCTGGTCGGCACGATCCAGGAGCTGGAGATCGTACGGGCGGAGGCCGAGCGGGTGCTCGCCGCCGTGCCCGGCGCACCGCCGATCCGGATCGGCACCATGATCGAGGTGCCGCGGGCGGCGCTGACCGCCGGGGAGATCGCCGGTGCCGCCGAGTTCTTCTCCTTCGGCACCAACGATCTCACCCAGATGACCTGGGGTTTCTCCCGTGACGACGTGGAGGGCGCGTTCTTCGGCCGCTACCTGGAGCTGGGCGTGTTCGCCGTCTCGCCGTTCGAGAGCCTCGACCGGTCCGGCGTCGGCGAGCTGGTGCGGATCGCGGTCGACCGCGGTCGCGCGGCCCGGCCGGACCTGACCGTGGGTGTCTGCGGCGAGCACGGCGGCGACCCCGCCTCGGTCCGGTTCTTCCACGACGCCGGCCTCGACTACGTGTCCTGCTCGCCGTTCCGGGTGCCGATCGCCCGGCTGGAGGCGGGCCGGGCCGCGGTGGCCGGGACGGCCGGCTCGGACAGCCGATAGGAGAGCAGAGAGATGACCATCGCACTCGACGGGCGGCCGGCCACGGCCGCCCCGGCGGGCCCGGTCAGCACAGGCTCGGTCACGGTCCTGCCGGTGACCGACGGCGATCGCACGGTCGGGGCCTGGATCGTCGGCCCGGACACCGCCGTCTACCGCCCGGTCGTCGACGTCACCCGGCTGGCAGGAGCGGCCCTGGCCGCCGCCGGCGCGGTGGCGATCGCGGTGGCGGCCGGCGCCGCGGCGCGCTCCCGCCCGGCGATCGGCGCGGTCACCATGGGCCCGGGTGGCTGGGTCAGCGTCAAACGCGCCGGGTGCCCGCCGCTGCGTTCCGCAGAACGCCGGCCGTGGTGGGCGCGACTGATCGGTGCTCACCGCGTGGTCCCGGTGAAGTAGATCGATTCGTCAGGACGATTCCGCCGCCCGGTCAGGCGTTCTAGGCTGACCGCATGGCTGAGCTACCCACGCTGGGGCTCCCTCCGCTGTCCCGGGTGCGCCTGGACGAATTGCTGCAGGAGATGCTGGACCGGGTCGGCGACGTGGTGGCCAGCCGGGAGCGGCTGCGGGCCCTGCTCGACGCGGTCGTCGGCATCGGCACCGACCTCGACCTGCGCAGCACGCTGCAACGGATCGTGGAGGCCGCGTGCGCGCTGGTCGGCGCGAGATACGGGGCGCTCGGCGTGCTCGCGCCCGACCACGGCAGCCTCTCCGACTTCATCACCCACGGCATCGACCCGGCGACCCATGCCCGGATCGGCGACCTGCCGCACGGCCGGGGAGTCCTCGGCCTGCTGATCACCGACCCGCAACCGGTCCGTCTCCCCGATATCCGCAAACACCCGCATTCGTTCGGATTCCCGCCGAACCACCCGCCGATGCACAGCTTCCTCGGCGTCCCGGTGCGCACCCGGGACCAGATCTTCGGCAATCTCTACCTCGCCGAGAAACGGGGGGCCGCGGAGTTCACCGACGACGACGAGGAGATCGTGGTGGCCCTGGCCTCCGCCGCGGGCATCGCGATCGACAACGCCCGGCTCTACGAGCTCGCCCAGCGCCGCGGGCGCTGGCTGGCGGCGACCGCCGAGATCACTGGCGTGTTGCTCGGCACCGTGCGGCGCACCGAGGCGCTGCGGCTGATCGCCCGCCGGGCCCGGGAGGTGTCCGGCGCCGAGCTGGTCCTGGTGATGCTCTACGACGAACCGAACAGCCGGTACACCATCGAGGTGGCCGACAGCGCCGATCCGGCGTACGCGGCGCTGGCCGGGCAGCTCGTGCCGGTGGACAAGGACGCCGTCGCGGCCTTCGGGCAGGAACGCTTCCGTCCCCTGGACAATCTGCGCACGGTGACCGAGTGGCCGGGCGAGGTCCCGGCCGTGCCGGCCCTGGCCGCCCCGCTCGCCGTCGCGGACTCCCTGCAAGGTGTGCTGATCGTGACGCAGGCCCCCGGCCAGCCGGCCGAAGACCAGGACGCCGTGCTGCTGTCCACCTTCGCCGGGCAGGCCACGCTCGCCCTGGAACGGGCCCGGGCCCAGGAGGAACGCCGGCAGCTGGCGGTGCTGGAGGACCGTGAGCGGATCGCCCGCGACCTGCACGACGTGGTGATCCAGCGGCTGTTCGCCACCGGCATGCAGCTGCAGGGCACCGTGCACCAGGCCGGTAAGCCCGAGGTGGCCAAGCGGATCAACGCCGCGGTCGACGACCTCGACGCCACGATCCGCGACATCCGGCGTTCGATCTTCGAGCTGCGTGCACCCACCGGGCCGTCGCTGCGCGGCGAGATCCGCGACCTGGCCGAGGAGGCCACCGCAGGCCTCGGTTTCCGCCCGACCCTGGACATCAGCGGACCGGTCGACAGCGCGATCCCCGACGACATCGTGCCCGAGCTGCTGGCCGTGCTGCGCGAGGCGCTGTCCAACGTCGCCCGGCACGCGCAGGCGACCCGCGTCCGGGTGGGTGTCTCCGCCGCCGGTGATCACGTCGTGGTCTGCGTGGAGGACGACGGGGTGGGCGCCGACCCGGACCGGGCCCGTGGCGGCCTGGTGAATCTGCGTGGACGGGCGGAGGACCTCGGCGGCAGCTTCGAGATCGGGCCCGGCGAGGGCGGCGCGGGCACGGCCGTCACCTGGCGGGTCCCGCTCACCCGGTGACCTGCACCGTCCGGGCCACGGTCACCGCGCGGCGCGACCGGCCGGGTGTGCCCCGAGCCGCGCCACGCCCGCCAGCCGGCTGACGTCCCCGGCGGTCACCACACCGGACGGCCGGTCCTGGTCAACGACCACCACGGTCCGGGCCGGGGTGTCCAGGGCGGGCACGATGTCGAGCAGCGCCTCGTCGACGTGGGTCACCCGCAACCGGGACCGGGGGATCATGACGTCGGCCAGCCGGGTGCTGGCCCGGCGCTCCGGCGGCACCGCGGCCAGCGTGGCGACGGTGACCAGGCCGGCCAGCCGGCCGTCGATGTCGGTCACCGGGTAGGCGCGGTGCGGGCACCACCGGGCGGTGCCCGTCACGAACTGCGGCACGGTGTGCCCCGCGTAGCCGCACACCGCGGGCGTCGACATGACCTCGCCGACCAGGATGCCGCGCAACTGGTCGGACAGGGCGGCCGCCGTCTCCTCGCCCCGTGCCGCGACGGTGAGGTACCACCCCAGCAGGATCAGCCACAGGCCGCCGGTGGCCGCGTAGGCGACCAGCGCCATCACGCCCGCACCGGCCAGCAGCAGACCGAGCAGCCCGCCGGTCTGGGCTGCCACCCGCTGGGCGGCGGACCGATCCCCGCGCAGCCCCCAGAGGATCGCGGTCAGAGCACGTCCGCCGTCCAGCGGCGCGCCGGGCAGCAGGTTGAACCCGGCCAGCAGCAGGTTGGCCTCGGCCAGCCAGCTCAGGCCGATCCGCAGCAGATCGGCGCCGGCCAGACCGGCCGGGGCCGTCGCCGCGGCAAAGGTGCCCGCCACCAGCAGGCTGGCGGCCGGACCGGCCAGCGCGATCAGCAGCTCGGCGCGGGGGCGGTGCGGCTTGCCGTCCAGCTCGGAGATGCCGCCGAGCGCCCACAACGTGATCGAGGTGACCGGAATCCGGTAGTGCTGGGCCATCACGGCGTGAGCCAGCTCGTGCCCGACCAGCCCGGTCAGGAACAACCCCGCGATCAACAGGGCGGTCAGCCAGTACCCGGCCGGCGGATAGCCGCCGGCGACCGCCGGCAGCATGCCCACCGCCAGGGAGTAGACGAGCAGGAACAGGATCAGCAGCACGGACCAGTGGGCACCCACCGGGATACCGTGGACGCTCCCGAGGCGTACGGTCTGCCGCACGGCGCTACCGCCCCGGGCCTACCGGACTGCCGTGCGCGGGGGCGATGTGCGCCTCCGGGCCGGGGAAGAAGAGCGTGGTGCGCCCGTTGTCCAGCCAGTGCACCCGATACGGCGGGCTGCCGTCCGGATGGTCGATGCCGACGATGATGCCGATCCGTCGTTCCAGGCCGAGGTGGGTGCCCTCGACCACGATGTGGTCGTTGATCCGAGCCTGCATGGCCGGCCTCCGATCCGTGGCGTGGGTGGCCGTGCTGACCTTCCCTGTACCGATCGTCCGGCTGCCCGGCCGGTCGGCGGAAGAGGAACAGGGCCCGTCCGCTGCGGCCGGGTGGCTCAGTGCCGCCGCCCGGTGAGCCGCAGCAGGGTGCCGGGCACGGCGGCGACCGCGACACAGGCCAGGATCGTCGCCGCGGTCAGCGGTTCGGTGCCCAGCAGCGTCCGCAACGGTCCGATCATCACCCCGGCGACCTGCAGCAGCAGGCACCCGGCGACCGCGGCCGGCAGGGCGAGACCGCGCGGCGTCCCGGGCGCCGCCGTGGCCCGCACCGCCAGCGCGACACCGAGCTGAGCCAGGCCGAGGACCAGGTACATCACCGTCTGCCACGGCAGTTCCAGCCGGTGCGCGGCGACACCGGCGGCCAGGGTCACCGCCGCGAGCAGGCCCCCGCCGATCAGCACACCGCGCAGCAGACCGGCGCCGAGCACCGACTCCTGCGGCGAGCGCGGCGGCCGGCGCAGCACGTCGGCCTCGGCGGGTTCGGCACCGAGCGCGACACCGGGCACCCCGTGGGTGAGCAGGTTGATCCAGAGCAGCTGGGCCGGCAGCAGCGCCAGCGGCATGCCCAGCAGCGGACCGGCCAGCATCACCAGCAGTTCGGCCAGGCCACCGGAGAGCGCGTAGCGCAGGAAGCGGCGGATGTTGTCATAGATACGCCGGCCCTCGCCGATCGCATCGGTCACGGTGCCCAGGTTGTCGTCGACCAGGACCAGCTCGGCCGCCTGCCGGGCCACTTCGGTGCCGCTGCCCATCGCCACGCCGATGTCGGCGCGGCGCAGCGCGGGCGCGTCGTTCACCCCGTCGCCGGTCATCGCCACCACCTCGCCGCGCTGTTGCAGCGCGGCGATGATGTCCAGCTTCTGTTCCGGCTGGGTCCGGGCGTACACCCGGGTCTTCGCCACGTCGTCGCCGGTCAGTCGGCCCCGGTCACCCTCGGCGACCGCCTCGCCGGCGGGCAGGATCCCGAGCCGCCGGCCGATGGCGGCCGCGGTTCCCGGGTGGTCACCGGTGATCAGAAGCAGACGTACGCCGGCCCGCTCGAACGCCTGCGCGGTGTCTCGCGCGGTGTCTCGCAGCGGGTCACCGATGCCGACCAGCCCGGCCGCCCGCAGCGGTAACGGCCCGGCCGGGTCCGGGCGGCCGGTGGTCTCCGCGGTGGACACCGCCAGCACCCGCAACCCGTCGGCGGCCAGCTCCGCGGCCGCGGCCAGCAACGCCGCGTCGCGCCCGGGGTCGAGCACCGCCTCCGGCGCGCCCTTGCGGACCACCAGGTAGCCGTCGGCCCGGCGGTGCACCGTGGTCATCCGCCGCCGGGCCTGCTCGAACGGCAGTTCCGCGACGCGGGGCGCGGCGGCGCGCTCGGCCTCCGGATCCAGGCCGCACCGGGCGGCGAAGGTCAGCAGGGCGGCCTCCATCGGGTCGCCGGCGGCCGCCCATCCGGTACGGTCGCCGTCCGGCGCCAGCAGGCCCGCGTCGTTGCACAGCGCCCCGGCCCGGGCGAGCGCCCGGAGCGGGCCGCCGTCCGGGACCGTGCCGCCGTCGCGGCGCCACACCCGCCCGGCGGGGTCGTACCCGGTGCCGGTGACCGTGTGCCGCACGCCGTCCGCGGTGACCGCGCGCTGCACCGTCATCTTGTTCTCGGTGAGGGTCCCGGTCTTGTCGGAGGCGATCACGGTGACCGAGCCGAGCGTCTCGACCGCGTGCAACCGGCGCGGGATGGCCCGGGTCCGGGCCATCCGCCGGGCACCGAGCGCCAGCGCCAGGGTGACCACGGCGGGCAGGCTCTCCGGCACCGCCGCGACGACCAGGCTCACCGCGGTGATCGCCATCCGGACGAACGGTTCCCCGGCGAGCAGACCGAGCGTGAAAACCAGCGCCGACACCGCGACCGCGGTCAGGCCGAGGATCCGGCCCAGCGCGGCGAGGCGCCGCTGCAAGGGGGTCGGCCCCGGCCGGGTGCCGGCCACCAGGGCGGAGATCCGGCCGAGCGCGCTGGCCGCGCCGGTGCGCAGCACGGTGCCAGCCGCCCGGCCGCCGGCCAGCACGGTCCCGGCGCCGGCCGCCTCGGTCACGTCGCGGTGCACCGGTACCGATTCCCCGGTCAGCGCCGACTCGTCGAAGGTGGCCCGCTGCGCCTCGGTGAGGTCCAGGTCGGCGGGGACGACGTCACCGGCCTCCAGCCGGACGTGGTCACCGCGGACCAGCCCGGCGGCCGGCACCAGCTGGTCCCGGCCGTCGCGGACCACCCGGGCGACCGGTGCGGCCAGCCGGTCGAGTGCGGCGATGGCCGCGTCCGCCCGGATCTCCTGGACCACGCCGATCACCGTGTTCACGGCCACCACCAGCACGATGATGACGGTGTCCGGCAGGTCGCCGAGGGCAGTGGTCACCGCCCCCGCGGCCAGCAGCAGTGCGACCAACGGGTCGGCCAGCTGGCGGCCGACCCGTCGCGCGACACCGCGGCGCGGGGGAGCGGCCACGACGTTCGGGCCGTCGGCGGCGAGTCGCGCCGCGACCTCGGCCGCGGAGAGGCCCCCGACGGTGGGACCGGTGGTTCCGGCCAGGCTGGTCGTCACGGCGGCCTCCTCGATGCCGGGCCGGGCGCGGTGGCCGGTCCGATGTGCTTCAGACGGTGCCGCTGATCGCCAGAACCTTGCGGGTCCACTCGCCGATGGCGGCCCAGTCGCGCAGGTCGGCCCGGATACCGCGGCGCCGCGGCCGGTCCGCGCCGCCGAACAGGCCCACGGCGACCGGTGTCAGCCAGGGCTGCCGGTCCAGCGCCCGGTCCAGTTGCTCCGAGCTGCGCAGCCAGGCCTCCTGCTCGTCGCGGCGCGGGCCCATCCCGAACACGGCCACCGGGACCGCATCCAGGTCGTCCCGGTACCGGGCGAGGAAGCGGTGTGCGTCCCGGTGCCAGCGCCCGGAATAGAGCGGAGCGCCGACGACGATCAGGTCCCAGCCGGTCAGCGGCCCCCTGACCGCCCGGGCCGGCTGGACCTGCACCTGGGCTCCTTCGGCGGTGGCGGCGGTCGCCACCGCTTCGGCGACCTCCCGGGTGGTGCCGTTCTTGGTGGCATAGGCCACGAGGATGTTCGTCATCTCGCCACCTCCCGACTCCAGCTTGGGCCGGGCCGTTCCGGCCGGTAAGGGCCGAAGGTCCGCGGACGCGGTCACCATGGGTCGTGCAGCGACGCGGCGATGAGCAGTTCGGTGTTCCGGCGGGCCGCCCGCGCCAGCTGGTCCGGGTCCAGCTCGGCGACGTCCGGCTCCCGGTGCACCGGCGGTTCTGCCCGCTCACCGGTCTCGGCCGGGCCCCGCAGGATCCGGCGGATCGGATCCGGTAGCACCTCCAGGACCTGGTCGACCTGACCCGGCGACATCCGGTCGCGCAGCTCGGCGGTCACCACCGCGGCCGCGGTGTCGACCTCGTCGACCGGGATCTGCGCCTCGAGGGCGAAGCGCCGCCGGTACTCCTCCGGCCCGTATTTGACCGGAGCCCGGCCGGGTTGCCAGCCGTCATAGAAGGCGCCACGGAAGAGTTCCGGGAGCTGGGCGGCGAAGTCCGCGGCCACGGCGGCCGGCAGCCGGTCGCGCAGGGTGTGCAACCAGGCCCGCAGGATCCGGTGCGCGGCGTGCCGGTCGCCGTCGCCGAAGCGCCTGGTGATGCCGGCGAGCCAGTTCTGTGCGGTGTGCACGGCGTGGTCGAACACGTCGATCGTGGTGGATGCCATGATGCCTCCTCACGTTCCATGAACCCCCTCCCCAGCCTGATCACGGCCGGGCCGGCCGGGGCAGAGCCGTTCGGCCCGGATTCGGTCAGGACAACGCGGACCGGCGGCGTCCTGCCACCAGCAGCCCGAGCGCGGCCCATCCGGCGAGTACGGCCAGGTGACCGGCGGCGACACCGGCGCCGGAGGCGTCCGGGCGGGTCGCCGCGAGGACCGCCTGCAGCAGGTGGCGCAGCGGGAAGAGGTCCGCCACGGTGGTGAGCCAGCCGGGCAGTGGCCGGTCACCGACGACGAAGATCTCCGACGCGAAGCAGAGCGGCAGCAGTGTCCCGAGCGTGACGGCGACGATCGACCGGGCGGAGGGCAGCAGCGCGGCCACCGCCAGGCCCAGCGCCGCGAAGCACAGCGATCCGGCGACGATGGTGAGCAGCAGGGCCGGCAGCCGGACCGGGTCCAGCCGGACCCCGAGGAACCCGGTGCCGACCGCGGTGAGCAGCACGGCGGCGAGCAGCGAGACGAGTAGCGCCGCGCTCGCCCGGCCGGTGAAGTACCAGCGGAACCGCAGCGGTGTACCGCGCAGCCGCTTGAGCACCCCGGCGGACCGGGCGACGACCACCGACTCCGGCATGTCGACGTAGGCGGTGAGGGCGGCGGTGTACGTGATCATGCCGGCGAACAGGTACTGGGCCAGGGGCATCCCGTGCACCCGCCCGTCGCCGAAGACGGTCGGGAACAGGGCCAGCAGCAGGGCGGGGAAGACCAGCGAGAAGAAGACCGAGAGCAGATTGCGGCGCAGGCCGAGCATCGCATAACCGATCTGTCCGGCCAGCGGTGACCGGCGCCGCGCCCTCGGCCGCGAGAGGTGCGGCCGGGCGACGACGTCCGGCTCCGTCGTCACCCGCGGCGCCGTGGAACCACGCGGTTGCCACCCGAACCGCAGCCGGGCGGCCAGCGCGCCGGCCACGGTCCAGGCCACGATGACGGTGAGATGACCGGGTGAGAACCCGTACCCGGGGGTAGGGTCGAAGGTCTCGGCCATGGCGCGGGCCAGATGCTTGAGCGGCAGCACCGAGCCGAGCACGTCGAGCCAGCGGGGCAGGGCCGCGCCGACGATGAAGACGTCGGAGACGAAGGCCAGAGTGATCAGCAGGCCCTGGGCCAGCGACTGGGCGACCAGCACGGTCCGGGTCAGCGAGGCCAGCGCCAGTCCCAGGGCGGCGCAGCAGGCGATGCCGAGCAGCAGGGTCACCAGCATCGCCGGGACCTTGCGCCAGACGAGCTGGACGTCGTACCCGGCCACACCCACCGTGGTCAGCAGCACCACCGCGATCCCGGAGGCGACCACCGCGGCGGCGATCCGGGACGCGAGCACGGTCCGCGCCCGGACCGGGGTGGCGCGCAGCCGCAGCAGCACCCCGGTCTCCCGCAGCCCGGCCAGGTCCACCGCGACCAGCACGAAGGACGCCTGCGCCACGCCGAACACGGCGAACGGCGAGACCAGGTACTGAGCGATCGGCACACCGTCCGGGGTGGTCTGGTCGCCGACGATCGACGCCACGATGACCAGGAAGGCGAGCGGGAACGCGAGGGTGAAGAACGCGCCGATCGGGTTACGCGCGAAACTCCGCACCGCATGGCCGGTCAGCGGCCGCAGCGCGGACCGGTGCCGGGTCGCGACGTCAGCCGGGCCGGTCATCGGTATTCTCCGCGGTGAGCGCCAGGTAGACGTCCTCCAACGCCGGTGGGCTGACGGCGAAGTCCGGCAGCGTGACCTGGTGCTGCACCGCCCATCCGGTGAGCCGCCAGGAGTCCGCGACCGGCTCCCGGGAGGTGACCCGTACCGTCACCCCGGCCACCTCCGGCGGCGCGCTCAGCGCCGGCAGGTCGGCGACCCGGACCGCCGCGGGCAGCTCGAACGTGATGACCGTCGGCAGTTTGCTGCCGGCCCGCAGGTCCTCGGGGGAGCCGATCGCCAGGATGCGCCCCGCCCGCATCACCGCGACCCGATCGGCGAGTCGCTGCGCCTCCTCGAGGTAGTGGGTGGTCAGCAGGATCGTCGTGCCGAGCGCTCGCAGGTTCCCGACGAGATCCCAGGCGCGGTGCCGGGCGGCCGGGTCGAAGCCGGTGGTCGGCTCGTCGAGGAAGAGCATCTCGGGCGCCCCGGCCAGACCCAGCGCCAGGTCCAGCCGGCGCCGCTGACCGCCGGAGAGCCCCTTCACCCGGGTGTCGCGTTTGCCGGCCAGCCCGACCAGCGTGATCAGCTCGTCCGGGTCGTGCCCGCGCGGGTACAGCGCGGCCTGCAGCCGGACCAGCTCCCGGACGGTGAACTCCTCCTCGAACCCGGCCGACTGCAGCACCACCCCGATCCTCGACCGGTAGGCCGGGCCGCCGGTCGCCGGGTCACAGTCCAGCACCCGGACCGTACCGGCGTCCCGGGTGCGGTACCCCTCCAGAATCTCCACAGTGGTGGTCTTGCCGGCTCCGTTCGGTCCGAGCAGCGCGAACGTCTCGCCGTCGCCGACCGAGAAGCTGATCCCGTCCACCGCCCGCACCGGCCCGTACGCCCGGACCAGGTCACGTACCTCGATGGTGGCCATGTTCCCACCCTCGCGCGGGCGCGCAGGCCGGCGGCAGCGCGGGAAGTCCCGTACCGGCAGGACCTCCGGCCGCTGTCCGGCACCTGGGGCCGGTACACCCTGAGGGTATGAGGACTTCGCCCGCTCGCCGGTCCCGGTCGCCGCAGCCCGGCGGCCGGATCGTGGCGGGCCTGATCGGCGCGGACCCGGCCGAGACCGTCCTGCGATATGCGTTCGGCGAGGCCGAGCGGTACGGCGCGGCGGTGACCGTGGTGGTCACCGGACCGGCGTCCACGGCCGACGACCAGTTCGTCCGCGACGTGGCCCGCCGGTGGGCCGACAAGTACCCGGCCGTCGACGCGACCGTCACCGTCCGGCGCAGTGTGGACGCGGTGATCACGCTGGCGGCCGCGAGCCGCCAGGCGGACCTGCTCGTGGTGGCGGCCGGAACGGATCCCCGGTCCGCGGCCATGGTCGCCGCACTGGCCCGTCTGGCGCACAGCGCGGTACGGATCGTGGACGGCGTGCCCGATCGGCGCTGCCCGGTCGGCCCGGGCGGCAGGTGACGTCCGGCCCTGTGCCCGACCGTCGCGGTCACGTGACGGTGGGGGTACGAGAAGGACCAGGCCAGGAGGGGAGCTGTGATGACGACCATGTCCGGTGTCCCGGCCGCGCCACCGCCGGGTGACCTGCGCCAGACCGCGGTCGGCCGACTGCGCAAACGGCGTGAACTGCAGACACATGTGCTGGCATACGTTCTGGTCAACGCGTTCCTGGTGGCCATCTGGTGGCTGACCACCCCGGACGGATTCTTCTGGCCGATGTTCCCGCTGTTCGGGTGGGGTATCGGCGTCGCCTTCC
This sequence comes from Actinoplanes awajinensis subsp. mycoplanecinus, assembly GCF_001509495.1. NCBI lineage: Bacteria > Bacillati > Actinomycetota > Actinomycetes > Micromonosporales > Micromonosporaceae > Actinoplanes > Actinoplanes awajinensis. The sequence goes on along the minus strand of NZ_LLZH01000331.1, from coordinate 30,883 downwards.
ACCTCTGGGACGTGTTCGTCGGATCCGAGCCGTCCGAGGAGGCGATCCGCGCCGAGATGGACCGCCTCGAGAAACGCTGACCGCGCGCCGGGATCCGGCCGGATCCGCAACCGGCCGGCACCCGTCGCCGCACCCGGACCGCAACCGGCCGCCGCGAAGGTGAACGGATGTCTCCGAGCTTGCGAGCCGGCCTTCTCGGCGCCGGACTGGTCGTCGGGCACTTCACCGCGTTGCGGGTGCTGCCGCCCGGCTCGCAGGCGGCGACGAACCTCAGCGTCGGGGTGCTGATCCTGTCCGCGCTGATCGCCGCGGCCAGTGCCGGCGCCGCCGCCCGGCGCAACACCGGCCGGGCCCGGTACGGCTGGGCCGTCCTCGCCCTCGGCATGGTCGGCTGGGCGTTCGGCGAGACGGTGTGGGCGTTCTACGTGACGTTCCGCGAGGGCCACGCCCCGTTCCCGAACGTCGGCGACTTCGGCTTCCTGCTGATGGTGCCGGGTGCGGTCGCCGGGATGGTGGCGGTGCTCGGCGTCCGGCGCGGCCTGCTACGGGTGATGCTGGACGGCCTGGTCATCGCCGGTTCGTTGCTGTTCCTGAGCTGGGCGTTCATCCTCGAACCGGTCTACCAGGCGGGCAACCTGACGGCCGGCGCCAAGGCGATGTCGCTGGCCTATCCGCTCAGCGACGTGCTGCTGGCCGCGGTCGCGCTGATCCTGCTGCACCGGGCCGCACCCGGGCACCGGGCGACGGCGGCGCTGATCCTGGCCGCGGCGCTCGCGCTCAGCGTCGGTGACCTCGGGTTCGCCTACCTCAACCAGCACAGCACGTACACCTGCGGCGATCCGATCGACACCGGCTGGGTGGCCGGGTTCGTGCTGATGGCGTTGGCCGCGCACCGGGCCCCGGCGGCCCGCCCGGGTGACGACGCCGAGCAGAGCGTGCCGATCCTGCTGTGGCTGCCGTACCTGCCGCTGGCGCTCGCGGTGCTGGCGGCGGTGGACCTGCTGGCGAGCGGGGACCGGCTCAGCGCCTTCCTGTCCGTGCTGCTCGGCACGGTGCTGCTGCTGGTGCTGGCCCGTCAGCTGGTGGCGCTGCGGGACAACACCGCGCTCAGCCGCGACCTGCACCGGGTGGTCGCCGAGCTGCGCGAGCGGGAGAACGAGTTGCATCACCTGGCCTACCACGACCCGCTGACCGGGCTCGCGAACCGCGCCCTGTTCGTGTCGGCTGCCGAGGCCGCGCGCGCCGATGAGACCCTGGCGGTGCTCTACCTCGACCTGGACGGGTTCAAACCGGTCAACGACCTGCACGGGCACGCCGCCGGGGACGCGCTGCTGGTCGAGGTGGGCCGGCTGCTGCGGGCGCACACCCGGGCCGAGGATCTGGTCGCCCGGCTCGGCGGCGATGAGTTCGCGGTGCTGATGCCCGGGGTGAGCGGCCGGTCCGAGGCCGAGGACCTGGCCCGGCGGCTGACCGAGCGGCTCACCGAGCCGTTCGGCATCCTCGGGCACACCGTGCGGATCGGCGCGAGCGTCGGCGTCGGCCTGCGCGAGGAGGGCGATCTGAGCGTGGACGCGCTGCTGCGCCGCGCCGACGAGTCGATGTACGCGGTCAAGTCCACCCGCCCGGGCCGTCGTCCGGTCGTCGAGCGGGTGTGATCCGGCGCGGCCCCGCCCCCGGAACCGCGCCGGATCGGTCTTACACCGCGGCGGCCAGCGGGGCCACGTCGACGGCGGCGCGGCGGGTCGCGTCCGCGGTCGCGTCGTCCGGCTGTTCCTGCGCGGCGAGCTCGGCGACGACGCGCGCCTCGTACAGCGAAATTTCCCGCTCGATGTCGTCGGCGCCCCAGCCCAGCGGGCCCGAGATCAACCTCGCGGTGGTCCGGGCCGCGGCCACGCCGCGGTCCGCTGTTTCAATAGAGATCCTGGTACGACGGGTCAGCACGTCCTCGAGGTGCCGCGCCCCCTCATGGGTCACCGCGTAGACCGCCTCGGCCCGCAGATAATCCGCGGCACCCTCCAACGGCTCACCCAGCGACGGGTCCTCGGAGACCAGGTCGAGCAGTTCCTCGGTGAGCGTGCCGTACCGCTGCAGCAGGTGCTCGATCCGCGCCACCGGCAGCCCGGACATACGGGCCAGCAGCGCCCGCCGGTTCCACGCGGCCCGGTAGCCGTTCGCGCCGAGCAGCGGGATCTGCTCGGTGCACGACGCCGGCACCCGGCTGTGCAGCTCCTTGACCGCCGCGTCGACGGCGTCCTTGGCCATCACCCGGTACGTCGTGTACTTGCCACCGGCCACCACCACCATGCCGGGCACCGGGGTGCCGACCGCGTGCTCGCGGGACAGCTTGGCCGTGGTGTCCGACTGCGCGGACAGCAGCGGCCGCAGCCCGGCGTAGACACCCTGCACGTCGTCGTGGGTCAGCGGGGTGGCCAGGGTCTGGTTGACCTCGTCGAGCAGGTAGTCGACGTCGGCGCGGGACGCGGCCGGGTGACCCTTGTCCAGGGTCCACTCGGTGTCGGTGGTGCCGATGATCCAGTGCCGTTCCCAGGGGATGACGAACAGCACGCTCTTCTCGGTGCGCAGGATCATCCCGGTGTTGCCGGCGATCCGCTCCCGGGGCACCACGATGTGGATGCCCTTGCTCGCGGTGATCCGGAACTGGTTCGGCTCGCCGGTGAGCAGCGCCTGGCTGTCGCCGGTCCACACCCCGGTCGCGTTGATCACCGTACGGGCGCGGATCTCCAGCTCGGCGCCGGTCTCGGCGTCGCGGGCGCGGACCCCGACCACCCGGCGGCCCTCGCGCAGGAACCCGATCACCTCGGTGCGGGCGGCCACCTTCGCGCCGTAGGCCGCGGCCGTGCGGACCAGGAACATGGTGTGCCGCGCGTCGTCGACCTGCGCGTCGGAGTAGCGGATCGCGCCGACCAGCGACTCCGGCCGCAGCGACGGGAACGCGCGCAGCGCCTCGGTGCGGCTCAGGTGCCGGTGCCGGGGCAGGCCGGCGCCGAAGCTGCCGGTGAGCGCGAGGGCGTCGTAGAGAGCGATGCCGGCGCCGATGTAGAGCCGTTCCCAGGCCCGGTGCTGCAGCGGGTAGAGGAACGAGACCGGGCGGACCAGGTGCGGGGCGAGCCGCTGGATCAGCAGGCCACGCTCCTTGAGCGCCTCGCGGACCAGGGCGAAGTCGAGCATCTCCAGGTAGCGCAAGCCACCGTGGATGAGTTTGCTGCTCCGGCTGGACGTGCCGCTGGCGAAGTCGCGCGCCTCCAGCAGCCCGACCGACAGCCCGCGGGTCGCCGCGTCCAGCGCCGACCCGGCCCCGACCACACCCGCCCCGACCACGAGCACGTCAAGTTCTTCGCCGTTCGCCATCGAGGCGAGTGCGGCCGCACGCGACCGTGAGGAGATCACTCCGGTGTTCATTCAAATTCCTTTCGGGTACGGCCTAAGCCCAATCGAGGGTGCGGTCGATGGCTTTGCGCCACCGGGTGGTGCCTTCGGTACGTCGCTCGGCGGTCCACGCCGGCTGCCATCGCCGGTCCTCGTGCCGGTTGGCGCGCAACTCGTCGAGTGAGGTCCAGAACCCGACCGCGAGCCCGGCCGCGTACGCCGCGCCCAGTGCCGTGGTCTCGGCCACCGCCGGGCGGCTCACCGGCACGCCGAGGATGTCCGCCTGCAGCTGCATGCACAGGGCGTTGGCGGTCACCCCGCCGTCCACCTGCAGGCAGTCCAGCTCGGTGCCGGAGTCCTGCGCCATCGCCACCACCACGTCACGGGTCTGGTAGCAGATCGCCTCGAGCGCGGCCCGGGTCAGGTGCGCCGCGGTGTGGTACCGGGACAACCCGACGATCGCGGCCCGCGCGTCCGGCCGCCAGTACGGCGCGAACAGCCCGGAGAACGCCGGTACGAAGTACACCCCCGCGGTGTCCTCGACCTGCCCGGCCAGGGTCTCGCTGTCGGACGCGGACTCCAGGATGCCGAGCTGGTCGCGCAGCCACTGGATGGCCGAGCCGCTGGCCGCCACCGAGCCCTCCAGGGCGAACACCGGCGGCTGGTCGCCGAACCGGTAGGCCACCGTGGTGAGCAGCCCGTGCGTGGACCGGACCGGGGTGGTGCCGGTGTTGAGCAGCACGAAGTTCCCGGTGCCGTATGTGCACTTGGCGTCGCCCGGCTCGAAGCAGGTTTGGCCGAACAGTGCGGCCTGCTGGTCACCGATCGCCGCGGCGATCGGCACGCCGAGACCGTCGGCCGTCCCGTAGACCTCGGCCGACGACCGGATCTCCGGCAGCATGGCGCGGGGGATGGCGAAGATGTCCAGCAGCACCGGGTCCCAGTCCAGGGTGGCCAGGTTCATCAGCTGGGTGCGGCTGGCGTTGGTCACGTCGGTCAGGTGCAGGCCACCGGTCAGGTTCCAGATCAGCCAGCTGTCCATCGTGCCGAACAGCACCTCGCCGCGCTCGGCCCGCTCCCGCAGCCCGGCCACGTTGTCGAGCAGCCAGCGCGCCTTGGTCGCGGAGAAGTAGGTGGCCGGCGGCAGCCCGGTGCGTTCCCGCAGCAGGTCAGCGTCCAGTCCGGCCAGCTGCGGCGCGGTCCGGGTGTCCTGCCAGACGATGGCCGGCGCGACCGGTTCGCCGGTGGCCCGCTCCCAGATCACCGTGGTCTCGCGCTGGTTGGCGATACCGATCGCGGCCAGGTCCGAGGCCACCAGCCCGGCGCCGCTCAGCGCCGCGTCGATCGTCTTGCGGACGTTCTCCCAGATCTCCCGCGCGTCGTGCTCGACCAGGCCGGCCGCCGGCAGGATCTGCCGGTGCTCGATCTGGCTCCGGCCGATCTCTACCCCGCCACGGTCGAAGATCATGAAGCGCGTGCTGGTGGTGCCCTGATCGATCGCGGCGATGAACTGCGCCACTGTGCCTCCCGCCCGATGGGCCCGCTTGCCCTTGACAAGCGCGACGTTAGGAAGCGAAAAGATCCGCGGCAACGACGAGCGTGCGACAATGTCGCACGATGCCCGGTCTCATTCAGTCCATCGAACGTTCCTCCGCGGTGCTGCGCCTGCTCGCGGACGGTCCCGGGCGCCTGCGGGTCAAACAGATCGCCGACGCGCTCGACCTGCCCAAGTCGACCGCGCAGAGCATCCTGCGCACGCTGACCCACATCGGGTTCGCCGAGCAGGACCCGCGGACCGCGCGGTACCGGCTTGGCCGCGCCCTGCTCGATCTGAGCTCCACCGGGCTCGACGCGAACGAGCTGCGTGCGCACACGCTGAACTGGGCCGACGCGCTGGCCTCGCGCAGCGGCGAGGAGGTGTACGTGGGCGCGCTGCGCGATGGCGGGGTGCTGGTCGTGCACCACGTGTTCCGGCCGGACGACTCGGCGCAGTCGATGAATACCGGCCGGGTGGTGCCGGCGCACGCGACCGCGCTGGGTCAGGTGCTGCTGGCATATCGGGTGGCGGCGGCCGAGGACGTGCTGGCGGCCGGGCTCATGGCGTACACCAGAGGAACCGTGACCACCCGGCAAGCTCTCACCCGGACGCTTGCCGTGACCCGCGCCCAAGGGTGGGCTTTATCGGTCGAGGAATGGCAGGCCGGGAGGGCCGGGATCGCCGCGCCGGTGCGCACCTTCGGCGGCCTGGTGGTCGGCGCGATCGGGATCAGCGGCCCGGTCGAACGGCTCTGCGACACCCGCCGGCAGGCCCGCCCGGCCCTGGTCGAGCACGTGGTCGCGGCCGGCCGGGCGATCTCCCGCGACCTGAGCGGCCCGCAGCCGTGACCGACCGCTACATCCTCGCCATCGACCAGGGCACCACGTCGAGCCGATGCATCGTCTTCGATCGGCGGGCCACCGTGGTGGCCCTGGCCCGCGCGGAGCATCCGCAGTCCTACCCGCAGCCCGGCTGGGTCGAGCACGACGCCGCCCGGGTCTGGCGCGACGTGCGCAAACTCATCACCCGGGCGTTGCGCGACGCGGGCCTGACCGCGGACAAGATCGCGGCCATCGGCATCGCCAACCAGCGCGAGACGACGGTGGTCTGGGAGCGCGCGACCGGCCGGCCGGTGGCGCCGGCGATCGTCTGGCAGGACACCCGGACCGCGCCGCTGCTCGACGGCCTGGACCCGGACGTGCTGCGGGAACGCACCGGGCTGCCGCCGGCCACCTACTTCTCCGCGACCAAGGCGCGCTGGCTGCTCGACAGCATCCCCGGGCTGCGATCAAAAGCGGACCGCGGTGAGGTGCTGTTCGGGACGATGGACAGTTGGCTGATCTGGAACCTGACCGGCGGGCTGCACGTCACCGACGTGACCAACGCCAGCCGTACCCAGCTGATGAACCTGGCCACCCTGGACTGGGATCCGGTGCTGCTGGACATCTTCGCCATCCCCCGCGCGATGCTGCCGGAGATCCGCTCGTCGGCCGAGGTCTACGGGACGGCCGACGGTCTCGGCGTGCCGATCGCCGCGGCGATCGGTGACCAGCAGGCCGCATTGTTCGGCCAGACCTGCTTCGAGCCGGGCGACGCCAAGTGCACGTACGGCACCGGCGGGTTCCTGCTGCTCAACACGGGCACCACCCCGGTCCGGTCGGCACACGGGCTGATCACCACGGTCGGGTACCGGATCGGCTCGCAGCCGCCGGTCTTCGCCCTGGAGGGGTCGATCGCGATCGCCGGCTCACTGGTCCAGTGGATGCGCGACGGGCTCGGCCTGATCGGCACGGCCGCCGAGATCGAGACCCTGGCGGCCACCGTGACCGACAACGGCGGCTGTTACATCGTGCCGGCCTTCTCCGGATTGTTCGCCCCGCACTGGCGCAGCGACACCCGGGGCGTGATCGTGGGGCTGACCTCGTACGTCACCAAGGCGCACCTGGCCCGGGCGGTGCTCGAGGCGACCGCCTGGCAGACCCGCGACGTGGTGGACGCGATGAACGCGGACTCCGGTCTGGCGCTGACCACGCTCAACGTGGACGGCGGGATGACCGCCGACAACCTGCTGATGCAGATCGTCGCGGACGTGCTCGACGTGCCGGTGGCCCGCCCGATGGTCGCCGAGACGGTCTCGCTGGGCGCCGCGTACGCCGCGGGCCTGGCCGTCGGCTACTGGTCCGACCCGCGTGACCTGCGGGCCAACCGGCACCGGGCCGGCCGCTGGCTGCCCACCATGGACCCGGCGAAGCGTGCCACCGAACACGCCACCTGGCGCCGCGCCATCGCCGCGGCCGTGCTCTTCAGCTCGCCCTGACCGGACGAGGTGACCATCGGGCCGATGCCCAGGGCAGGACGGCACTGGGCGAACGGGCGCCGCCGAGGTCACCTGGAAGTACGGAGGCTCATCGGCACCCCCGCCGATGCGGGGGTGCCGTGCCGGTTCCGGCGCACACCGTGCGCGGTGGGGAGACGACCATGAACGACCTCGACAGACTCAGAGTGGAACACGAGGCGCGGCAACGGGCGGGCGCCCCGCACCGGGCCACGCCGTACAGCGAGGTGGTCAACCGCTACCTCAACGCCTTCTCGTACGTCGATCCGTACGTCCCGGCACCCACGCCGCCGCCGGATCCGGCCGCGAAGCCTCCGCCGGCCGGCCGGGTGATCGTGGGGGCGGACGAGCTGCCGACCGCCCACCTCGCGGTCGACCTGGCCGCCATCGAGGCCGGGCTGCGCGGAACCCCGCTGCGGATCGTGCACGCCGGCTCGTCGCCGCGCACCAGGCCGGCGCTGGACCGGCTCGCCGAGCGGGTCCGGCGTTTCGCACCGGAGGTCGCGGTCTCCACCCGGGTCACGGCCGGGATGGGACCCGCCGAGATGCTGCTGGCGGAAGCCACCGCCGATGATCTGATCGTGGTCGGGCACCGCCACGGTGCCGCTCGGGGCTCGCTGCGGCGCAGCGTCGCCGACCAGGTGGCGGCCCGGCACACCGGGCCGGTCCTGGTGGTCCGGGCACCCGGCTGGCCGACCGGCCCTGAGTCGCCGGCCCGGCCCCTGGTGGTCGGCGTGAACGGGACGGCGGCCGCCACCCGGGCGGCCGAGTTCGCTGTCGAGGAGGCCCGGGTCCGTGGCTGCGACGTCGTCCTGCTGCACGCCGTCGGTGAACCGAGTGAGGTACCCGACTGGACCGACCGGCGCGGTGGGGTCTCGGTCCGCAACCACACCGTGATCGGTGACCCGGTGACCGAACTCGTCGCTGCCTCTGAACACGCCGCCGCGATCGTGGTCGGGCGCGACGCCGGGCGTCAGCGGCTGGGCTCGGTGAACCGCGCGGTCCTGCATCGGGCGCACTGCCCGATCTTCCTGGTCGGCTGAGCGGCGGTCGCCGGGCGACGTCACTGGTCCTGCCGTGTCTCGTGAACCACCGCGACCGTGCAGGACGAGTGGCGCAACAGGTGCTGACCGACCGACCCCAGCAGCAGCCCGCGCACCGGGCCTCGTCCCCGGCTGCCGACGACGAGCAGCTGCGCGGAGGCGCTGGCCCGGACCAGTGCGGCGGCCGGATGCTCCACCACCGCGTCCGCGACGACCTCCAGGTCCGGGTGCACCTCGCGCACCTCACCGACGAGATCGTCGAACGGCTTGCGCTCCTCTGCGGTCACGGAGCGGGTGATGACCGGGCCGGTCTCCCACAGGCCGGTCACCGGCGGCCACGCACCGAGCACCCGCAACGGCACCCGGCGGTCGGCGGCCTGGCCGGCGGCGAAGGCCAGCACTGCCGCCGAGGCGGCCGAACCGTCGGCGCCGGCCACCACCGGTGCGCCCTCCGGTGCCTCGCCGCGGACCACCACGACCGGGCAGTGCGCGTGGGCGCTCACCGCCACGCTCACCGAGCCGAGCAGCCCGGCCACCGCGCTGTGCCCGCGACTGCCGACGACGACCGTCTCCGCCTGAGCGGAGCCGGCGATCAGGGCCGGCCCGGCGAACGCGATCACGGTCCTCGTCTCGGTCGTCACCGTGGGATGTGTTCGCGCAGCGGCCGTCGTGACCTGCGCCAACATGGTGGTCGCGGTCCGCTGCAGGTCCTCCGGCGGGCGTACGGCCGGGGTCGGCACCATGCTCGCCGCCGGCATCCAGAACGGTTCCTCGTAGGCGTAGAGGAAGGTGACCGTGGCCGCGGTCCGGGCCGCGTGGTCCAGCGCCCAGGTCGCCGCAGCGCGGGCGTCGGGTGATCCGTCGTAGCCCACGATGATCTTCTGCTGGCTCATGGCTGCGGCATCCTTCCGGTCTCGATCGCGCTCGTCTCCACACTCGCCCCGCCCAGGGCCGGCGGGCAGGGCAGGACGGCCGGGCCGGGCGGGCCGGTCGGCCCTCGACAGCGGAGCCGGTGTCGTCAGTAGCGATACGCCAGCAACAGCGCCCAGACGATCTTCCCGCTGGGGATCTTCGTCACGCCCCAGTGCGCCGCCGTCGCCCCCACCACGCGCAGCCCGCGCCCGGTTCCCGGCAGCATGACGGCGCTCGTCGGCGGCGGTTTCCCGGCGACCAGCGGCGTCACCGGGCTGCCGTCCTGCACGGCGATCCGCAGGTAGCGCCCGGTGTACGCGATGACCAGATCCAGCTCGGTGGCGGCGTGGACGATCGCGTTGGACACCAGCTCGGAGGTGATCAGCCGGGAGGTCTCCTGCAGGTGCACGAGGCCCCAGCTCAGGCACGCCTCGCCGACCAGCGACCGGGCGGCGGCGACGTTCGCCGGCACCGGCATGAAGTGCCCGCAGACCCGGCGGGGGACGTAGGCGAGCACCGCCACCGCCGCCTGCGCGTGCTGGTCGTACAGGGCCACGAAGTTTCGGAGCGGGCCGAGGCGCTGTCGGATCTCCGGTGTCGCCGCGCACAGCAGGACCGGCACGCCCCATTCGGACTGGGCCTGATGGGTCGTCATGGCGAACACGTCGAGCGGTGGATCGCCGGTCGGCCGCAGTGCGGCCAGATCGACGATCACGGCGGCCGGGCACTCGGCGGCAGCCTTGCCCACCGCGGTGCGTACCGTGGCCACATTGGCCCGGCCCAGCTCGCCGACGAGGCGCACCGTCGTGATCCCGCTGGCCAGATCGCGTTCCATCGTGGTTCTCAGCATTGTTGATCCCTCGGCTGCCGGTTGCCGGCCTGCTCGCCGTCCGTCGGCGCCCAGCCCGGTATGGTCCAGCGCCCCTGTCCACCCAACGCCGCCGGGCGCGGCACCACAAGCCTGGTCGTGGGCCTATCGTCCGATCCGGTCCAGCCACCGCCCGGCACCCGGACCGGTCAGCGACGGGCGTCCGCGGGGAAGCGGTCCGGGCCGTGTGCCGCCATCTCCTCGTACACTTGCCAGCGTTGGTCGACCGCCGCCTGGGCGAGCCCGGCGAGCCGCTCGGCCTCGGCCGGGTCGGTGTCGCGCAGTTGCCGGAACCGCAGCTCCCGTTCGGTGAACCGGGCCAGCGGCAGCCGGGGCCGCGGCGAGTCGAGCAGGAACGGGTTGGCGTCGGCGGCGCGCAGCAGCGGGTCGTAGCGGATCAGCGGCCAGTAGCCGGTAGCCACCGCGAGGTGCTGCTGGTCCAGGCCGTCGCGCAGGTCGATGCCGTGGGCGACACAGTGGGCGTACGCGATCACCAGCGACGGCCCGTCGTAGGCTTCGGCCTCGCGCAGCGCCTGCAGGGTCTGCTGCGGGTCGGCGCCCATCGCGACTCGGGCCACGTAGACGTTGCCGTACGCGATGGCCTGCAGCGCCAGGTCTTTCTTCGGGGTGGTCTTGCCGCCGGCGGCGAACCGGGCCACCGCGGACAGCGGGGTCGCCTTGGACATCTGGCCACCGGTGTTGGAGTACACCTCGGTGTCGAGCACCAGCACGTTGACGTCGCGGCCACCGGCCAGCACGTGGTCGAGCCCGGCCGCTCCGATGTCGTATGCCCAGCCGTCACCGCCGACGATCCACACGCTGCGGCGGACCAGGTGGTCCAGCACGCTGCGCAGGTCGGCGACGGCCGGGTCGCGGACCGGCAGACCGGCCAGCCGGCGGTCCAGCTCGGCCAGCCGCTCGCGCTGCGCGGCGAACTCGGACTCGCGGCGCTGCGGCGCGGACACCACCGCGTCGACAAGCTCCGGGCCGAGCCGGTCGCGCAGGTCCCGCAGCCGGTCCTCGGCGAGCCGGCGGTGCAGGTCGGCGGCGAGCCGGAAACCGAGCCCGAACTCGGCGTCGTCCTCGAACAGGGAGTTCGACCAGGCCGGGCCGCGCCCCTGGGCGTTGCTGGTCCACGGGGTGGTGGGCAGGTTGCCGCCGTAGATGGAGGAGCAGCCGGTGGCGTTGGCGACCATCAGCCGGTCCCCGAACAGCTGGGAGAGCACCTTGAGGTACGGGGTCTCCCCGCAGCCGGTGCAGGCGAGCGAGAACTCGAACAACGGCTGGAGGAACTGGGCGCCCCGGACGGTGCCGAAATCGACCCGCGACCGGTCGGCGTACGGCAGGGTCTCGAAGAAGCCGATCGCGGCGCGCCCGGACTCCAGCTGCGGTGCGCGCGGCGCCAGGTTGATCGCCTTCCGGTCCGGGGTCCCGATCGGGCAGGCCTGCACACAGAGCCCGCAGCCGGTGCAGTCCTCCAGGTAGACCTGCAGGGTGAACTCGGTGTCCGGCAGGCCGCGGGCGTTCAGCGGCGCGTGCGGGAAGCCGTCCGGCGCCCCGGCCAGCTCCTTCAGGTCGAGCAGCTTGGACCGGATGACGCTGTGCGGGCACACGAACGCGCAGGTGCCGCACTGGATGCAGGTCTGCGGGTCCCAGGTGGCGACCAAGTCGGCGAGGTTGCGCTTCTCATAGGCGGTGGTGCCACCGGGATAGGTGCCGTCGACCGGCAACGCGCTGACCGGCAGCTGATCGCCGTGCCCGGCCAGCATCGCCGCGGTGACCTCACGGACGAAGGGTGGCGCGGTGACCGGGACCGCTTGCGGTGGTTGCCGGGTGGCGGTCGCCTGCTCCGGTACGACGATCCGGCGCAACCCGGCGATCGCGGCGTCCACGGCAGCGTGGTTGCGGGCGACGACCTCCGGACCGCGTTTCGCGTACGTCCTGGTGATCGCGGCCTTGACCCGGGTGAGCGCCTCGTCCCGGGGCAGCACCCCGGAGATGGCGAAGTAGCAGGTCTGCAGCACGGTGTTGCTCCGCCCGGGCAGCCCGGCCGTGGCGGCCACCGCGTCGGCGTCGATCGCGTACAGCGCCAGGCCCTTGGCGATGATCTGTTCCTGCACCGGGCGGGACAGTGTCGCCCACACGTCCGCGGCGGCGCTGTTGAGCAGCAGGGTGGCACCGGACGCGGCCCGGTCCAGCACGTCCACCCGGTCCAGCAGGGCGGCGTGGTGGCATCCGACGAACCCGGCCTGGGTGATCAGATACGGCGCGTGGATCGGGGCCGGCCCGAACCGCAGGTGGGAGACGGTGAGACCGCCGGACTTCTTGGAGTCGTAGACGAAGTAGCCCTGGGCGTGGGTGCCCGGCCGGTCAGCGAGAATCTTGATGGTGTTCTTGTTGGCGCCGACCGTGCCGTCCGAGGCGATCCCGAAGAACACCGCCCGATCGGTCTCCGGCGGTTCGATGTCCCGTTCGGTCCAGGGCAGGCTGGTCCCGGAGACGTCGTCGACGATGCCGACGGTGAAACGCGGCCGGGGGCGGTCCGCCGCCAGCTCGGCGAAGACACCGGCGACCATGCCGGGGGTGAACTCCTTGGAGCCGAGACCGTACCGGCCGCCGATCACGGCCGGCATCGAGTGGCCGGTGGCGGCCAGCGCCGCCACCACGTCCAGGTGCAGCGGCTCACCGGCGGAACCTGGCTCCTTGGTGCGATCGAGCACGGCCACCCGGGTGACCGTGGCCGGCATCGCCTCGACCAGGGCGTCGGCCGGGAACGGCCGGAACAGCCGCACCTGGACCACGCCGACCCGCTCGCCGCGCCCGGTCAGGTACGTGACCGTCTCTCGCGCCGTCTCGGCCCCCGAGCCCATCAGCACGACGACCCGTTCGGCGTCCGGGGCGCCGTGGTACTCGACCGTGCGGTACCGGCGCCCGGTGCGCGCGGCCAGCTGGTCCATGGCGGACTGCACCGCGTCCGGCACCCGGGCGTGGTACGGGTTGACCGTCTCGCGACTCTGGAAGTACACGTCCGGGTTCTGCGCCGTACCCCGGATCACCGGCCGCTCCGGCGACAGCGACCGGGCCCGGTGCGCCCGGATCAGCTCCTCCGGGATCAGCGCGCGCAGGTCGTCGTCGTCCAGCGCGTCGATGGTGGCGAGCTCGTGCGAGGTGCGGAACCCGTCGAAGAAGTGCACGAACGGCACCCGGGTGCGCAGCGACGCCGCCTGGGCCACCAGGGCGAGGTCGTGAGCCTCCTGCACCGAGGCGGCGGCGAGCATGGCGAAGCCGGTGGCCCGGACTGCCATCACGTCGGAGTGGTCGCCGAAGATGGACAGTCCCTGGGTGGCCAGCGACCGGGCGGCGACGTGCAGCACCGCCGGCGTCAGCTCACCGGCGATCTTGTACATGTTCGGGATCATCAGCAGCAGGCCCTGCGACGCGGTGAACGTCGTGGTCAGCGCGCCGCTCTGCAACGCGCCGTGCAGGGCGCCGGCCGCGCCACCCTCGCTCTGCATCTCGACCACGACCGGCACCGAACCCCAGACGTTGCGACGACCGGCGACCGACCACTGGTCGGCCAGCTCTGCCATCGGGGAGGACGGGGTGATCGGGTAGATGCAGCAGATCTCGTTCAACCGGTACGCGACCGACGCTGCGGCCTCGTTGCCGTCCACGATCGTACGAGTCATCGCGGGTCCTCCGGAATCAGCTCGATCGCGTGCACCGGACACTGCGCGAAGCACGTGCCGCAGCCGGTGCAGCGGTCGTAGTCGAAGCGATAGCGGTTGCCCGGCCCGAGCTTGATCACCGCGTCCTCCGGGCAGGCGCCCAGGCAGCCGTCGCACTCGAAGCAGTTGCCGCAGGACAGGCAACGGCCGGCCTCGAACCGGGCGGCCCGCTCGTCCAGCCCGGCGACCACCTCGGTGAAGTCGGCGACCCGGGCCGCGGGATCGCGTTCCGGTTGGACGCGGCGGTGCGCGTCACCGAAGTACCACGGGTGCAGCAGGCCGAAGTCCGCGACCGGGTGCTTGGCGGGCGCGGGCGCGGCGGTCGCGTTCAGATAGGCGTGGATGTGCCGGGCGGCCTTGCGGCCGTGCCCGACCCCGACGGTGACCGTGCGCTCGGCGGGCACCATGTCACCGCCGGCGAAGACGCCCGGGCAACCGGTCATGAACGCCGGCGACACCAGCACCGTGCCGTCCGGCCCGAATTCGACACCCGGCACGCCGTGCAAGAACGCGGTGTCGGCGCGCTGCCCGAGCGCGAGGACCACGGTGTCGGCGGCCAGGGTCTCGGTGCGCCCGGTAGGCGTCGGCCGGCCGGCCGGGTCCAACTCCATCACCTCGACGGTCAGCTCCGGCCCGTCGAACGCCTGGATGGTCCGCAGCCAGTTGATCTTCACGCCCTCGCGTTCGGCCTCGTCCGCCTCCTCGGCGTGCGCGGGCATCTGCTCCCGGGTCCGCCGGTAGACGATCAGCGCCTCCTCGGCGCCGAGCCGCTTGACGACCCGGGCCGCGTCCATGGCGGTGTTGCCGCCGCCGTAGACCGCCACCCGCCGGCCGATCACCGGGCGCTCGCCGGAGGCGACCCGGCGCAGCAGGCCGACCGCGTCGACGATGCGCCCGGCCTCGCGGGCCGGGATGTCGATGCGCCGGGACAGGTGCGCCCCGACGGCCACGAAGACGGCGTCGAACCGGCCCGCCCGGCGTTCCGCCGCCAGATCGTGCACCGGGTGCCCGGTCTCGATCACCACACCGAGGGCGGTGATCCGGGCGATCTCGGCCGCCAGGACGTCGCGGGGCAGCCGGTAGGCGGGAATGCCGTACCGCATCATCCCGCCGGGCTGGTCACCCGCGTCGTAGATCTCCACGTGATGACCGAGCCGGGCGAGCTGGTAGGCGGCGGAGAGCCCGGACGGCCCGGCCCCGACGACCAGGACCCGCCGTCCGGTGGGCGCTGGCGGTGGCGCGAACGCCCAGCCCCGGTCCAGGGCCAGGTCGCCGAGGAAGCGCTCGACGCCGTGGATGGAGACCGCGCTGTCCAGCTGGGTGCGGTTGCACACCGACTCGCACGGGTGATAGCAGACCCGGCCGTGCACCGCCGGCAGCGGATTGTCGGCGGTCAGCACCCGCCAGGCCGGTTCGTACTCGCCCGCCTGCGCGTGCGCGAGCCAGGCCTGGATGTTCTCCCCTGCGGGGCAACCGGCGTTGCACGGCGGCAGCAGGTCGCGATAGACCGGCCGGCGATCCCGGACCGGGCCCACCCGCGCCCGGTCGTGCACCAGGTCGGGCAGGGGCGTCATGTCATGCCCTATCCGATTCATGTCCGGCTCCCTCCGGCCGTGTCCCCCTCCATGGCACGCACGCCCGGCGGGCCCGGCCCAGAGGGAAAGGTCCGGCCGCCCCGGGCCGGATGACCCGCACCCGCCACCGCGGTCCGCCCCGGGCGCCGGCCCGGCAGCACCGGGGACGAGCGGCCAGTGCCGAGTGGCCCGGTGCGGTGGGACCCAAGGCCGTATCGGTGCCCCTGTCGCGGGATGACAGTCGTGGGGAGACCGATCTGAGGAGGCTGAGATGGAACAGGACCTCGCCGGCAAGGTCGCCATCGTGACCGGCGGCGGCTCGGGGATAGGTGAGGCGACCGCGGTGCTGCTGGCGCGGCGCGGCGCCCGGGTGGTGGTCGCCGACTGGGACGTGGAGGCCGCTGAGCGGGTGGCCAAGCAGGTCGGCGACGGCCTGTCCTTCGCCGTGGACGTCTCGGATCCGCCGGGATGCGCCGCGATGGTGCAGGCCGCCCTGGCGGCGTACGGCCGGCTCGACATCGCGGTCAACAACGCCGGTATCGGTGGTCCGCAGGCGCCCACCGGCGAGTATCCGCTCGACGGCTGGGACCGGGTCATCGGCGTGAACCTGAGCGGTGTCTTCTACAGCATGCGCGCCGAGATCCCGGCCATGCTGGCCTCCGGCGGCGGGGCCGTCGTCAACATGGCCTCCATCCTGGGCTCGGTCGGTTTCGGCATGGCGGTCGCCTACGTGGCCGCCAAACACGGGGTGGTCGGGATGACCAAGTCCGCGGCGATCGAGTACGCCCAGCAGGGCATCCGGATCAACAGTGTCGGACCCGGGTTCATCGACACGCCGTTGCTCGCCGCCGCCGATCCCGACGTGATCGCCGGGGTCAGCGCGCTGCACCCGATCGGCCGGCTGGGCCGCTCCGAGGAGGTCGCCGAGCTCGTCGCGTTCCTGGTCTCGGACCGGGCGTCGAACATCACCGGGTCGTACTTCCTGACCGATGGCGGCTACACCGCGCGATGACCGGCCGGGGCGCCCGGTGTCAGCGGCTGCCGCGGGCCGGGCCGATCCGTACCGGGTCCCCGGCCCCGACGGGATCGAGATACCGCCCACCCGGCTCCGGCACCGGGGCGCCGTGCCGGTCGAGCCGGTACCGCATCGGCACCGCGGTCGGGATGTCCAGGCGTTCCACGTCGGCCGGGCTCATCCCCTCGAGGTGCATCACGAACGCCCGCAGACTGTTGCCGTGCCCGACCACCAGCGGTGTGCCGCCGGACCGCAGCTGCGGGAACAGCACGTCGGTCCAGTACGGCAGGGTCCGTCGCCAGACGTCGGCGAGGCTCTCGGTGCGCGGCCGTGCCTCGGGCGGCAGGCCCGCGTACCGGGCGTCGGCGTACATCACCGCGGCCACGTCCTCGTCCATCGCGGGCGGTGCGACCGCGAACGATCGCCGCCAGGCACGGCAGAGCGCGTCGCCGGCCTCCGCGGCGACCACGCGCTTGTCCCGTCCGGTCAGGGCGCCGTAGTGCCGTTCGTTGAGACGCCAGGACCGTCGTACCGGTATCCACTCGCGGCCCAGCACGCCCGTCACGATCTCCGCGGTGGTGATCGATCTCCGCAGCAGCGAGGTGTGCACGCCGGTCGGTCGCACGCCGAGGCGGAGCAACGCCGCCGCGGCGCCGTGGGCCTGTGCCACGCCGAGATCGCTCAGCGGAGCGTCGTCCCAGCCGGTGAAGACGTCGGCCGCGTTGCTCACGCTCTGGCCGTGCCGCAGGAGCAGCAACGCCCCGCCCTCACCCATCCTGGTCCTCCGGCCCTCTCCCGGTCACCCCGCGGACGGCCCGGCCGATCGCGACGAGCCGGTCCGGCCGGGCGCCGTTCCACCATCGGGCACGCCGGGCCGGTCCGGCAGGGCCGAAGGTCCCGAGCGCCGGCCCGCGGCGCCGGCCCGCCCGGTTGTGGGACCTTCGACCCTGGGACGGATGCCGACGGGCGGGACATCCTGGATCCGAGCCAGGACATCGAGGAGACGGGGTGTCTCCGGAGGGGAGAACACGATGAAGGCTCAGATCGGCGACCGCATCATCGTCGAAGGAGTCCACCTGGGCGACTCGCGGCGGATCGGGATCGTCACCGCCCTCACCCATGACGACGGCCGCCCGCCGTACCAGGTCCGCTGGTTGAACGACGGTCATACCAGCGTGTTCTTCCCCGGTGTCGAGGCGCGGGTCGAGCCGGCCGGTGGCGGTGAGCCGACGCCGGCCGGCTGACCGCCGCCGGGCCCGGTCAGCCGGGCGGTGGTCAACTCCCGAGCAGCCGCAGCAGGTCGTGGACGACGAAGGCGGGCCAGACCAGGGACTTGAGGACGCCGAGCACGCCGTTGCCGAAGCTCTCGGCCGTCCCGAAGTAGTAGACCAGGGCCCCGATCAGCCCGAGCCCGTAGATCGCCCCACCACCGCCGGCACCGGGCCCGTAGCGGCGGGACTTGTTCTCGTTCATCGTGTGCCTCCTTTCCTCGGTGTCGCCGGAGCGAAAGCCGTCATCGGTCAGGTCCCGGCGCCGCCGAGCACCGAGCGCGCGGTGTGGTCCCGGCCGGCCGGCGGCCCGGTCCGGCGGCGGACGACGACGATCGGTCCCCGTCCGTGGTGGAGCAGCGTCTGCGTGACCGATCCGAGCAACCCGTGGTAAGGCAGGTCGCCCCGGGCGCCCACGATGATCAGTGACGCGTCCTGCGACTCCTGGCGCAGCACCGCCGTGGGGTCGCCGCGCAGGATCCGGAACTCGGCGGCGACGCCGTGCCCGGCGGCCCGCGAGGCGATCACCTCGTCGAGCGGCCGCACCGGGTCCGCGGCCTCGCCCACGTGCACGACGAGCAGGCCGGTGTGCCGGCGGGCGGCCTCGTCGAACGCGAGGCCGAGCACGCTGTCCGGCACGGCGGATCCGTTCACCCCGAGCAGGACCGGGCCGGGTGGCGGCGGCGCCGCCCGGGTCACCAGCACGGTGCCGAAGGCGCGGGCCGCGAGCTGTACCGCCGTCGCGTCCCGGGGCAGGCAGACGTGGTCGTTCAGATCACCGTCGCCGACGACGGTCAGCGCGGCCCGGCGGGACAGGCGCAGCAGCCCGGTCAGCGGGTCGCCTTCGAGCAGTTCGGTGGTGACGCGCAGCTGCGGCGCGACCCGGCCGGCGATGGCTCGCGCCTGCCGGAGCAGGTCACCGCCGGTTCCCGGGTGGGCCGGGAGGTCCGGGACCCAGCTGAAGGCGTGCACCAGGCGCAGCGGATGGCCACCGGCGGCGGCTTCCCGGGCCGCCGCTTCGACGGCGCGCCGGCTGGCCGGTGATCCGCTCACCCCGGCGACGACCGGTGTGACGGGTGAGGCGTTCACGTGGTCACCTCCTGAACATCGCGTGCCGGTCCGCCCGCTCGGCGACGCTGAGCCGTCGGGCGCGCGCCGTGCAGGGTCGCCGGTCAGACCTTCGGCGTGGTGGGGTACTTCGCCAGGATCTGGCGCAGCTGTTCGACCAGGCGCAGCGATGCGCCGTGCTCGCGCTGCCACACGTTGCGGCCGAAGATGAGTCCGGTCGCGCCGGCCGCCATCGACTCCTCGGCCTTCTCCAGCATGGCCTCGTCGCCCGCGCGGCTGCCACCGGAGACCAGCACCAGGGTGCGGTTGGCGGCGCGGACCACAGCGTCCATGGCCTGCTGCGCGGTGAACGCCGTGTGGTACGGGTCCGGGACGTCCTGCTGTTTCTCCGGGTGCGGGAAGTTGACCTTGACGACGTCGGCGCCGAGCTCGCTGGCCACCCGGGCCGCGTAGTGCACGGCGTAGAACGAGTCCTTGCCGCCCTTCTGCTCGATCGCCGCACCCCGCGGGTAGGCCCAGACGACCAGCGGCATGCCGAACCGTTGCGCGTCGCGCCGCACCTCGTGCAGCTGGCCGTAGTCGGGCACCTGGGCCGGGGATCCGACGTAGAGGGTGTAGCCCACCGCGTCGGCGCCCAGCCGTACCGCGTCCTCGACCGAGGCGTGCAACGGTGACAGGGCATCGCGGTCCGACGGGATGTCGGTCTTGCCGTTGAGCTTGAGAATCAACGGCACCTCACCGGCGTAGTCCCAGTAGAACTTCTCGGCCAGGCCGATCTGGACGGCGATCCCGTTGAACCCGCCCTCCAGGGCCAGCTTGATGATGTAGCGGGGGTCGGCGGCGGCCGGATCCGGGAAGAAGTCCCGCGGCCCGTGCTCCAGGCCCTGGTCGTAGGGCAGGAACAGGGCCGTGCCGTTGCCCAGCCCGTGCTGGTGGAGGATGCGGTGCAGCCGGGCCCGTTTGCCCGCGCTCAGCCCGCACTGCGAAAGCCGTGGTCGCGTGGTCATCGCGAACTCCCCTCTCTCACCTTCCACCATCGAGCTAGCCGGGCGTCGCGGTCAGGGCCGATCGTCCTTTCGGCCAGCACCGATGTCCCGTCGGCCGGCGCCGTTGCACCGTTGCCGGACGAACTATCGGTGAGATTTTGCACTCTCAGTGCACTTGTCTGGTCCGGGCAGGGAATTTAGCGTCTCTGCATGGCTGATACGTGGACGTTCGCCGTCGCCCGGGACGATCTCGCTCGAACCATCCTCGTCGATGGCGCGACGCCGGTGCTCGCCGACGGGGAAGCGCTGCTGCGGGTCGACCGGGTCGGGCTCACCGCCAACAACGTCACCTACGCGGTGCTCGGCGAGGCGATGCGGTACTGGGAGTTCTTCCCGGGCTGGCCGCGCGGGCTCGGAGCGGAGTGGGGGCTGCCGCCGCTGTGGGGCTTCGCCGAGGTGATCGCGTCCACGGTGGCCGGTGTCGAGGCGGGCCAGCGGGTGTACGGCTACCTGCCGCCGGCCGGTCACCTGGTGGTCCGGCCGGAGCGGGTGGACGCCACCGGGTTCCGGGACGCCAGCGCGCACCGGGCCACGCTGCCGTCGCCGTACAACGCGTACCGGTCGACGGTGGGGGACCCGGCGTACCGGGCCGATCAGGAGGACCTGCTGGTGCTGTTCCGGCCGCTGTTCTTCACCTCGTTCATGCTCGCCGACCAGGTGGCCGATAACGATTACTACGGCGCGGAGAGTTTGGTGCTCTCGTCGGCGTCGAGCAAGACCGCGTACGCCGCCGCGTTCGAGCTGCACGGGCGCGGCCCGCGGCTGATCGGGCTCACCTCGCCCGGCAACGTGGACTTCACCAAGACGTTGGGCTGCTATGACGACGTGCTGTCGTACGGTGACATCGGTTCTCTGGCGGTCGTGCCCACCGCCTATCTGGACCTGTCCGGCGCACCGGACAACCGTGCCGCGCTGCGGCAGCACCTCGGGGATCGGCTGGTCCGCGACGTGGCGGTCGGCCTGACCAACCAGATCCCGAACGCGGACTCCGCCGGTGAGGTGTTCTTCGCGCCGGTGCAGATGCGCAAGCGGCGCGAGGACTGGGGCCGGGACGGCCTGGACCAGCGGTTCGCTGAGGCGTGGCAGCGGTTCGCGGCGGTGGTGGGGGAGTGGCTGGACGTGCGGGCCGGCGCCGGACCGGCCGATCTGCGGCAGGCGTGGCTGGACGTGCTGGGCGGCCGGACCCCGCCGCGCGAGGGCCGCATCGTCCAATTCTGATCGCCTTTTCCCGGCGGCCTTTCCCACGGACTCTTCCCCGGCCGGTTTTCCTGCGGCCGGCCTCTTCCCTGGCTGCCTCTTGCTGTCGGCCGGGCGCCGGTTTTCAGGCGGTGATCGGCATGGTGACACCGGTCAGGCGCTCCGATTCGGCCCACAGCCGGGCGCGGACTGCCGTGTCGCGGGCGCGGCTGGTGACGGCCGCCTTCGCGGACGGGCCGACCAGGTTCCAGCGCGGGCCGTAATAGCCGCCCGGCGTCGCGTCCGGGCTGGTCGCCGCGAACAGCAGCGGCTCGGTGCCGCGCTCGGCCGACTGGGACGGGATCAGCTTCGTGGCGATCCGCATCACCGGGCCGAG
The DNA here is from genome assembly GCF_001509495.1 of Actinoplanes awajinensis subsp. mycoplanecinus. Taxonomy (NCBI): domain Bacteria; kingdom Bacillati; phylum Actinomycetota; class Actinomycetes; order Micromonosporales; family Micromonosporaceae; genus Actinoplanes; species Actinoplanes awajinensis. The sequence goes on along the minus strand of NZ_LLZH01000331.1, from coordinate 9,529 downwards.
CCGCCCGCCGAGGGTCGGGCCCGAGGTCAGCAGGTTGGTGCGGGCATAACCCGGGTGCGCGCCGGTGGACCGCAGCGCCCAGCCCTGCTCGGCCGCGATGTCGCTCAGCTGGAGCGTGAACATCAGGTCGGCCAGCTTCGACTGGGCGTAGGCGCCGGTCGGGTTGTAGGACCGGGTCGACTGCAGGTCGTCGAAGGTGATCCGGCCCCGGGTGGCGACCCCGCTGCTCATCGTGGCGACCCGGGCGGCCGGCGCGGCGAGCAGCAGCGGCAGCACCCGCCCGGTCAGCGCGAACGGGCCGAGGTAGTTGCTGGCCAGCTGCAGCTCGAAGCCGTCGACCGTCTCGATCCGGTGCGGCGGCATCATCACGCCGGCGTTGTTCACCAGCAGGTCGATCGGCCGGCCGTCGGCGATCAGGCCGTCGGCGAACTCGCGCACTGAGGACAGATCGGCCAGGTCGACACGGCGGACCCGCAGGTCGGCCCGGGAGTGCGCGGCGAGGATCTCGGCGCGGGCCCGCTCGCCCTTCTCCGGCGCGCGGACCGCGAGGATCACGTCGGCGCCGGCCGCGGCCAGCGCCTGCGCGGCGACCCGGCCGGTGCCGCTGTTCGCGCCGGTCACCACGGCGAGCTTTCCTCGCATGCTGGGCACCTGGTACATGACATCTCCTTAAAGACCGCCGGTCTGTTGCTCGGCAACGCTAACAGACCGGCGGTTCTTTACGCAAGAGACTGGTGGTCTGTAGGATGCAGGGCGTGGATTTCAAGCGCGCGCACACGGAGGAGCAGCGCAGCGAGCGGCGGCGGCAGATCCTGGACGCCACGGCCGTGATGCTGACCGAGATGCCGGTCGCGAAACTCAGCCTCAACGAGCTGAGCCGCCGGGTCGGGCTGGCCAAATCGAACGTGTTGCGGTATTTCGAGTCGCGCGAGGCGATCCTGCTCGAGCTGCTCGACGCGGAGTCGCGGGAGTGGCTCGCGGAGTTGGACCAGGTCCTTCCGCCTGTCGCCGCTGCCTCCGGCATCGCGGGTTTTGGCAGCCCTCGCGAGCGCGGCGACCGGCTCGCCGCCGTGATCGCCGAGACCGTCTCTCGCCGCCCGGTGCTGTGCGACCTGTGGAGTGCGCAGGCCACGGTGCTGGAGCACAACGTGTCCGCGGCGGTCGCCCTGGAATACAAGCGGGCCACCGGGCGCGCGCTCGTGCTCCAGGTCGGCCTGATCCGGCGCTGCGTGCCGGAGCTCGGCCCGCACGACGCCACCCGCCTGGTGGCCACCATCGTGCTGACCATCGCGGCGGCCTGGCCGGCCTGCCAGCCCTCCGAGGCGCTGCGGGCCGCCTACGCCGCGGACCCGGAGGTGGCCGCCATGCAGGTGGACTTCACCGACCTGCTGCGCCAGACGATCGCGGTCAGCGTCTCCGGCCTCCTGGTCCGCGGCGAGAACCTGCCGTTCGGCCCCCTTCGTTCTTAAGGGGCCAGCGCGAGCTGCCCCAGCTCCTGGGTGCAGCGGGTCAACGCCACGTAGAGGCCGTTCCAGCCACGCGGCTCCGCCGCAATCCCCTGCGGGTCGACGACCAGGGTGGCATCCCACTCCAGGCCCTTGGCCTGGGTCGCGGTCAACACCGGTACGTCCGGCAGCGCCACCCGCAACGCACCCACCCTGCTCACCGGAGCGACCACCCCGACCGTCCCGCCGGCCCACCGCTGCCGGAGCGCCGCCACGGATTGCTCCGCGTTCTCGAGGAGCGTCTGCGGGGTGACCGTCAGCTCCCACGGCTCGATGCCCGCCGAGCGGACCGCCCGCGGGGGAGTGTTGTGGCTGCCGGCCCGTTCCAGAACCGGGCCGGTCAGCGCCATCACCTCGCGCGGCGTGCGATAGCAGATGGTCAGCTCGGCGGCGGTCCACCGCTCACCGAGGGTCGCCTGCACCGCCTGCGCCCAGCTGGTGTGCCGGTGCGACGCCTCGGCCTGGTCGATGTCACCGACCGCGGTGATCGACCGGGTCGGGCAGCGCCGCAGCACCATCTGCCACTGCATCTCGGACAGCTCCTGCGCCTCGTCGACGACGACGTGCCCATAGACCCAGCCGCGCTGCCGCCGGGCGTGCTCCGCCACCGACCCACCCGGCGGCGGGGTCTCCGGGCCGGACTCGCCCAGCAGATCGGCGAGCGCGTCGAGCAGCGGAATGTCCCCAGCCGCCCACGGCCGAGGCTCGCCGGTCCCCCGCGGGTCATCGGCGTCCGCCGCCTGGCCGGCCGCTTCCGTCGAGGTGCCGGCGGCGGCTCGCGGCGCCGGCCCTTTGTCTGCCACGACCAGCGCCTGGTCGGCCACCACCTGCGCCTCGTCCGCCGCGACCGGCGCCCGGTCGGCCACCACCTGGGCGATTTCCTCGGGGGACAGCTCCGGTGCGAACCGCCTCAGCGCGGCCGGGTCGCTCAGCAACTCCCGCAGCGCGGCCGCGGGCTCCCGGGTCGGCCACCAGAACTCGACGAACCGGGCGATCGCCGCATCCTCCGCGATCCGTTCCCGCAGCTCCTCGATCTCCTCCTCGGAGAGCAGCCCGTCCACGTCACTGGCGCTGGCCCCGACGTGCCCGCCCGGCAAACCCCGGTCGACCCGCGCCAGGATGTCCTCGAAACCCTCCTCCATCGCCGCGAGCATCGCTTCGCGCTGCTCGGCGACCGCCTCCGCGAGAACCAGATGTAGTTGTTCGGCGAAGACCGCACGAGCCCGATGGTACGAACGCCCCTGCGTCGCCGACGCCACGATCTGGGTGACCACGGCCCCGCCGATCACGTAGTCCTCACCCGCCCAGCGCAGCCGCAGATGCCGGGCGCGCGGCACCATCGCCCCCACGTACCGATCAAAAACGGCCTGCCACAGCGCCCGCCCCTTGATCTCGGACACCGCGCGGTCCTCCTCGCGCCCCACCACGACCCCGGGAACCAGCGTGTCGCAGGTCGCCGACACCACGGCCGTCTCACCGAGCGCCGGCAACACCTGCCCGATGTATTCCAGGAACCGCGCCGACGGCCCGAGCACCAGCACCGCCTGCTCGGCCATCTGCCGGTGGGTGACGAGCAGATACGCCACCCGGTGCAGCGCCACCACGGTCTTGCCGGTGCCCGGACCGCCCTGCACGATCAGCGGCCCGGTCGCCTCGGCCCGCACGATGTCGTCCTGCTCGCGCTGCAGCGTGGCGATCGCGGTCGACATCCGCCCGGTCCGCCGCTCGTCCAGCGCCGCGAGCAGCGCACCCTCCCCGACCAGCCCGGTGTCTCCGGCGCCGTCCAGCGGTTCGTCGTTCACCCCGGTGACCACCGCCCCGGCGGTACGCACGTGCCGGCGCCGCGCCTGCCCCTGCGGATCGATCGCCGTCGCGGTGTAGAACGGCCGTGCCGCCGGCGCCCGCCAGTCCAGCAACAGCGGATCGGCGGTCTCGTCCTCGTCGCGCAGCCCCACCCGGCCCACGTGCCGGACGGTCCCGTCCAGCGCGTCGAGCCGCCCGAACACCAGCCCGTCCCGCGCCCGCACCAGCTCCTCGTGCTGGCGCCGCAGCATCCGCTGCCGGGCCACGCCCAACTCGTCCGCGACGGCAGCCTCGAGCTCGTCCCGCAGGTGCTCGGTCAGCCGATCCCGCCGTGCCACGGCCCGATCGAGAAATCGCTGCTCCTCCGCGATCGCATCAGTTTCCGCGTCAGTCAGAGAACCCGGGAGCATAAGAAAAGTCCCCTATCGGAGTAAGTCGCTTCGGTAGCCGGAACAATAAAGCGACCCTCCGCCCGGCTGCCACCCGGACAAGCAAAAACACCCGGTTAAGCGATAGACCTCTCACGAGCTTGCCTTTACCGGAACCGTGCTGTCTACGTCGCCGAATTTCCCTATTGACTATTCCGCGAAAACCTGGCCTCGCTATCCAATGGTCCCTCCGGGAAATGGCATCCCGCCGAGCCCGTCGGCATGCCACCCGTCGCTACCAGTGCCCAGACGCCCGGTCCGCGCGGCGCACGCCACGACCGTCACCGGCCCACGGGCGCTGGGGGGGCAGCGGTCGGCTGCCAGGCGGGGTGGTCGGCGGGTCGCGGTCCTGGGCGCCTGCCGCGACCGCACTCGGACGCGGCCTCCACAACGGCCGGCAGAACCAGCCCCGCCTCTTTGACCGACCGGCCAGGGGCACACGTAGATCAGGGGATCCTGCGCCTGCTGGTTGTGCAGTCAGCAGCCCGGATCAGGCGTCTCGGCTCTGGTCTGCGTATTCCTCGAGGAGATCAACCAGGCGATGCGTCAAGCTGAGCTGCAGTTCCTGCGGCAGGTCATGGAGATCTCGATCGCCCCGGGCAGCCACAAGCGGCTCCGCCGACGCAATGATCATGCTCCAGTGGCGAGGGGAATACCGGCCCAGGACGCGCTCAGCCACGTGATCGTGGAATCCGCGCAGGGGCCTGCCATCGAGTGCGCTGTTGTAGCCCTCGACGAAACCGACCACGGTCAGGAAGCGATCGTCGAAGACGTACATCCGGCGTCGGTGGCGCAGGTGAAAACACAGCTCACGCAGGTCCATCGGGCACCGTCTCCCCTCGACGCGAGTGCGGACCCACCCGCGCCCCGGCCGGCCGATCATAGGGCAACGGTGAAACTCGCCCTGGGGGTAGAGCTACGTATACCGCAGGGGGTAGGGCAACCCCACCCGACGGTGCTATCTCCAGCACCATCGCGCTCCAAGCGGTCCCTTCTCTACCGTCGCACCATGCGATTTCCACCGATCACGGCAACGGGTTCCGACCGCCGAAATATTCGACTGCATTCGACATCAGTGATCGGGTTGCTGCTGACGGCCGGCGCAGCTCTGGTGACGGCATTCGTGCTCGCCCCCGCAGCCCTCCTGGAGCCGACCTTCGGGGCTTACAACAATGACGCGACACGGCAGGACGCCCTCGGGCGTGCTCTGGCCGACTATTGGCGAAGCGGAACCGCCGCGTTCCCCGCCGACCTGACGACGCTGGTCGACTACTGGTTCCAATGGCATGCCATCAAAGTGGTGATCAGCACGGCGTCGGTCGTTGTGTTCGCCCTGCTCGCCACCGCGCTGTGGCGGCGATACCTGCGATTCCGGCCCTGGCTCGCGGTGGCTGCCACGGCCGCAACGGTGTCGACGGTTCTCGCCACCGGAGTGCTGGTGCTGAACATCCAGGCCACGGCCGTCCCGCTGGTCGCCTTGCTGCCGCTGCTACCCGGTCGGACCACCGACGGGCAATTAGCGCAGACGGTGAGTGAAATGCGCGAGGCGCTGGCGGCACCGGCAAGCCCGCACGCCGGCTCTCCCGCGTTGACGGCACTGCTCGGCGAGGTCGAGCGATACCACTGGGTCACGGTGGCGGTTGCCGCCACGCTGATGGTGGCGGCCGCCCTGGCGAGCGCCCATGTCTGGAAGCGGCGTGTCGGCGGCGACCTGAGCGCCCGCGTCAAATTCATGCACAGCACCCTCGGTGTCATCACGGCCCTGACCGCATGTCTGCTGCTGCTCATGGCAGTGGCCAGTGCACTCTCGGCGCTGGACCCCGCCACCTGGCTGCTCGGCGTCATCGGTGCGGGACCGACGGCCACCGCCGGGTCCGTGCCGTCCTGATCTGCCTGCGAGGCTGAGCGCCACCCCCCGATCAGGAGTCGCCATAAGTTCCCGAGCAGGGCGCCGGGGCGGCGTGGAGTGTGAAGGTGCGCAGCGCTCCACGCCCGAACCGGCGCCCCGCCGCGCCGACAGCAAGAACAGCTTCAGAACGCCACCACCGCACTGACCAGCGAATAGACGCCGCCCGCCACCAGCGGAACCCCGGTGCCCACCCCGACAACCGCACTGGGCAGCAGCCCCCGCCGCCGAGCCACCGGAATCGCCACCACCGAAGCCGCCGTGACCAGCACCGCCACCACATGGATCACCGGGTAGTGCAGGATCGCCGCCACCGGGAACAGATGCACCCCCACCACGAACGCGATCCACACCGGGATCCACGCCGCCCGCCGCCGCACCCCGAGCACGGCCGCCCCGATCCCGGCCACCGCGAACTCCACCCCGACCACGATCCCGAACACCCGCCCGGTATCCGGATCGAAAACGGTCCCGTCCGACCAGTGCAGGACCGCCACCACCACTCCGGCCGCGCAGGTCAGCCCAGCGAGCACCAGCCCACCGATCAACCACCGCCGCCAGGACACCGGGGGCCCCTCCAACGCCCAGCCGAACCAGTTCATCGTGAAGAAACCGAAGATCGCCGCAGTCATCGCCGCGTCCCGGAGGTATTCCGCGTGCATGTCCGCCCCCGTCGCTCAAGGACCTGAAGTATGCACAAAGGACGCCCGGCCCAGCGGCCCCGAAGCGACGGGGCCGGCGAGCTCAGGGGGACTCGAAACCGGCCAGCCAGGTCGCCAGGATCGCCTCCAGCCGTTCCGCGTCGTCCGGCGCCAGCATGTCGAGCAGTCGCCGTTCGTTGCGCATGTGCTCGGCGAACGCCCGGTCGATCAGGTCACGCCCGGCCTCGGTCAGCGCGACCACCCGCGACCGCCCGTCACCCGAGCTGCGCCGCCTGGTGACCAGCCCGTCCCGCTCCAGCCGGTCGATGCGCTTGGTCATCGCCCCGGTGGTGACCATGGTGTGCGTGGCGAGTTCACCGGGCGCGCGTTCGAACGGTGCACCGGCCCGGCGCAGGGCGGCGAGCACGTCGAACTCGCCCTCGCCGAGCCCATACCGCCGGTAGACCAGGCGCAACTCCTCGGTGAGGTGCCCGGCCAGGCGGTGCAGGCGGCCGATGACGCCCTGTGGTCGTACGTCAAGGTCTGGCCTTTCTCGGGCCCAGGCCTGCTGAATCCGGGCGACGTGATCGGACGTCTCACTCATCTTGCCAATATAGCTTCCTTGGAAGCTATATTGTCTTCCATGGAAGCTACCTTGCGGTGGCCGTTGATCACCGCGTTCGCCCCGATCGCGTTCGGTACGACCTACTTCGTCACCCACCGCTACCTCCCCGCCGACTACCCGCTCTACGGCGCCGCGATCCGCGCGCTCCCGGCCGGCCTGCTGCTCCTGCTGGTCCGCCGACGTTTGCCCTCCGGCGAATGGTGGTGGCGTTCGCTGGTGCTGGGCAGCCTGAACATGGGCGCGTTCTTCGCGCTGATCTACCTGGCCGCACAGCTGCTCCCGACCAGCGTGGCCTCGACGATCATGGCGACGTCGCCGGTCGGGCTGATGCTGATGGCCTGGGCGGCGCTCTCCGAACAGCCCCGGGCCGCGCACCTGGCCGGCGCCGGGATCGGGGTCGGCGGCGTGTGTCTGATGTTGTTCACCGGCCCGGTCGCCGTCGACGCCCGCGGCGTGCTCGCCTCGGTCGCCGCGATGACCATGTCGTCGCTCGGCTACGTCCTGGCGAAGAAGTGGAGCGCCGGCCTCGACGTGTTCTCGCTGACCTCGTGGCAGCTGATCGCGGGCGGGCTGATCCTGCTCCCGGCCGCGGTGCTGGTCGAGGGCGTGCCGCCGGTCCTGGACGCGCGGGAGACGGTGGCGTTCGCCTATGTCACGGTGGTGGCGACCGCGGTGGCCTTCGCGGCCTGGTTCACCGGCCTGCGTCACCTCAGCGCCGGCACGGTCGGCCTGATCGGCCTGCTCAACCCGGTGACCGGCGTCCTGCTCGGCACGGCCGTCTCCGGCGAGACCCTCGGCGCCCGCCAGGTCTGCGGCCTGGCCCTGGTCCTGGCCGGCGTCCTGCTGGGCCAGCGTCGAGCGGACAAGAAACCGGCCCAGCGCCGACGCGCCACAGGTCACGGGCGAAGAATTGACGATCAAAGGCATTCCTCGGGTACGCCGGGGAGCCGCCCCCCGTCCCCGGATCCGACCGGTGACCACCCGCGGGTGCCGACGCTCCGTCACCCATCAGGGTGAATGCCGCCCGGTCACCGGCGCCGACCCCGCCCGCGTCAGGTCCGGTCACCCCGCCCGTTGCGCCCTCACCCCGACCGCCGCGACGCTGGTCCCGCCGGAGGTGGGGTGAGAACGGCTGACCTTTTCGTCCGGGTCGAGCGGCAGTCGGCTACCGTGCGGTGCGGAAATGCCGATTGTCCGGTGGAGGAAGTCACCGGACGCGCCGAGGAGTAGTTGATCGTGACGACCGAGCAGTCCGGGCTGGGGGAACTCGCTCGGCGTACGCCCGACGACAACGTCACCGGGCCGTTCGGTGCATACGGGTTCGCCGACGTGAACAAGTTCCTGATGGTGTACAAATTCGGTCTGGCGGAGATCGGCACGAAGATCAATATTCTGGCCGAGGAGCTGGCGCACCGCGGCCGCGGCAACCCGATCGAGCACGTCAGCCCGCGCCTGAAGACCCCGGCCAGCATCACCGCGAAGGCGCGCCGGATCGAGTGCCCGCTCACCTTCGACGACATGCGCGCCCGGATCCGCGACATCGCCGGGATCCGGATCGTCTGCGGTTTCGTCCCGGACGTCTACACGGTCGCCCGGATGCTGACCCGCCAGCCCGACGTGCACCTGGTCGTGACGAAGGACTACATCGCCCAGCCCAAGCCGAACGGCTACCGCAGCCTGCACCTGATCGTCGAGATCCCGGTCTTCCTCTCCGACCAGGTCGTCGCGGTCCCGGTCGAGGTCCAGCTGCGCACCGTGGCGATGGACTTCTGGGCCAGCCTCGAACACAAGATCTACTACAAGCACGACGCGGACGTCCCGGCGGCCCTGCGCGCCGAGTTGGCCGCCGCCGCGGAGGACGCCGCCCGCCTCGACGAACGTATGCAACGCCTGCACCACGAGATCCACGGCCCCCGCCAGTGACCCCAGCCCCAGGCCGGCTGTCCACTTCCGGTCACCCCTTCTTCGGTACGACTACCGAGCGCCCCGCCGCAGGCTAGAAGCCAGGTTCCCTGGTGGCCCCGCGCGCGACTGCGGCCCACTCCAGGCCGCAGCGCGCCCCCAGGTCCCGGCTGGGCCCCAGGGGTGCCTCCGCGCTGCGGAGGCACCCCTGAGCGCCAGCCAAAACCCATCCCGCGTCGAGCGGTTCACGCGGATGGTGTCAACGGCGGGTCTGTCTGATGAGCACGGCGATGAAGCCGGCCAGGCCTTCGGCGCTGCGGGGCTCAGCAGCCGGCCAGCGGGTCATCAGCAGTGGGGCGGCGCGGTCCAGCACCACGTCCTCGCGGGCCAGGACGAAGTACAGCGCGAGCGCCGCCGACCGCGCGTTGCCGTCGACGAACGGGTGGAAGTGCAGCACGTCGAGGTAGACCCGCGCGGCCCGGGACGGCCGGGTCGGTGGCCTCGGCGAGACGCCTCGAACACCGCTCCATCCCACGATCAGCGCGCCGTCGGCCGGCCGGCCGTCTGGCTGCTCCAGCCGCAGGCCCAGGAGCCGTAGTGCTCGACGAGGGCGACGGTCGTCGGATACCTCCGTGGATACTCCGGCCTTCAGGCCGGAGAGGAAACGGATTCCCTGCGAAGCAGGGCAGGGGCAGCCGGTTCGCCGCCAGGGCGAATCC